>NZ_CP054044.1:618177-927265 GCF_013282745.1 Yersinia bercovieri ATCC 43970
GGGCGATGTCTTTGCCCGCGATCACCTCGCTGCCGTGGAGGGTTAACTGATCGCCGGCCTCAAGAGTGACATTGCCCCCCAGACTGCCCACCGTGCTGCCGATATTCGTTAGGGTTTGCGCCTGATCGGTGGTTTTTTGACGGTTACTGCCCACCGTAACACCAATGCCGCCGGTGCTCATCAGGCCGGATTTTTTCTTCTCATACAGGTGAGATTCGCTCTCGCGCTGTTGCGCGGTGCCGATGGTGAGGTTCTCTTTCGCCCGCAGGCTAACATCATTGTCGGCCACCACATTGCTGCCGCTGACCGCAATATTTTTGCCGCTGATATCAAGCGAACCCGCCGAGAGCATCGAGCCGACCGCCAGTGTCTGGCTCCGGCTGTCTTCGGTGTGCGTGGTGGAGCTGGAAGCCAGACCTTTGTGCTTACCGGTATGAATGCGCAGTTCATCATGCTGTTCGGTCTGTGTAGTCAAGGTGACATCGCCGCCCGCCGCCAGCTTCAGCGCGCCGTCAGTTTGTATCGCGCTGGCGCTGAGGGTGATATCTTTTGCCGCCTGTAAATTGATATCGCCCTTCGCATTTAACTGGCTACCCAGCAGGGTTTCATCATAGAGATCCACTGAGTCGCTATGGCGCTTAGTGGTGGCTTTACCGGTGACCTGTAGGCTGTCGGTCGCCGCGCTGAGGTTAATATTCTGCGCCTGCACATCAATAGTGCCGGCATTGATGTTGGCCCCCACGGCGGTCAGATTATCAACCTTGGCGGTCAGCGCACCGCCGACATTCACCTCACTACCCAGATGGCGAATATGTTCACTGCTGGCGTGGCCATAACCATAATTTGCACTGATCTGGTCGCGGGTCTGTACGGTATTCAGCAGCCAGTCGCCACCAGTATTGACCTGAAGATCCTTGCCGACATTGAGGCCCGCGCCTTGCATGATAAAGTCACGATCACTGTTGATCACCGCATTATTGGTGACATTAATACTCGCCAGCGGCCCGAGGATGGTTTGATTGCGCAGCACTGCGCCATTGCTGCTGAGTTGTTCACTATCAGTGCGCAGTATCAGATCACGGCCGCTATCCAGTTGCAGATTGGTGGCATTTAGCCGCGCGCCGGTCAGATCAATATCACTGTTCAGTGTGCTGAGTTGCATATTGCCGCCCGCCTGAAGCAGGCCGCCATTGCTGGTCAGAGTGATATCTTTGGCCATGCTGATTTGCAGGTTATTGGTGGCTTTAATCGCCCCCTGATTGGTTAACCCCTGCATATCAGTCAATTCGATATTATTGGCGGCAATCAACGCGCCGTTGGCCTGTAGGTCACCCGGTTTCACCCCCGCCAGATAGACCACCGGCACCAGCACGGTTTGCCCGGCCACTTCACGGGTCTCCATCAGCACAATATTGCCGGTTAATGCCGCCATCTGCTCAGCACTGAGGTGAGTGCCGAGGGCAAGATTGAACGCCTTACTGTACTCGAGGCCCGCCGCAAAGAGTTGCTCGAACTGCGCCTGCGCATCACTGTAGCCAGTGGCGACGGTTTGCCCGGTCAACGCCAGCACCTGATCCCGCACCAGACGCTGCTCATAAATATTGTCCCCCAGACGTTTGTGGATCACTGAAGGGTCGTTATTCAGCTGCTGGAGCACGTAGTCCGAGCCGCGCCAGTTATTTAGGTTGGCAAACGCAGGGTTGGTCTCTATGAGGTAGCCACCACTCACTGCACGACCAGGGGTAGCAAGGTTGGTGCCGCCCAAGTTGGGATCAAGGGGCGACGGGTTATTGATACTGCCAAGCGAGAGGTCACCTTCCGGGCTTGGCGCGTAGTGGCCTTTGTCTGTATTGAGTTGATACAGCCCACCGCTGGGAAGTGTTAGCGAAATACCGTCAAACTCGACAGCAATCTCTTTGCCGGTATTGTCGCGATCACCCGGTGGGGTGGTTGCGCCGGAGTTTGCCCCATTGTGAATAGTCGCCCCACTGCCACTAATGGTTTTCGCCGTAAGAGTGGAGGCGTATTGGTTGGTCGCGTGCTCCCTTACCTCTGGCCCCCAACCGGTGCCCCACAAATTGCCTTTGTAGGTGCGGTAGCGCCACTCACCGGTGGAGGTGGTTCTTTCGATCAGCCGTTGTGCACTCCCCCAACCATCTTGGTTTAGGGTGACACTCGAGAGGTCAATCTCGCCTTGCGCACTGATTTTACTCCAGTAATTTTCCAGTGTACCAACATGAGGCGTTAAGCTTCCTCCCGCTAACAGTTGCGCTTCAGGGCTGATTTTATCGATGCTGTTTTTGGCAATAGTCGACGTATAGTTTGTGCCAATATAGTCGCTGTTCATGGAGCCGCCATGGGGTGGTTCAGCATAGCGCCCGCCGGGGATGTCGGGGTTTGCTGCTGTCCAGTAAGCTGTTCCACTCTCCGTTCCAGCCGCAACGAAATTGCTATTGGCGGTGAGAATATGGCGGCGATTGGTCAGTGTCGTGGCGTAAACCAGCAGATCTTTGCCAGATTCAATCAGACCGGAAATATTGAGCACCTGAGCCGCCGTTTGGTAATTTCCGCCATTATCTTGCCCGCCCGCCAGAATGACCTTACCCATCCCTAAAATGGTGGTGCTCGGGGCGCTGTCTGTGTTGGTGGCGGTATCACTGTTTTCAATCACTGGCGCCAGTAAGGCTAAGGTGCCGTTCTCATCGGTGGCCCCGATCAGGGCGTTAGGGCCAGAGTTGGTGATGCGCTCCCGCGCTTTAAGTGTGGCTTCTGCGCCAATAATGCTGCCGCGGTTGAACAAAGTGGTGGAGTCGGTACTGAGTTTTCGGCCTGCCAACAACTGCCCATCATTGGTTAAGGCACCATGAGTGGTAAAGGTTAAATCTCGACCAGCCTTGAGTGTAGAGCCGGCCAGATTATTGAAATCACTCAGTAAACCAATGGTCAGATCCTGACTGGCGGTAACTTTACCTGCGCCGCCATCAAACTGACCAAGATTCAATGAGATGTTATTCGCCGCCAGCGCACCACCTTGGTTATTGAGGGTTTGACCTGCATTAGCGCCCGCGCTGATGGTCAGTGAGCCAAGGGAGATGATGTTGGCGCGCTGCGTGCTGACATCACCACTGTTGGCGATAATATTCATCTCACGGGCTTGCGTGTGGCTATCGGCAAGACTAACCCGGCTACCGGTTAACGTCATAGCCCCCGCGGCGAGGGTTTGCCCTTGCGCGATTAAGTCCTGACCGGTGGTTACCGCCAGATCACCGGCATCTGTCAGGCGACCATCACTCTGCACCCCAGCAGCCAATAGGCTGGTGCTGTTGCTATCAAGGCGCTGTGCATTGACCGCCACATTGCCTTTAGAGAGCAGGGTGCCACCGCGGTTATCCAGATAGCCCGGCAGATTCAGATTGAAATCTGTCGCTCCGGTTTGCGCTATCACACCGCCAAGATTGGAGAGTGATTGCGCGGCGAGGGTTATCTGTTCGGCAATCAGGTGAGCCTTATCGGTGCGCAGCAATGTGCTGGTGTTGGCCGACAGCTGCGTCGCCGCTTTAACCACCGCTTCAGTTAAGGTGATATCTGCCGATTTGGCCGCCAGGGTGATTGCATTAGCCTGAGTCTGGCTGCCAGTTAAATCAAGTTGGCTACCTGACAGCGCCAATGTTCCTGCGGCGATATTTTGCCCTTGAGCAATCAAGTCGTGTTCAGTCGTGATAGTTAAATCACCGCTGTTGGCGTGGCTACCGTCTGCTGTCAAACCCGCCGCTATCAGGGACGGAGTGCTGCTGAGTAAGTCGCTAGCACTCAGTTGGAGGTTGCCAAGTGCGGCAATGGAACCGCTGTTATGTACACTTGCGCCAGACTGCCACTGTAGTGCGCCTGCGGTATAAACGGAGCCGGAGTTAACCGCATTACCCTGCACGGTTAGCTCACTGTTCCCCGCGCCATAGAGGCTGCCGCTGTTATCCAGATTGCCCTCAGTTAACAGGTGTAAGTACCCCTTGGCGGCATACAGGCTGCCCTTATTGGTCAGGTTACCGGTGACAGATAGCCCCATGTGATCACCCGCACCGTACAGGGTACCGCTATTGTTGAGATAGCCCTGTGTGGATAACTGCATATTCCCGCGAGTTTGTACCACACCGCGATTATCCAGATTGCCAGCAGAGACTAAAGTCAATTGTTGTTCGGTGTAGATCTCACCCAGATTTTCGGCATTTCCGTTAACAGTAAATTGCCCAACTCCGGTTGCATAAAGAGTTCCGCTGTTAAACAGGCTATCGGTGTTCAATGACAAATCCCGACCGGCCAGTAGGGCGCTGCTGTTATCGGCATTGCTGTTGCTGATACTGAGCGCCGTGAGTTGCATATCTCGCCCGGCTTCCAGTTTATACTGGTTAATCAGTGCTCCACTGGTGTTAAAGTGCAGATCACGCCCCGCCGTTAAACGTGCGCCAGCTTGGTGAGTAAAATCACTTTGCAGCCGAATCCACATGTCGGTGGCGGCCGCTATTTCCCCTTTGCTGCTATCCAGCCTGGCGAGATTGAGCTGGATATTATCCGCATGTAATTTACCGCCGCTGTTATTCAGTGTTTGTTTCGGGTCTGCTGCGGCGGTGATCGCAAGAGTTCCGGGTGTCATCACGGTCGCGTCTTGAGTAGAAACATCGCCGTCACGGGCAGTGATGGTGATATTGCTAGCTTGAGTCTGGCTACCGGTCAGATCAACCCGGCTGCCTGTTAATGCCATGGCACCTGCGGCCACATTTTGCCCTTGAGCAATCAATGCCTGACGGGTGGCGACATTAAGCTCCCCACTCTGGGCCAGCTTGCCATCGCTCTGCACACCTGCGCCCAGCAAGCTGTTGCCGCTGCTGTTCAAGCTCTCGGCTTGCAACGCGAGTGTGCCGCTAGAGAGGATTTTGCCATCCCGGTTATCAATATAACCCGGCAGATTCAGATTTAAATCTGTAGTTCCGGTTTGGGCTATCACGCCGCCGACATTGGAGAGCGATTGCGCGTCGAGGGTGATTTTCTCGCCAATCAGGCGGGCATTATCTGTGCGTAGCAGAGAAGCGGTCGCGGCAGACAGGCGCTGACTGGCGGATAATTTGGCTCCGCTGAGATCAATTGGCCCGCCTTGCGCGCTGAGTGTGAGATCACGGCTCTCAGTTTGGCTGCCGCTCAGATCGATGCTGTGCGCATTCAATAGCTGCGCCGTGCCGCTCACATTTTTCCCCTGCGCGGTAAGCTTACCGCTGGCGTCGATACGCAATGTGCCACTGGTGATGGTGCTGTTGTCGGACTTGACGCCCGCCCCCAGTACCGAGTCGCGGCTGCTGTTCACCTCCGCCGCGCGCAGTGAGGTATCACCCGCCGCCGCGATAGTGCCGCTGTTACTGAGCTTACCGGCGGTGGTGAGCTGGGTATTGCCCTGCGCATAGAGCACACCCGCGTTCTCTATGCCGACGGCGGTATTCACTGCCAGATGTTGAGCACTGTTAATCTGGCCGCTGTTTACCAGCATGCCATCCGCCGTGATAGTGATATCACCGGCTGACGCGCCTATCTCACCGGCATTGCGCACGCCAACACCGCTTTCAGTGCCAATCAGGCGGATTTTATCGGCGTACATGCCACCCAAATTGGCGACATCCACCGCCACAGTGGGGCGCGGGCTGCCATCGGCGGCTTTGGCGCTAATATTTTGGTGCGCGGCATCCACCTGATTGCGCCCGGCGGTGACTTTCAGATCACTGGCCCAGATGCCGGCATTGACTTTGACCGAGCGGGCAATCAGGTCGGTATGATCCTGACGGCTGCTGTCCAGCCCTTTGCCCTGAATGATGATTTCACCGCGATCCACATCGTAACCGGTGAGCTGGCCGTTATTGAGCAGTACCTGACCGGTGGTCAGGGTGGCGCGGTTGGCGTTGATAAAGCCGCAGCCCTCACAGGTAATGCCCGCCGGATTGGCGATAACCACCTGCGCTTTGCGTCCGGCCACTTCGATATAGCCATTGAGCTTGCTGGGGTCACGGCTGTTGACTTCATTGAGGATAATACTGGCCTCACCCCGCGCCAGCGACGGGTTGCCATTGATAAAACCGCCGAGTTGGGTCTGGTTAACCCCCTGGCCGTTATTGAGGATCACGCCGCGATTATCGACATCAAACTGGCTGTAAACGTTGCGCGACACCCCGCCGCTGCTCGGTGCCTGAATATTGACCTGTGGGGTGCCGTTGGCGCTGCTGATAATGGTCGGCTGTTGATTACCCGGCGCACTGCCGTCGGCAACAATATTGGCCTGAGCGGATAACGAGACGCAGCCCAGTGCCAGTAGCAGGCTAAAGCTCAGCCGCGATAAAGCAGTGACACAGCGGTGCTGAGTATGACCAACACCTGACGAGGGCGACGAGGCGGCCCGACCGGACGCGGCGATATCCGCCACCACCATCAACAGCCCACGCGCCTTGTTGAACACGATACGATACAGGTTCTTATTCATGGTTCATCCTTGATGAATGGGGGGATCGGACACATCAGTACTGCCAGTTCAGGCTAAAGCCCATCGTCACGTCGTCAGTTTTGAAACCATCGGGTTTAGAGAAGGGGCGGCCAGCAAACAGGTCATAGCGGGTCTTCAGTACACTGCCGCGCACCCCGACCACACCACCGGCCAGATGGTGACCGAGCAGATAAGGGTCACTGCGACCGCCGACTTCGCCGTAATCCATGCCGACATACAGCTCATGCCCCGGCAGTGGCGTGTACCAGCCGAGATCATTGCGCACCGTCCAGCCACGATCAGCATTCAGCGTGCGTTCGTCATCAAAACCGCGCACTGACCAGCGGCCACCGATACTGAATTGATCCTGTGGCGTCAGCGGCGTGCTGCTGCTTTGGCGCTGATATTGCAGGTTGTAATGGAAGTTCTGTTTTTGGATGGTGAAAGGAATATCCAGCTGCGCATTCAGCCGCAGGATTTTGCTCAGGGCAGTGGCGTCGCCGACATACTCTTCCTGCGCGGGCATGGCACCGAACCAGCGGGTGCCGCGCTGATAACTGATACCCGCGTCCAGCGTGGCCTGCGAGATAAAGTGGCGATGTTGCAGCCCGACACGCCAGGCTGAGGTGCGGCGGCGCTGCACTTCCACTTCGGTATCATTGATGTAGTTTTTCGACGCGCGGGTCAGCACATCGTAAGTAAAAGTGGTTTTTTGGCTGGCATTGCGGTGTAGCAGGCGGCTGAGTTGCAGCGTCACATTTTCACTTTCGCCACTGTAGTGGTAGTCACCATTGAGGCCCGCCACTGTCTGGTGATAGTCATAACTGCTGGCGGTCATGCCGACGGTCCAGTAACCGAACGGCAGCGAGTAGTGGCCCGTCAGGTTGTTGGTGCCTTTTTCGCCACGGTTTTTGATTGAGCCGCCAGCAGAGAGATAAAACAGGTCACTCAGGGAGAGCGGGTTATCCAGAAACAGGGTTGCGCCGCCTTGATAGCGGCCGGTGCTGCGGGTGCCGGAGTCATCCAGTGAGGCCGCCAGCCGCCACATTTTGCTCTGCTGCCAGCTCAGGGCAATATCGGTCTCGCCGGGGGCATCGCCGGGGATCAACTCCATGCTGGTCTGCACTGTCGGCACGCGCTGGAGATTCTCCAGCCCCTGCTCAATATCACGTAGATCCAACAGGTTACCGGGGCGGGCGGGGAAGGCGCTGAACAGCGTGACATGGCGGTCACTGTCGGGGGTCAGCGCCACATGGCGTATTGTGCCGGGCACCACTTGTAGCACCAGTGTGCCGCTGTTCAAGTCCTGCTGCGGGGCCAACACTCGGCTGGTGACATAGCCGTGATCGATCAGGCGGTTTTGCAACTGGCTCATCAGCAGATTAATGCCCTGCCCCCCCAGACACTGCCCTTGCGCCTGACTGGCGAGGCGTTGCAGTGGCAACCAGCGGGGGAGCGGCTCTGCGCCACTGATTTTTACGCGCTCAATAACAAAGCAGGGTTTTTCTGCGGGGAAGGAGATACGCCCCAAAGAGGGCGCAGGGGCCGATAAGCGCACATCTGGCGTTGAGGGTGCCAGGCGCTCTTCCAGTGCTCGTTGCCGGGTTTGTTGATGAATACTTTGCTCAACGGGGGGGATTCCGCGCCATAACTGGCGTAGGGAATAGCACTCGCCAGCAATAGAACAGTGGCTATTAATATAGAATTGCAGATGCGAGACACAAGGAATTCCTTTCCCAAATATATATGGAATGTAAGATATAAAATTATTTTCGAGAATTATGCCTACAAAAACGCCATTTACAATTTATTTTTATCGTCAATAAAAAATAATGAGATCCTCCTCTCCTCAATAGCCCAAATATCCCTGAAAAACCAAACAACCACAGCCATATTGATTTATAACAATAAAATATCATTTAATTTAAAGAAATCAGTAAAACAAATGAGTAAGTAAATAAGTTAAAAAAACAAAAGATACCAACGCAAATAATTATATTTTTGAATATTTACTTCATCATTGAAAAGTTTAAGGCATGTTATGGAGTGCGACCACCTGAATGAGAACCATATTAATATAGTAAAATTCAATAACAAAAAACAGAGTCAGGATGGGATGATTAACACAGCACCCTATTAAGTTAATAGTTTCAAATTGAAAATAATTACACCATAAAATACTTATAATTTAACTAAGAACAATATTAAATACATTTTAGTTTTGATACGGCTTTATGATGTAGTTCTATTCTCTTTTAATCCCCGACGGTATGCAGATTTAATTTAATATTAATGCGTGCTTTGGGTATCTCATTTTGAATGCTTTGAGAGATGTATTTTACCCGCACTTGTGGCAATATATGTTCCATGTATGTTTCGTATAGGCATTTTATGGTTATGGGTATCGTAAAAATCTCCGATTTGATGCATGAAAACCTGCGTATCGCCAGTAATGCGATGAGTCGCTCAATCAATTCACAGGCTGAGCACTGGCTCAAGATGGGGATGCTGGCTGAGCTTTATCCCCAATTGACTCATCATGAGCTTGCCCGGGCACTGGTTCAGGCAGAATTACAAGGGGGAGCTGACATTACCAGAATGATTCAAAATGAAGCTCTTCTGAATAAAGCAGAGGAAGTACAATGACAGCAGTAAAAATCCACTCAGCCGCTGAGATTGAAATGGCCCGCGCCGCAGGTCACGCAGCGGCTAAGGTATTAGAAATAATCACCCCTTATGTTCTTGCTGGCGTTACGACGGATGAAATTGATCGCTTGTGCCACGATTACATTATTAATGAGCTGAAGGTCACTCCCGCCAACATTGGTTATCACGGTTATGCTCATACTGTTTGCACCTCCGTCAATCATGTGGTCTGTCACGGCATTCCCTCAGATAAAAAACTCAAGAATGGCGATATTGTGAATATTGATGTGGCCATTATTAAAGAGGGTTGGTATGGCGATACCAGCAGAATGTATTTTGTCGGTGAGCCATCAGTCAGGGCCAAACGTCTGGTTGATATCACCTATTTATCTATGGTCGAGGGTATTAAAGTTGTGCGCCCAGGAGCGACGCTCGGTGATATTGGGGCTGCCATTCAGCATGTCGCAGAGGGGGCGGGCTTCTCTGTCGTCAGGGAGTATTGTGGTCACGGCGTGGGTCAGGAGTATCATACGGCACCACAAGTGCTGCACTATGGGATTGCAGGGACTGGCATGATCCTCAAACCGGGCATGATTTTTACCATTGAACCGATGATTAATGCCGGCAAAGCCGCAACCAGCGTACTGTCTGATGGCTGGACTGTGGTCACCAAAGACCGCTCTCTGTCGGCACAATGGGAGCACACTATTGCCGTTACCGAGTCCGGATATGACTTACTAACGCCGTGGCCGGAAGGCACCGGAGAGTACGCCGCAATATAACGCGATGCTTATTTGCCGCGGATCTATTTGCCACAAATAGAGCAAAAAGGCTTAAGTAGAGAATACTCAAGCCTTCAGACTGTGGACAAAGTTGATTAACGGGGAAATGTGCCGAATGGGTCGTAACGGCGTGAGCCGCCGGAGCGCCCATCGGTGCAGTCGCCCCGCCAGTCACCGAGCTATAAATTAGGTTATTAATGACTCAGCGGTAATACACCGCAATATGCTGCTCTTGCACTTTTTCTATGCTGACTTTTATATCGAAAATCTCCTCCAGAATATCAGGTTTCATCATCTCTTCAGGCGCGCCCCGATATATTACCTCACCGTTTTTCATGGCGATCATATGGTCGGAGTAAGCTGAGGCGAAATTGATATCATGGATAACCAGTATGATGGTTTTGTGCAGCTCATCGGCAGCACGCCGCAATTGCTTCATCATCGCCACGCAATGCTTCATATCAAGATTATTTAATGGCTCATCCAGCAAGATATATTTTGTATCCTGGCAAAGCACCATGGCGACATATGCCCGTTGCCGCTGCCCGCCGGAAAGCTCGTCAAGGTAGCGATCTTTTAGCGCCATCAGATTGAGGAACTCCATCGCGGCATCAATATGCTGGCGGTCACTCTCGTTAAGTCGCCCTTTCGAATAGGGGTAGCGGCCAAATCCAACTAAATCCGACACTGTCAGGCGGCTAGTGAAGTGATTCTCTTGGCGCAAAACAGAGAGGATAGTTGCAAGCTTATCCCCGGACGTTTTCGCTACATCTAGCCCATTAAACAGTACGCGGCCCAGATCCGGCATCAGCAAACGGCTCATGATCGACAATAACGTAGACTTACCGGCACCATTTGGCCCAATGATTGAGGTAATTCCACCAGAAGGAATGCTCTCATTGATATTATTGAGCACCGCTGTGTCCTGGTATTTTTTATTAATGTCATTAATTTCAATCACACTGGAGCCTTTTTTATTAAAAGATAAATAAATAGCGCGCCACCAATAAACTCAATCACCACCGACAGTGTTCCCGACATGTTCAGTAGACGTTCGAGGATCAATTGGCCACCGACCAAGGTAATGGTCCCCAGCAGAAATACACCCGGTAGCAAATATTGATGCCGGAATGACCCCACAATGGGATAAGCCAGATTAGCAATCAGCAAGCCTAAAAATGTCAGCGGCCCAACAAGTGCCGTCGAGATAGCCACCAATAACGAGACCAAGAGGAGGATCGCGGTTATTTTTTTCTGATAGGCGACACCCAAATTAATCGCGGTATTTCTGCCAAGGGCGATAATATCGAGGCAATAGCGCATGCGCCAAACGATAATACCCACCATCACAATTATCCCAGTGGACAGGGCGATAATTTCCGGGGCAGCTCGCGTAAAAGTAGCGAACAGCCTCCCCTGTAAGATGGCAAATTCCCCCGGCGAGAGCAGGCGCTGCATCAAGTTGGATAAACTGCGGAATAAGGTGCCGCACACCAATCCCACCAGCAGCACTTTGTGCAGATTGATCCCCACCCCGCTCAGTAACCAGCGGTAAAGAAATACCGAAAACAGCAGCAGCAATGCCGATTCACAAAGAAACTTACCGGTGACACCCAACACTTTGAAACCATTGGCATCGATAAAGAATATCAACATTGTCTGAATGAGGATAAATAGCGCCTCAAGCCCCATCACTGACGGCGTTAAGATTCGATTATTGGTGACAGTTTGGAATAATATGGTGGCGATACCTGCGGCAAATGCCACCAACAGCATAGTGGCTAAAATAAGACCACGGTGAACCAAAATATACTGAATATTGCCCTTAAGATTAATCGTCATGAAGATGATAATAGCGGCAAGGGCAATTAGGCTCAGTAACACTAACCTTTTTGCAGGAATGCTTAGCGCCCGGCTATTTACCTGAAGCTGGCCCTCTTTTGCAGAATACTCACTAGCCTGCATGGCGTTTCGTCCCAACAATTAATAACAGAAAAACCAGTGCGCCAATGGCCCCTAAAATAACGCTGGCAGGTATTTCAAATGGATAACTGATCAACCGGCCAATAATGTCGCATAAAACCACCAGCCCACCGCCGCACAGCGCCACCCAAGGTATGGTTCGGCGTAGATTGTCCCCCATCGCCATGCTGACAATATTGGGTACAATCAAACCGAGGAAAGGAAGCACACCAATGACCACCACGACCACACCGCTGATGATGGCAATAATGGACATCCCGACCATCATAACGCGTTGATAATTCAAGCCAACATTGACCGAGAAGTCCCGGCCCATTCCGGCAACGGTAAAGCGATCCGCGATCAGGCAGGCAATCAACGTCAGAGCGCCCACTATCCACAGCAGCTCATAACGGCCCTGTAGCACACCAGAGAAATCACCGGATTCCCAGCTACCTAGCGATTGCAGGAGATCGAACTCCATCGCCAAAAAGGTGGTTACTGCACTAAATACCGCCCCCAGCATAATGCCGGTTAGCGGCACCATGAGCGCCGATTTCATCCTCATTCGTGCCAGTAGCAGCATAAACAGCGCAGTGCCGCCCATCGCAAATACTGTGGCGACCAGCATTTTGACTATCACTGGCGCTGAGGGGCTGAAAACCATCACCAACAACAAGCCAAGGCTGGCCGACTGGGTGGTTCCCGCAATTGATGGCTCGACAAAACGATTTTGTGTCAACATCTGCATAATCAGACCGGCAACACTCATCGCACTACCCGCCAGAACCAATGCCAGTGTTCGCGGCACTCGGCTAAGTAGAAAGATGTCGCGCATATCCGAGTCTGACCAGACATCCGCCAAGGTGACATGTCCGGCACCGATGAACAAACTGCACATCATCAGGCCCAGTAAGCTAACCAGGCCGGCGATAAAGCCAAGATTTTTCATTAGTAATGATTACTGAGCTGCTGCTTGTTGATCCAGCACTGAGGCAATTTTATCCATCAGTTGCATATAGCTCTGCACACCGCCCGCAATATAGAGTGAGGCCGAATCAAGATAGACAACCTGGTTTTTTTGCCATGCTTTGGTTTTATTAATCAGCGGGTTATCGAGCACTTGTTGTGCAGATTGCCCTTCAGCCCGACCAATCGCATTGTCGCGATCCAGCACAAATAGCCAGTCAGGGTTGGCATTAAGAATGAATTCCGAGGTCACCACATTCCCATGACTGCCTGTTTCTGTGAAGACGGCCGCAGGTTTGAATCCCAGCTCATCAAAGACAAAACCAAACCGGGAACCGGGGGTGTAGGCAGACATTTTCCCGCCGCTGACCATCACCACCATGGCTGAACCTGCGTTAGCCGATTTCTGCTTGATCTCATCTATCTGGGCGGTGAATGTGCCCAGTAGCACCTTCGCCTCTTCCTCTTTGCCAAATATTGAGGCCAGTTGTTCAGTGCGCTGAGTCAGACTCTGGGTAAAGTGCTGGGGATCAATATCCAGTGCGATAGTGGGCGCGATGGCGCTCAGTTTGTCATAGGCATCTTGCGCACGACCACCCGCGATGATCAGGTCAGGTTTTTCCTGGCTCAGTGCTTCATAGTTGGGTTCAAAAAGTGTGCCGGCGTTCAAATACTCAGGGCTACTGTATTTGGATAAAAATGCGGGCAGATGGGCACTGGTCTGCGGGACACCGGCCACTTTAATGTTCAGTGCATCGGCGGTATCCAATACGGATGGGTTCAATATGATGACTTTTTGCGGGTTTAGCGGAACCTGGGTGCTCCCTTGAGCATGTTCAATGCTGATTTTTGCTGATGGTTCTGAAGCCGTAGATGAGTCATCACAACCAGTCATCGCAACAGTGGCTGCCAGTAATGATGAAAATAGAGCCAGACGTAATCGCATTTTCTCTCCTGAAAAGTGGGAATGTAAAGATCCTTGAGTGCTAACGCTAATGATTTGCATTACTAATGTCGAGATAATACCTATCTCTGCCTGTGATGAACAGGTTAAAAAGCCACTTTAATCCGGCCACCACAGCTATCCCGTGCAAATCCCGCTCAGTTACATGACAGTTTTGTGAACAATCTCTAAAGATTTAATAATTAGATTGACCTATCTACGCGGGTAGATACACTAAAAAGGAAGGTAAAGATTAATGTTTGTTAATGTTTCTCATCCTGCATCTTTTAGCCCGCTTATCTCAGTGGCTGGGTGCAAGGCGAATAAGCAAACATTAATGCGTGAACATGATGCTTCAACACCAGGGGAACCTTTTTAATGACTTCACTAAATAGCTCGGCGGCAGACAATGCTCCATCAGAGAGCATGGCTGCGGAAGAGCGTCTGGCTACGCCCGAAGGTCGCAAAGACTTTTGGCGCGCAACCTTTTCATGCTGGCTCGGCACCGCCATGGAGTATGCGGATTTCGCACTCTATGGTTTAGCTGCTGGCATAATATTTGGTGATGTCTTCTTCCCTGAAGCAACACCGGCGATTGCCTTGTTATCTAGCTTTGCCACCTACTCTGTCGGCTTCATTGCTCGCCCCATTGGCGCACTGTTGTTCGGCAGACTCGGTGACCGCAAGGGCCGAAAAGTGGTGATGATTACCACTATTACCTTGATGGGGGCATCCACCACTCTCATTGGTTTAATCCCCAGTTATGCCTCTATTGGCCTATGGGCCCCGGCCTCCCTGGCTTTTTTACGCTTTATGCAAGGATTAGGGGCTGGCGCTGAACTCTCCGGCGGTGCAGTGATGTTGGGGGAGTATGCCCCAGCCAAAAGACGCGGTCTGGTCTCCTCAATTATTGCATTAGGCTCTAACAGCGGCACGTTACTGGCAGCGCTAGTTTGGTTGTTAGTGTTGCAGATGGACAAACAGAGTTTGCTTGATTGGGGCTGGCGTATTCCGTTCCTCTCCAGCATTTTAATCGCCGGTGCCGCGCTGTTTATTCGCCGCCATATGCGTGAAAGCCCAGTATTTGAACGCCAAAAACTGGTGCTGGAGCAGCAGCGCCAACAAGCACTGGCACTGGGTCGTGAGCACATTGCAGAAGTGGATAACCGCAGCTTCTGGCAGCGCAGTAAATCCTTCTGGATCATGGTGGGCTTGCGTATCGGCGAGAACGGCCCCTCTTATCTGGCCCAGGGCTTTATGATTGGTTATGTCGCCAAAGTGCTGATGGTTGATAAGTCGGTGCCGACCATGGCGGTGTTTATCGCCTCCTGCCTCGGCTTCCTGATCATCCCATTGGCGGGCTATCTGTCGGATCGTTTTGGTCGCCGTATCACCTACCGCTGGTTCTGCCTGTTATTGATTATCTATGCGTTCCCGGCCTTTATGCTGTTGGAAACCCGCGAGCCAATTATTGTAATGGCAACTATCATTGTGGGTATGGGCCTGGCATCACTGGGTATCTTCGGCGTGCAAGCGGCGTGGGGCGTTGAGTTGTTTGGCGTGACTAACCGCTACACCAAGATGGCGGTGGCTAAAGAGCTAGGTTCCATTTTGTCCGGCGGCACTGCCCCACTGATGGCCGCAGCCATGTTGACCTTCACCGGCCACTGGTGGCCAATCGCCCTGTACTTTGCTGTTATGGCAGGAATCGGCTTTGTCACCACCTTCTTTGCCCCTGAGACGCGCGGACGTGACCTCAATCTGCCAGAAGATGCAATTTAATGCCGCGACCCATGGATGGGTCGAGTAACGAATGTAGCCAACACACAGGCAGCTTGAAGTATGCGATTTAATACAGAAATTACCTGCCTTTCACGGTAAAGTGAGTTTAGCACCCGCTTTACTGGGGATAACCCCTTCAGGGATGTTTGGCATCTGTTTGCAGATTAAGTAGGTAACTTTGGTCAACCGTATTACACGTTCTGATGTGGCCCGCGAAGCGGGTACCTCTGTGGCAGTGGTGAGTTATGTCATTAATAACGGGCCGCGTCCGGTAGCTGAGCTAACCAGGCAACGTGTGCTGGATGCTATCGAAAAAACCGGTTACCGCCCCAATGGAATTGCCAGAGCATTGGCGTCCGGCACCACTAAAACCTATGGTCTGGTGGTGCCCAATATCTCCAACCCTTTTATCTCCTCAATGGCCCATGCCCTGCAACGTGAAGCCTTTGCCAATGGGCAAGTGTTGCTGCTGGGCGACGCCGGTGACTCTCGTCAGCGTGAATTCGAACTCATTAATAACCTGCTGCTTCGTCAGGTTGATGGTTTGCTGTATACCAGTGTCGACCACCATCCCTATATCGAATTGATTCAGTCCACCGCCACACCCTTTGTGATGCTCGATAGAGTCGACCCTGCGCAGCAAGTCTGCGCCATTCGGGTGGATGAACGTGCAGCGGCGTTTCAGGCGACCCAACATCTGATTGAGCATGGCCATCGTGAAATCGCCATTATTTGCGGGCCGCTGGATATGCTTAATACTCAAGATAGGGTCAATGGTTGGCGCGATGCCTTGCTACAGGCCGGATTGCCCGTGCGCAATGAGTGGATTTTCGCGACCAGCTATACCCGCCCCGGTGGTTATCAGGCGGCACAGCAGATGCTAAAAGGGCGGTTGCCACAAGCCCTGTTTACCACCAATGAATTACAGGCGTTTGGCTGTCTGCGGGCCATGGCCGAACACAATCTGACGGCACCTAAGGATCTGGCGCTTATCTGCTTTAACGGCACATCGAATCTGAATATAACGTGCCGTCATTGACCACTGTACGCCAACCGGTGGATGCAATGGCGAAAGCCGCTATCGAAATGCTGAAAAACTGGAGCGGCGCGCCAACTATTCGCGAATTCAATTTCTCACTGCAACTCGGTGAGTCCTGCGGCTGCTCCAGAAGTAAAAGAGATTAGTTTCCAACATAAAAAAGATAAAAAATATGCGTTTAATTATTGATTGTGACCCAGGAAATGGCGTACCCGGCGCCAATGTCGATGATGGTTTAGCCCTGGCACTGGCCATCGCGGCCCCGGAAATAGCCTTAGAATTAATCACCATCGTGGCGGGCAACACCCCAAGCGAGGTGGGGTTCTCTGTTGCCCATGATTTAGTCAACCGTCTGGGATTGAGTGTCCCCATTGTTCGTGGGGCCTCGCAGGCGCTGGTTGAGCCACCCGAACCATGGCGCGACAAACTGGATAATGGCGCAACCAAAAGTGGATTAACCGCACTTTGGCAGCAAACAGCGCGCCCACCCGTTGTGGCACCCAATGCACCACTGGCGGCCCATGCCATAGGTGAATTAATTTGTAATAACCCCGGTGAGATAACCTTGGTGGCTATCGGCCCATTGACCAATATCGCCCACGCGATGCAGCTCTATCCGCAGTTGGCCTCATCGGTCGCCGAAATTGCTATCATGGGCGGGGTTTTTAATGTCGATGGTTACCTGAAAGACACCAATTTTGGTTTCGATCCAGAAGCGGCCCATATGGTACTGACCAGTGGCGCGAATATCACCCTCGCACCTTTGGATGTCACCACCCAGACCCAACTGCTGCATCAGGATTTGGATAAAATCGCGCAAATTGAGTCGCCACTCAGCCGCTATCTGGTGGAGACTATCCGTCCGTGGATCAGCTACTCAATGCAGACTCGTCAGTTGCCGGGCTGTTGGGTGCATGATGCACTGGTGGTCGCCTGGTTGCTGGATAAAAGCATCGTCACCACCGGCAGCGACTACCTAGATGTGGCGCTGGAGGGGGCACTGACCCGTGGCATGACCTTGCGTTTCAGCCCAGAGAGTTTGCGTTTGGATGTTGGCATTCCGGCCCCCAAAGGTAAACCGGTCACGATACTGCAAGCTGTTGATAATAAAAAACTCTTGGCGACGCTTTATCACGCCCTAAGTTGTTATCATTAGTCTGGTTGAGCACCTGTTCGGCAGGTATCAGCTATCATAGCTATCCATCTTGGGGCTTTTCGCTGTCGGGCGGCCCCGCTTAAATAGGATCTGACTTAAATCAGTGTAAGGCTACCGCTTTACCACAACTGAGATTAACTATGCTGACACTGCTTCACCTGCTCTCTTCCGTCGCCCTGCTAGTTTGGGGAACACACATTGTCCGTACCGGCATCATGCGGGTTTATGGCGCTGATTTGCGCCGAATTCTAAGTGCCAGTATCCAGAAAAAACCGACCGCGTTTATGGCGGGGATTGGGGTGACGGCACTGGTGCAAAGCAGCAATGCCACCGCGCTGCTAGTGATCTCTTTTGTCTCGCAGGGGTTGATCTCATTGTCGCCTGCACTGGTTATCATGTTAGGTGCCGATGTCGGCACCGCGCTGATGGCACGGGTGCTGACCTTTGATCTCTCCTGGCTATCGCCGCTGCTGATTTTAATCGGGGTGATTACCTTTCTCGGCCAGCGCAAAAGCCGCATTGGCCAGATGGGCCGCGTGGGGATTGGCCTTGGGCTGATTATTCTGGCGCTGCAACTGATTGTCACCTCCGCCGGGCCAATTACCCAGGCCACCGCCGTGCAGGCCATTTTCTCCTCCCTGACCGGCGATACCATTTTGGCGTTATTGATCGGCGCACTGTTCGCCATGATCAGCTACTCCAGTCTGGCCGCCGTATTGCTAACCGCCACACTGGCCGCCACCGGCTTAGTGCCACTGAATATCGCCCTGTGCATTGTGATCGGCTCAAATCTGGGCAGCGGTTTACTGGCACTGATCAGCAGCCGTGGGCAGAATGCTATCTCCCGACAAGTGGTGTTAGGGAGCTTATTATTTAAAGTGATCGGCTGTATTTTGGTGCTGCCATGGGTCAATACCTTAGCGCAGTGGTTGCTCGGTCAGAACCTCCCTGCCGCCGAGGTGGTCATCTACTTCCACGTGTTCTATAACCTGCTGCGCTGTTTACTGATGCTGCCATTGGTGGAAGTGATGACCCGCATCTGTAGCCGATTAGTTAAAGATGACCCCAATAGCGCGCTGCCCTCAGCCCCGCGCTATCTTGATATTACCGCCATCGACACGCCATCACTGGCGCTCGCTAATGCGGTGCGGGAAACTCTGCGCATGGGTGATGTATTGGAGCAGATGCTCTTTCGCTTTAAAGAGGTGCTCGAGGGCAACAAGCAGCAAAAACATGAAGTGGGTTTGCTGGAAGATGAAGTGGACATGCTGTATAGCGCGATTAAGCTCTATCTGGCGCAAATTCAACAAGATGAATTGGGTGAGATTGACTCACGCCGCTGGGCAGAAATTATTGATACCGCCGTCAACCTGCAACAGGCTGGCGATATTATTGGCCGCATGACCGCCGATGTCGCCGCCAAATCCCTCAATGCCCAGAAGCCATTTTCCGCAGAGGGCTTTGAGGAGCTAAATACCCTGCATACTCGACTGGTGGCGAATCTGGATTTGGGCATGTCGGTATTTTTATCGCGTGATATCAATAACGCCAAGCGCCTGCGCCGTGCCAAGCACCGTTTCCGCCTGCTGAACCGCCGCTACTCCCACTCTCACGTTGAACGTCTGCATCAGCAAAACGTCCAGAGCATTGAAACCAGTAGCCTGCATATGGGGCTGCTAGGGGATATGAAGCGCTTAAACTCACTATTTTGCTCGACGGCCTACCATGTGCTGGAAGTGCAGGAAGAGCCTTTGGATTAAGCGGATGCTGACCATAAAAACGGCACATACCAAATGATATGTGCCGTTGATGACTGATCCCCACTGATTTCAATTTAAGCCTAATATCCGGTGGGATCTATTTTTTCAGCTGTAGTGTGGTCATACAAGTTTGGCTCTCAGCATGGGTAGCAAAAGGTGATACTGCCTTAAGGCCCTGATAGCTCACCTCAATCGTCCCTTCGCTATTACGCGGCAGCCACACACCAATAAAGCCATTTGGGTAACTGGTTAACTTATCCTGCATGATCACTTTCCCGGCGTTATCAGTAATCTTGACATCAAATGTCGTCTCCGCCATTTCACCACGGCAGCCGGATAAACTGTGATTAAAGCAAGGGTGAGTTTGCTTCACGAAAGGCGCAAATGAGAGATAAAACTTATCGCCCAGCGGGAAAGAGAGTTGCTGTTGTCCATCCGATAATTTTAGTTCGGTGCCGGTGACCGAGGCTGAATAGGGTAGAGGCCGCGCCTGTTTCGACTGATCAATCGCCTCAATCATCTGCTCAGTGGTTTTTCCGGCTAAACCCTGTTGAGCCAGAAAGTTATTTTCAGCGCTGGTAGTTGTTTGCGCAGAAACAAAATGGCTGAAAGTCATTGCGGCTAAAGCAATAACCGCCAGTCGGGTAGCGAAAGCGAAGGTTTTATTCATTGTGAGGGTCCTGTCGATAAGAGTCATAATCTCAATGTAAGTCGCAATAATCTAAGCCCTCCCCTAAGGGGAGGGTCAAAGATAGATTTGAATAGAAAGGTAAGTGATTGTATAGAAATGGCTTTTATTGATTTAAATCAAATTCAACCCGTGATATCCCTCACAATGCGGATTAATCAATATCAGGATGTTGAGCAATCAGATTTTTACGCTTCTTCTCCAACTCCGCTATTTGCTGATCAATATCTTCAATATTCTGTTCGATATGGTCATGGTGCTCCTGCAATATCTCTTTAGCCTCCGCCCGATCAGACGCGGCTGGTGTCGCCCCTTTCAGCGGCTTATTCGCCGTCTCCTTCATAAATATCCCAGTAACCAGCCCAATAAGTGCCACCACCATCAGATAATAAGCCGGCATAAAGAGATTTTGCGTGGTTTCAACCAACCATGCGGCAGCCGTTGGGGTCAGGCCAGCAACCAGTACCGAGACATTAAAAGCGATAGCCAAGGCACTGTAGCGAATATGGGTTGGGAACATCGCCGGTAATATTGAAGCCATCACTCCGGTAAAGCAGTTAAGCAAAATGGCTAAAATCAGCAAACCACAAAATATCAAACCGATAACACCGCTATTAATCAGGATAAAGCTGGGGATCGCGAGAATAAACAGCCCGAGACTGCCGAAAATAATAAAAGGTTTTCGGCCATATCTATCACTCATTAACCCCATGACTGGCTGGACAAATAACATTCCGAGCATGATGGCGATAATGATCAAGACGCCATGATCTTCTGAGTAGTGCAGGCTATGAGAGAGATAGCTCGGCATATAGGTCAGTAGCATGTAATAGGTGACATTGGTGGCAATCACGATGCCGACGCAAATAGTCAGGTTTTTCCATTGCTTGGTGAGAATCTCGCGGAAAGAGACTCTAGGTGGCTCGGCAATACTGTTACGCGAATCACTATCAATTTTATCCACATGCTGTTGGAAGGTCGGCGTCTCTTCAAGCGCATGACGCAGGTAGATACCAATCAGTCCTAATGGCGCAGCAATGAAGAATGGGATCCGCCATCCCCACTCGAGAAACTGGGCCTCGCCGACGATACTGGAGATCAGCAGCACCACCCCGGCCCCTAAGACGAAACCGGCAATAGAGCCAAAGTCCAGCCAACTACCCAGAAAACCGCGCTTTCTGTCCGGTGAATACTCAGCAACAAAAATAGCGGCCCCCGTATATTCGCCACCGACAGAGAAACCCTGCGCCAGTTTTGCCAATAACAGCAGTATCGGTGCCCAAATACCTATCGAGGCATAAGAGGGGATCAAACCAATACAGAAGGTACTGACCGACATAATAATAATGGTGACAGACAGGACTTTTTGCCGCCCATACTTGTCACCCAAGGCACCAAAAAATAGGCCACCGAGGGGGCGAACCAGGAAAGGCACGGAGAAAGTAGCCAATGCGGCGATCATCTGGAGACCTGGGTCAGCGCCGGGGAAAAACACCTGTCCAAGGGCGAATGCGACGAAACCATACACCCCAAAATCGAACCACTCCATTGCATTGCCCAGCGCCGCGGCGGTAATCGCTCTCTTCAATTTGGTGTCATCAATGATGGTAATGTCATTGA
This sequence comes from Yersinia bercovieri ATCC 43970, assembly GCF_013282745.1. NCBI lineage: Bacteria > Pseudomonadati > Pseudomonadota > Gammaproteobacteria > Enterobacterales > Yersiniaceae > Yersinia > Yersinia bercovieri. The sequence goes on from NZ_CP054044.1 coordinate 640,039, forward strand.
TTTGCATCGGTTTAACACTCTTTCTTCTGAGTCCCATTTTTCTTCCTTATTTACCCTGTTGCTCCACGATATAAAGTCAAACCCACAGATAAATGGTAGTACCGATTAAGGGTTAAAAACTTTATTGTAGATTTATAAGAATAGTTGTAAATAGAGGAGATGTGTAGGGTGAATTGACTATAAAGCAGTAGAGTGGCTAATTGAACCATACCAAAATAGCCACTTAAACTGCGGAAATAAAAGGTTATATGCGCTGTTCTAGCTGGTATTGCAGCTATATCTAGTTGGACATTCCATTCATGCCATCAATTACATAAGCGGGACTTACTTGGCCATGCAGTGCTGGGTTATCACTCTCATCTTTGAGTTGCACACCAGATAAGCGCCGCTGGAAAGAGTGTTCCAACAGCCATGCCAATTTAAATGCTGCCTGCGGATAATCTAATCCCTCGGGTCGGATATTGGAAATACAGTTGCGCTCGGACTCCAGCCGCCGGATATTCGGCCCCCAAGTCATATAAACCCCCAAACTGTCTGGCGATGAAAGTCCCGGCCGTTCACCAATTAGCATAACTACAACTTTGGCTTGCAGACATTCACCTGCATCATCGCCCAATGCCACCCGAGATTGGTGCGCCAGGACAATGGGTGCTAGTGACAAACCTAGAGTGTGCAAATAGGGCAACAGTGCCACTATCAGCGGAACAGCTTGTCGATGCACCGCTTTTGATGACAATCCATCGCCAATAACCAACAACAGATCCGCTTGCTTATCTGGCCATGCACACAGTTGATCATGACTTTGCGGCGAGAGTTTTCGCCCCAAATCTGGGCGGCGCAGATAGGTCAAGCGATCCGGTGCCGCACTGTTAGCCGTTATTGTTCGCAGCCCTAACTCTGCTAGCTGGCTGGCAAGCTCTTCGCTGAGAAAGGGCTGATGCACCGCATCACAAGCTTGGGCATGGGCCAGGCCAAATTTTAGCAATTCAGCGGTAGGCAAACTGGCCCCGCTGCGCCCCAGTGCGATGCGCGCCGCCGTAAACTGCCGCAGGGCTTGCCACGGGTTGTGATGGAGCAGATCTATCTCGCGACGACTCATCAGGACACCTCCATATAGGGCAGTTGTTTCAGTAATGGATGATTAATCCCTGCATCAAGTAGTTGCCCCTGTGCATCCATAATGTGCATTTTTTCCAACCATTGGCCAAACTCGGGCGCATGTTTCAAGCCGAGTAATTGGCGGATATAGAGCGCATCATGAAAAGAGGTGCTTTGATAATTCAGCATGATGTCATCCGCCCCCGGGACGCCCATCATAAAGGTCAGTCCCGCCGCCCCCAACAAGGTCAGCAAGGTGTCCATATCATCTTGATCTGCTTGTGCATGATTGGTGTAGCAGACATCGCAACCGAGCGGCACGCCAAGCAATTTGCCGCAAAAATGGTCCTCCAAACCGGCGCGAATAATCTGTTTTCCGTCGTAGAGATATTCCGGCCCGATAAAACCCACCACTGTATTGGTGAGCAACGGAGAGAAGCGGCGGGCAATGGCATAAGCGCGCGCTTCGCAGCTTTGTTGATCGACACCAAAATGGGCGTTGCCGGAGAGGCAACTGCCCTGCCCAGTCTCGAAATACATCACATTATCGCCCAAGGTGCCGCGTTTGAGACTCAATGCGGCAAGCTGTGCCTCTTCCAATAGAGCGAGGTTGATGCCAAATCCGGCGTTCGCCGCTTCACTACCCGCAATTGACTGAAACACCAAATCCACTGGCGCACCGCGCTCAATCAATTTAATGGTATTGGTGACGTGGGTTAGCACGCAGGATTGGGTGGGGATCGCAAAACGGCTGATGACATCGTCCAGCATATAATTCAGTTTTTCTAGCAGTGGCAAGCTGTCACTGGCAGGATTGATGCCAATTACCGCGTCGCCACTGCCATACAGCAGGCCGTCAAGCATACTGGCGGCGATGCCCGGTAAACTGTCCGTCGGGTGGTTAGGCTGTAGTCGCACACTCAGATGGCCGGGCAGGCCAATAGTATTGCGAAAACGGGTGATGACACGGCACTTCTTCGCCACCAGAATCAGATCCTGATTGCGCATGATTTTGCTTACTGCTGCCGCCATTTCTGGGGTAATGCCCGCACTGACCTGCGCCAATATTGCACTGTCGGTGCGCTCACTGAGCAGCCAGTCGCGAAAATCCCCCACCGTGAGGTGGGCTATCGGAGCAAAAGCCGGTTGGTCATGGCTATCAATAATCAGCCGGGTCACTTCATCCTGCTCATACGGGATCAGCATCTGCTGTAAGAATGTTTTTAGCGGCACATCGGCCAGTGCCATGCGGGCCGCCATGCGCTCTTCTGCTGTTTCTGCCGCCACACCCGCCAAATAGTCCCCCGAACGGGCAGGTGAGGCTTTCGCCATCAACTCCCGTAGATCGCCAAAGTGATAGCTGCGATGGCTCAAGGTGGTCTGATACATAACGCGTCCCTTAGTTCAGCAGGCTACCGAAGCAGCCTGTAGTGATGACGTCGACACCACCAATGCGAAATTACTCGGCACCACTCAGTTGCGGATCGAATGCAGCCGCAGCGCGCGAGCGGTGAGTCAGGCGGAAATAGAGATAACCGGCCAACATCATTGCGGCGAAAATCAGCGCCAACAGTGGATTGTAATAGACCATCGCGACCAGACAGACCACGGCCAAAACCAGCGCCAATGCTGGCGCAAACGGGTAGAGCGGAGCAGAGAATGGGCGTGTCAAACGTGGCTCGGTTTGTCTCAGCTTAAAGAGTGACAGCATTGAGATGATATACATCACGATGGCACCAAACACCGACATAGTGACGATATTTGCCGTCAGTGGCATACCGCCAATCACTATCAGCGAATCGGAGAAAATCGCCGCAATCCCCACCACGCCACCGGCCAGAATAGCCAGATGTGGAGTGCGGAAACGCCGATTCACTTTTGCCAGCGGCTTAGGTAGATACCCGGCGCGGGCCAGGGCAAAGATCTGGCGCGAATAGCCCATGATGATGCCATGGAAGGAGGCAATCAGACCAAACAGCCCGAGCCACACCAACATATGCAGCCAACCACTGTCGCTACCAACAATGATTTTCATGGCCTGCGGTAATGGGTCATTGATATTGGACAGCTTCGTCCAGTCGCCAACCCCACCGGCAAACACCATCACGCCGAGCGCCAGTACCACTAATGTCAGAATGCCGCCGATAAAAGCGCGCGGGATAGTACGTTGTGGATCTTTGGCCTCTTCCGCCGCCATGGAAGCGCCTTCAATCGCCAGGAAGAACCAGATAGCAAAGGGTATCGCCGCAAAAATCCCCGACAGTGCGCCAACACTGAAGGTATCTGAACCCGCCCAGCCCCCGGCGACAAAGTTGCTGACTTCAAAACCCGGTGCCACCACCCCCATAAAGACCAGCAACTCAAAAATTGCCAATATCGTGACTAATAATTCAAAAGTGGCAGCAATACTGACACCCAGAATATTCAGTGACATAAATATTAGGTAAGCGCCAACCGCCACCCATTTAGGGTCAATGGCGGGGAATTGGACATTAATATAGGCACCAATAGCCATGGCAATGGCGGGTGGTGCAAAGACAAACTCAATTAAGGTCGCAAGACCGGCAATAAAACCGCCAGTGGGGCCAAAAGCGCGGTGAGCATAGGCGAACGGCCCGCCAGCATGGGGAATCGAGGTGGTTAATTCGGTAAAACTAAAGATAAATGCCGTGTACATCGCCGCCACGCCTAAGGCGGTAAACAGGAAGCCCAAAGTCCCTGCCTGCGCCCAACCGTAGCTCCAACCAAAATATTCGCCGGAAATAACCAACCCGACAGCAATACCCCATAATTGAAAACTGCCCAACGTGCGTTTTAATTCCGGTGCTTGTTTCACCTGTGACATACCTTACCCCTATCAAAGCAATTTAACGGTATATAGTGCGGTCTAGGGCTAAAGCAAAGTTTGTACCAAATACGGGGCATCCGCTAATGCGTGGATATACCCGTATTTTTTATGATGATAATGAGTGAGATAATAGGAGAGAGGCACTGATTGTAGGCATTTCTCGCACTGTTTCGCAGCAGATGCACAAAGATACAGCAGAATGATTCTGGTTTTTCTGTGTGCTCAAAATCGAGCAGATCTCCTCTTCTGACAACAATATAGAATATCTATAATAGAGTGATCTCTATTCAACCAAGCCCAGATGAACAGCGCCCTGCCGACACTCTTCATCCGGGAGTGATTTTAGTGTTGCGAACCTTCATCCGAAGGCTGCTTGCGGGATTTGGCCCACTCCCGCAGCCGCTGAATATGTAGATAGAGCGCCGGAATAAACAGAATCCCCACTGCGGTCGCCATCAACATGCCGCCAAATACAGTAATACCGATAATTTGGCGGCTCATCGCCCCGGCACCACTGGCGAAAACCAGCGGCATCACACCAAGAATAAATGAGATTGCCGTCATCATCACCGCACGGAAGCGCTGTTTAGCCCCATCCTGCGCGGCCTCAGCAATACTGGCCCCCTCTTCCCGTCGGGCTTTAGAGAACTCAACAATTAAGATGGCATTCTTGGCCGCCAGCCCAATCAGTAGCACCAACCCGATTTGCGCATAAACATCATTGGCAAAGCCCATGGCTGACAACCCGGCCACCGCCCCCCCCACGGCAAACACCACCGACAGTATCACCACCAGCGGAATGCTCCAGCTCTCATACTGAGCGACTAAAAACAGATAAGCGAACACCAACGCCGCCAGATAAATAAGCATCACCTGCCCGCCGGTTTGCTGCTCCTGCCATGACATGCCACTCCAGCTATAGCTGTAACCTTGCGGTAAATTCTGCGCCAACAGGGCTTCCATCGCCGCCATGGCCTGACCCGAACTGGCCCCCTCGGCCGCCGAGCCGCTCACCGCGACTGATGGGAACTGGTTGAAATTACTGATAAATGGTGCACCGACCGACGGCGTCAGGGTGACCAAATTAGCCAAACTGACCAGCGCCCCATTATCACTGCGCACATTCAAGCTATTGATCTGCGCCGTGCGCTGGCGAAAATCCATATCATTTTGCAATTGCACGCGGAACATGCGGTTGTTCAAGGTGAAATCACCAGCGTTCATCCCCCCAAGCGAGGTCTGCAAGGTTTGGAAAATGCGGCTAACTGGCACCTGTAGCAGCGCGGCGCGGTCACGATCAATGCTCAAATTGGTTTCAGGTACTGAGGCGCTGAAGGTGGTAAATACCCGGCTCAGTTTCGGATCCTGATTGGCGGCAAAAATAATCCCCTGACTGACCTGCGCCAGCTCTTGCGGTGATTGGCCCAGTTGCGCCTGAATGCGCAAATCAAAGCCTGAAGCACTCCCCAGACCGGCAATCGCCGGCGGGTTTACCGCCATAATCATCGCCGACGGGATGGCTGCTAAATTGGCTTGGATCGCGGCGAGCACCTGATCAATGTGTGGCCGCTGCCCCCAAGGTTTGAGCATCACAATGGCAAAACCTGCATTGGGGGCGTTGTTGCCACTGAGCAGACTGAAACCGGTGATTTTGATCACATCCTCGACGGCGTCGTTGGCGGTCACCTGTTGATACATCTGATCCATGACCGCCTGAGTCCGATTCAGGGAAGCCCCATCTGGCAGCTGTAAGCTGACAAAAAAGTAGCCCTGATCTTCTTCCGGCAGAAATGAGGTTGGCAGGCGGGTATAGCCCCACCAGGTTGCCAATCCCACCAGCAACAGCGCGGCAATACTGAATAGTGCGCGGCTGCTGATACGGCCCGTCAATGAGACATAACCATCACGGGCGCGATCCAAACCACGGTTGATGCCACCAAATACCCCAGTGGTCGACAGCGTTCGCCGCTTCAGCAACAGCGCACACAGCGCCGGGCTGAGGGTTAACGCATTGATACTGGACAAAATAACCGCCGCTGAGAGGGTCACGGCAAACTGGCGATACAGCTCACCAATGATTCCCGGCAAAATGGCTATTGGCACGAATACTGCCATCAGCACCAGTGTAGTGGCGATAATCGGCCCCGCTATCTGGCTCATCGCCTGTTTGGTGGCTTGCGCCGGGGTCAGATTCGGGTCATTCGATAATAAGCGCTCGACGTTTTCCACCACCACAATGGCATCATCCACCACGATGGTGAGCGCCAAAATGATGGCGAACAAACTGAGGGTATTAGCTGAGTAACCAAAGACATACAGCACAGCAAAGGTGCCGAGCAGGGAGACCGGAATTGTTAGCGCGACAATAAATGTCGCCCGCATACTTTGCAAAAACAGGTACACCACCGCCAGCACCACAATCAGGGTCAGGGTCAGTGACAGCGCGATCTCATGCAGTGTCGCGGTGACCGGCAAGGTGGAGTCATAGTTGATTTCATAGGTCAGATCCTCGGGGAAAGAGGCCGACAGGCGCGCCATCTCATCACGCACCCCATTCGCCACATTTAGGGCGTTAGCACCGGGCACCGGGTAGACCACTAAAAAGGCCGATTCCGTCTGGTTTTGCGCCGCACTCACCTGATAGTTCTGCGCCCCCAAAGCCACGCGCGCCACATCACCCAGACGAATCATCCCGCCTTGAGGATTGCTGCGAATAATCACATTGGCAAACTGCTGCGGGTCAGTCAGTCGCCCCTGCCCGCTGATGGTTAAGGTCTGCTGTTGACCGGGCATCGACGGGGATGAGCCAATCTGCCCCGCCGCCGCCTGCACATTCTGTTGCTGTAGTGCGGCGACAATATCTTGCACGCTGACATTCAGCGATTCCATACGTTGTGGGTTCAGCCAGACGCGCATACTGTAATCACGCGCCCCAAACACCTGCACATCACCGACACCATTAATACGCGCAATCGCATCACGCAACTGAATACTGGTGTAGTTGCTGACAAACAGGGCGTCATGGGTCTGTTTTGGCGAAAAGACACTGACCCCCAACAGCAGATTGGAGGCCCGCTTGCGCACTGAGATGCCGTTTTCATTCACCTCTGCCGGCAGCTGGGCGCTGACCTGAGAGATGCGGTTTTGCACCTCAACCGCCGCCATATCGGGGTCGGTGCCACTGGCAAAGGTAATGCTGAGCTGATAACTGCCGTTATTGGCGCTGGTCGACTCCATATAGAGCATATTGCTGACGCCATTGACCTGAGCCTCGAGGGGAGAAGCGATAGCTTGCGCCACATCACGAGCACTGGCCCCCGGATAGACGGCACTGACAGAGACCACTGGCGGCGTGATGTCGGGGTATTGCTCCACCGGGATCACATGCAGTGACACCCAACCAACAATGGTGATCACCAGGGCGATTACAATGGCAAACTTAGGGCGACGGATAAAGAAATGCAGCATCTGGCCTTCCCCTTAGTTCGTGGTCAGCGGTGTAGCAACCGTGGCGTTGACGGTCATACCGGGCCGCACATGTTGTAGCCCCGCCACAATCACCCGCTCGCCCACTTTCAGGCCATCTTTCACTGCATATTGCTGCTCAAACTGCTCGCCGAGGGTCACTGGCCGCACCTCAACCTGATCCTTATCAGTCACCACTAACACAAAGTGGCCCTGCTTATTCTGCTGTAACGCGGCAATGGGTATCGCTATCACTGATTTCGCCGTTTCTGCCGCCAGCGACACATTCACTACCCCACCGGGCAGCAGCAGATGCCGAGGGTTGGCAAAACGGGTGCGGATCGTCACAGTGCCGGTCTGCTTATCAATTTGGTTATCGACGGATTCAAAAACACCGCTGTCTGGGTACTGCTTACCATTCGCCAGTTGAATGCGTGGCGTGAAATTGCCAAACGCCAGGGCAGTGTTATCAGCAGTGGTTCCCGCAGCGGATAACTGATAGGTCGCCGTGATGTAATCGCGTTCATTGACCGCAATCGCCACACGAATCGGATCAAGCTGGACAATACTGACCAAGGTGCCGCTGGCGGGGTTAATCAGGCTGCCAACATTAAAGCGGCTGTGACCAATTTGACCGCTGATCGGGGCGGTGATTTGGGTGAAACCGAGCTGTAACTGCTGAATTTGTAAGTTGGCCTGCGCCTGTGCCACCGCAGCACGGCTGATATCCCGCTGCGCCTGCGCTTCATCCACTTCCGCCTGACTGACTGAGCGATTATTGCCTAACCGCTGCAAACGGATGAGATTCACCTGCGCATGGTTGGCACTGGCAGTGGCGCTATCTAACTGCGCCTGCGCCTGAGTGACTGACGCCTGATGCAGCGCGGGATCAATCTCATACAGCAGCTCCCCTTGCTTAACCATCTGCCCCTCGGTAAATAACCGGCGGGCAATAAAACCTTCAGTGCGGGTTGTCACATCCACCGCTTGAATGGCTTCCACTCGCCCCAGATATTGCAGTGCCGAATCTGGCGTGGCTGAGGTCACCACCGCCACGGTCACCGCCGGCAGTGGCGCGTCGGCAGCCATCGCGCCGAATGGGCTGAAACTCAGGAGTAGCGCAATAATATAAGGGGTCAGAGGGTGTCGCCGAGCAAATCGGGCTTGCTGCATGTCAGCCATTATCCTGTGACGAATCAATTTCAGTGTGGGCATGGTGGTTTATTCCTTACTCTCGGCAGGATAATGTGTTTGAGTGCGGCTTTAACAAAGCTTAGCGGGATTAATAATATTCTGATGTCACTTTAACGTCTTAGGGTAAAAATTCCTATCACCGCCTGATGAATGATCCCCCTTATCGCGCCGCCCACAGAATAAACAGGTCATACCTCCTTAAGATTAAGTCGGTAATAATATAGGCTTTTTCTAAATTCTCTCTTTTTTGCTGAAAAAATCAGCATCTGAACATTAAATTATTCTAAGCTCAAATTATATGTATGCAGAAATATGCTAGCTTGTATTGCCTCAGAGTCATCGCTTCCTGCTGATTAAAAAAAAGTTTTTATCATATTCACTATCAGCCCGAACTTCGTCAGTGCTAAGGGAATTCACCATGACAGACTCCAAGTGGCCGGAAACACGGGCAAAAGGGGATAATGTTTTCTTCGCAAAACAAACTTTACAGGCCATGGCCTTGTTAGTGGGAGCAACCATTATTATTGCTGCGGTGGGCATCATCTATATTGCCTCACAGTTGAATGAACAAGCACAGTCCCAAAGCCGTTTTCTGGTAGAGAAAGCCTGGCAAATGCGCCAGGACGCCATAAAAGTTCGCATCAAAGATAATGCATTTTGGGGGGATGCTTACGAGCATCTGCATACCAAAGTGGACCCCGAGTGGGCCTATGTCAGCCAAAATCTGGGGCCGTCGCTGTATAACGACTTTCGCTATGAAGGCGTATTTGTGGTTGATGGGCAGGGAAAGACCCGCTACTCCGTCATCAAAGGGCAGTTGGCCAGTACCAGTTTGCTAGATTGGCTCGGCCAAGATATTACCCCCATTATTGATGCGGCACGCCAGCGGGCGACACAACAATATATCGCGACAGAAACCATTGAGGTGGCGGGGCAACCGGTGATCGTGGCCGCCGCGGCCTTAACCACCGGCAGTGACCCGCGCGTTAAATCAGTCGCCGGTGCACCTTCTGTTTTAGTTTTTATCGATTTTCTGACCCAAACTGAGCTAAGTGCCTTAGGCGAAGATTATGGTATCCATCAACTGCGCACACCTCGAGACAAAGAGGATGCCGCCGCCAACCCGTCAATGCTGCTATCCTCAGATGATAATAGTACGCTGGCGCTGCACTGGAACCAAAATATGCCCGGTGCACAACTGCTCAATATCTTGCTCCCGCTGCTGGCACTGGTTGCACTGATCCTAGGGCTATCCGGCTGGCTGGTACTAAGGCGTGCAATGTCCGAAGCACAGATTGCCGATGAAAATAGAGCCGCCTTGATAGCCAGCGAAGAGCGTTTTCGTCATGTCGCCGAAGCCGCCACTGACTGGTTATGGGAGACCGATGCCAATCTGCGCATCACCTATCTGTCTCAGCGTTTTTTAACCATCACCGGATTAAGTGTGGAGCATTGGCTAGGGCGTAATCTGGATTCGCTGCTCAATTGCGAGATTATTCCGCTCCGCTCCTGGCTGCAACATACCCATCTCACCGAGTCGCGCAATGAGCTGCAATGCACCTATTTCTCTGCCCAAGGCGAGAAACGGATCTGCCGTATTTATGCCAAACCCATTATCAAAAATGGCGAAACCATCGGTTTCCGTGGCACCGCATCGGATATCACCCGAGAAATAGAAGCGCAGGAGCGTATTCAGCACCTCTCTTTGCATGATGCGCTGACAGGTTTACCTAATCGTCTGCGAATGAAAGAGTTTCTGGAAAATAAGCTGCGAAATCTCGCCGCCTCACCGCACCCGCTGGTTATTCTCAATGTTGATTTGGATAAATTTAAGCCGGTTAACGACACCTTCGGTCATATTGCTGGCGATAAGGTGCTGCATCAAGTCTCTGAGCGGCTAAGAAGTTGTTTGCGCGATCAAGATTTAGTGGCCCGTCAGGGGGGAGATGAGTTCATTCTGATTATTACCGGCCTCTCCTCAATCAAGGAGATTGAGCAGCTCTGCGCCCGCGTGATTACGCACATCGAAAGCCCTTACGTCATTAATGATCAGGATATTTATATCAGTGCCAGCATCGGTATCGCGCTGGCTCCGCAAGACTCCATGCAGGCCGAGGAGCTATTGCGCTTTGCCGATATTGCCATGTATGAAGCCAAAAACAGTGACCTTAACCACTGGAGTTTCTACTCCAGTGAGATGAATGATCGGCTAATGCAGCGCAGTGAACTGGAGCGATTTTTACGTCAAGCCGTCAAACACAACGAATTCAGCCTCTATTACCAGCCGCGTTACCGCATCGAAGGCACGCAACTAACTGGTGCCGAAGCTCTGGTGCGCTGGAATCACCCGGTGCTGGGGCTGCTGATGCCGGATCAATTTATTGCGCTGGCAGAAGAGACCGGGCTTATCACCTCAATCAGCGACTGGACTATGTTGCAGGCGTGTCAGGATGCCTCCACATGGCATCCGTCACTGATTGTTTCGGTCAATATTTCCGCCATTGAATTCCGCAGCCAGCGCCTGATTGAGCGGGTGCGACAAGTGCTACTGCTAACAGGGCTGCCCAGCCATCGGCTGGAGCTGGAGATCACCGAGCGGATCATGATTGAAGATGCCGACGGGGCATTTAAGACCATGACGGCGCTCAAAGCCCTTGGCGTGCGCTTATCGATGGATGATTTTGGCACGGGCTACTCATCACTAAACTATCTGCGCCGCTTCCCGTTTGATGGGCTGAAGATTGATAAAAGCTTTATTGATGAGCTGGCTGAATCACATGAGGGGCAGTCGATTGTCGAGGGCATCATTAATCTTGGTCATGCACTCTCAATGACAGTGACGGCAGAAGGGGTTGAAACCGAGGCGCAACTGGGCTATTTACAGTCGCTAATGTGTGATGAAGTGCAGGGTTACTTATTGGGCAAGCCAATGAGATTGCATGATTTATCGGTGCTTATCCGCAATGCCTATTTCGACTAACTGCCGCACCACCCAACACCGCTCGGTCTCGGGGCAATGACTATCGCCCAGCAACACCACGGGCCGCCACAATCAGTGCTTGCCCCAAGGCTAATCCACCATCACCAGCAGGTAGACGCTGCGGCAGCAAGAGCTGAAAGTCGCTCAACTGCGCGCAAAGTAACTTTCGCAGCAGTCGGTTGTGCAGCACACCGCCAGAAAAGGCAATAGTATCAATGCTAAAACGCTGAGCGGCTTGACGGGCCAGGGCGGCAAAACCCTGCGCCAGTGCAAAGTGGAAAGCATAAGCCCGCTCAGCTGGTGAGGCATCATAGGCCAGCCACTGCTGCCAAAAGGTGGCTAAATCCAGTTGATTATCACGCAGCGGTAGAGTGACCGGCGGGGCGGTTTGGGCGCTCTGCCCTGCCAGCGCTTCCAGCAAGCAGGCCGCTTCCCCCTCCCAGCTTATCGACGACGGAACAATATGCAGCGCAGCGGCGACCGCATCAAATAACCGCCCAGTCGAGGAGGCCAACGGTGCATTGATCCCGCGCTCAATAGCGCGCGCCAACATCATCCCCTGCGGCTGCGCAATTGCCGCCGCTTCAGGTAACTGTTGCCAGTGCGGAACAAAACGCTGCAACTGTGCCAGCAGGTTGCGCCACGGCTGGCGGGAGGCCAGATCACCACCGGGTAGCGCCACCGCTGGCAAGCCGCCCAGATATTCACAGTTGGCATAATCCACTAGCAGGCATTCGCCGCCCCACAGCTGCCCCTCAGCACCATAGCCCAGCCCATCCAGCGCCAGACCAATCACCGCCCCGCCCTCTCGCGGCCAGCCATGCTCGGCCAGACAAGCCGCCAGATGCGCATGGTGATGCAGCACCGCCACACAGGGGATCTCCCGCTGTGCGGCCCACTGTTTACCCAATTGGTGACTGACATAAGCGGGGTGGGCATCCACCACCACCGCCTGCGGCGTGAAGTGGTAAATCTGGCAAAACAGCGCCAAAAGCTGCTGCTGTTGCTGCGCGATATCGCTATCCGCCAGATCCCCTAAGTGCTGGCTCAAGACCGCAGTGTGGTTGCGCAGCAGACAAAAGGTGTTTTTCATGTCAGCGCCCAGCGCCAGAATCGCCGGCTGTTGACTAAATCCCGGCGGTAGTTCGCAGCTATCCGGCACATAGCCACGGGCACGGCGTAGCATTTCAGCCCCTTGTGCCGTGAAACGTACCAGTGAGTCATCAGCCCGCTGCACAATTTGCCGGTTGTGTAGCAGCCAGTGATCGGCGATATCACTCAGGGCGCTCAGGGCTTGCTCATTACTGAGCGCCGGAGGCTTGCCACTGCCATTGCCGGAGGTCATCACCAGCGGGCGCGCCACCTGTTGCAGCAACAAATGTTGCAGCGGATTGGCCGCTAGCATGACGCCAATTTCAGCTAATTGCGGCGCGACTGCCGCACAGAGCGGGCTGTCGGGCTGTTTCGCGACCAGGACAATCGGAGCCGCTGGGCTGCGCAGTAATCGGAGCAGTGCGTCATTATCAGCGCTCTGCACGCAGCGCGTCAGCCACTCCTCACTCGGCAGCATCACCGCCAGTGGCTTAGAGGGCCGCTGCTTGCGCCGTCTTAAACGGGCCACCGCAGCGGCATTAGTGGCATCCACCGCCAGATGAAAACCGCCCAAGCCTTTGATGGCGACGATCTCGCCCGCCAGCAGGGCTTGCGCGGCCTGCTCTAGCGCACTAAAGCCATGGGCCACGGCTTGCCCATTCGCCTCGCTCAACCATAGTTGCGGGCCACACGCCGCACAGGCATTGGGTTGGGCATGAAAACGGCGATCGGCGGGATGGTCATATTCTGCCTGACAAGCCGCACACAGCGGAAATTCGCCCATAGCCGTGTCTGGGCGATCGTAGGGCATCCGGTGGATGATAGTGAAGCGCGGGCCGCAGTGGGTGCAGTTGATAAAGGGGTAGCGGTAGCGGCGGTCGGCGGGATCGTTCATTTCATGTAGGCAAGCAGCGCAGGTCGCGGCATCTGGCACAATCTGGGTGTCCATCTGCCCCGCCCCACTGTGGTGGATCACAAAATCCAGCGGCGGTTGCCCCCAGTGATAGGGGGTGGTGGTGATGCTGTCGATCTGCGCCAATGGCGGGCACTCTTGCGGCAGCGCACGCAAAAAGTCAGCCACCGCTGCCGATTGCCACAAGTGAATAGTGACGCCAGCGCTGTCATTACTGACATCACCCCGCAACCCGTAGCGGTGGGCAAGCTGCCAGATATAGGGCCGAAACCCCACCCCCTGCACCTTGCCTTTTACCCGCAGGCAGAGGCCGTTTGTCTCCACATCACACTCCCACTGATAGTTAATTCTCTGCCGCTTAAAGGACTCTGGGATCCCAAAAGTAATTGGAGTCGCAGGTAGGCAGCAAGTAAGCAAATCCCGATGAGCTGACACTAGTCAGTGATTCGGGTGAGCGAACGCAGCTAACACCCCTGCGGCTTCAAGTACGAATGGGATTAACAAATACGCGGTAAAGGTTCATCGAGCGGCAGATCCAATCGCCGCGAGACACCAAACGCACCACATAAGCGCACCTGCTGGCGTTCGGTTACTTGCCCGATCACTGCGGCATCAAGACCTAGCGGATGGCGATGCAGTGCGGCCAATACCACCGGCTGCGCCTCGGGGGCGACCACCAGCACCAGTTTGCCTTCATTGGCAAAGTTGAGCGCATCCAGCCCCAGCAGCTCGCAGATCCCGCGCACTGCCGATTTTAGCGGCAAATCTGCTTCGTTGATCTCCATGCCGCAACCACTGGCGGCGGCGAATTCGTGCAAAATTGCGGTGACCCCACCGCGAGTTGCATCACGCAGCGCTCTCACCCCCGCAATAGCACGCAGTGGCGCAATCAAGGGGGCCAGTAGCGCGCAATCACTGCTCAGCTCGGCCTCCAGCCCCAAACCTTCCCGCAGGTTGAGGATGGTCGCGCCATGATCACCTAAGGTGCCGCTGACAATGATCCGATCGCCGGCACGGATCATTGCGGTTCCCCACTGGATCTCGGCGGGGATCACGCCGATGCCGGTGGTGTTGATAAAGATCTTATCTGCCGCCCCGCGCTGTACCACTTTGGTATCGCCAGTGACGATCTGAATACCCGCCTGCTGGGCGGTAGCGGCCATCGAGTGCACAATGCGCTCAAGGTCAGCCATCGGCAGCCCCTCTTCCAGAATAAAGCCACAGGAGAGATAGCGCGGGGTTGCGCCACTGACTGCCACATCATTGGCGGTGCCGCACACTGCCAGCTTGCCAATGTCGCCACCGGGGAAGAAAAGCGGATCAATGACGTAGCTGTCGGTCGAGATGGCCAGTCGATCTCCTTGCGCCACCAGATCCGCCAGCGCGATACGCGCCTGATCTTCCCGCTCATTCAGCGCTGGGTTAGAAAATGCCGTCAGAAACAGCGACTCGATCAAGCTCTGCATCGCCCGGCCACCACTGCCGTGAGCCAAGGTAATCTCTTTGTTATTCATTATGTTGTAGCCTGATTATTGATTTTGATAACCAATAGTTATAGTTCGGAGACTAGCGGGGCGACTACACCGATGGGCGCTCCGACGACTTGCGTCGCTACGATCCATTCGGCACATCTCCCCGCCGGCCAGCTTTGCCATAACTCTGATATCGAAAACTATCGATATTGATAGTAAGCGGAGCAAGCCCCCTCGGAGGAGACCATCAGCGCCCCAAATGCATTTTCTGGCGTACATTCGCCGCCGAACAGCGGGCATTGATCTGGCTTGCAGCGGCCGGTCAACACCTCACCGCAACGGGATCGCGGATCATCGGCGACCCGCTGCTGTTGCGGGTTGAAGCGCAACTCGGCATCGAAAGCCTGATACGCTGGGCTTATCTGGACACCGGAGTCGGCTATCTCGCCCAAGCCGCGCCATTCACTGCTGGCTTTAGCGGTAAAGACCTCCGCCAGCGCCTGTTGCGCCAGTAAGTTGCCACTGTCCGGCACAATGCGGCGATACTGGTTCTCCACCGCGCAGCGCCCGCTGACCTTCTGTTCCAGCAGCATCACCAGCCCTTGCAAGATATCTAGCGGTTCAAAACCCGTGACCACCAGCGGCTTACAAAATTGATCGCAAATAAAGCCGTATGGCGTGGTGCCGATCACCATGCTGACATGGCCGGGAGCCAGAAAGCCGTCGATGCGCACATCTGGTTGTTGCAGCAGGCTGCGCAGAGTGGGAATGATGGTGATGTGCTGACAGAACAGGGTGAAGTTACTCAGCCCGAGCCGCCTGGCCTGTTGCAGAGTTAAGGCACTGGCGGGCATGGTAGTTTCGAAACCCAGGCCGAAAAACACCACTTCCCGCTCTGGGTTTTGCTGTGCCAGTGTCAGCGCATCCAGCGGCGAGTAGACCACGCGAATATCCGCGCCGCGCCGCTTGGCATCTAGCATTGAGCCATTACGCCCCGGTACGCGCATGGCGTCGCCGTAGGTGCAGAAAATCACCTCCGGATGGGCGGCAATTTCAAGGCAGCTGTCGATACGCCCCATCGGCAACACACACACCGGACAACCCGGCCCATGGACAAACTCCAGCCCGTCCGGCAGCAGTTGATCGAGGCCAAACTTGAAGATCGCATGGGTATGACCGCCGCACACCTCCATGATCTGCAATGGCAAGCACTGTTGATCCGGCAGTTGCGGCAGTTGCGGCAGTAAGTGTTCGATCCGGGCCAGTAAGGCGCTCACCAAGGCGGGATCGCGGAACTCATCAACGTAGCGCATCACCAGCCCCACTTGCCATATGGTCCAGATCCAATCCAACCGCCTGCATATGGGCCAGCGCGGCCAGTGTCTGCCGGGCCTCCTCCTCATCAAGCAAGCTCATGGCGAAGCCGACATGCACCAATACCCATTGGCCGAGTAGGGCCGCTGGTGATTCATCACACACTAGCGCGATATTGATCTCACGTTTTACGCCGCTCACCTCGACCCAAGCCAGCTGGTGGATATCCTCACCGACAGCCACAATTTTACCGGGTACGCCTAAGCACATCGCTGCGCCTCCAGCCACTCCAGCCACAGATCCATCCCCTCGCCGCTACTGGCGGACAGGGCAATCACCTGAATGCCCGGATTCACCTGGCGGGCATAGGCGATGCACTGCTCAATATCGAAATCCAGATAGGGCAGCAGATCGATTTTATTGATAATCATCAAGCTGGATGCGGCAAACATATGGGGGTATTTCAACGGCTTATCTTCGCCTTCGGTCACTGAGAGCACCGCCACTTTATGGCGCTCCCCCAGATCAAAGCTGGCGGGGCAAACCAAATTGCCGACATTTTCAATAAATAGCAGGCTGTCATTGCTCAGATCCAAGCGGTGCGCGGCATCATGCACCATCTGCGCATCCAGATGGCAGCCTTTGCCGGTATTGACCTGAATCGCCGGCACCCCCGTGGCACGAATGCGCTCGGCATCGTGGGTGGTTTGCTGATCGCCTTCAATCACCGCGCAAGGCACCAGCCCTGCCAGCCGTCGCAGAGTAGTGGTCAACAAGGTCGTTTTGCCGGAACCGGGGCTGGAGACCAGATTCAGCGCCAGAATATGTTGCTCAACAAAATGCTCACGGTTATGGCTGGCTAACTGGTTATTTTTACTCAGCACATCTTGCTCGATTTGCAGCAAACGGCGCTGCCCCATCCCCGGCGCATGGCTACCGGCCTCACCTTGCCCGTAATGCAGCCCTTGTTGATCGGCATGTAGCTGCGGGGTAAAAGGCTCCACGGCGGGCGCATCAGTGTCGTCGGGTTCAGAGAAAGTCAGCGACTCAGGGGCTTTGTCATGCTCAGCGCCTTTACCATGATAGTGGTGATGGACATCGCCTTGATGGTAGTAATAGTGGTGATGGACAATGACTGGCTGTGTGCCTTTGGCGACATATTTGTGTTTATGCTTATGCTGAATGTTTGCCGCATTGGTATCACTGTCGTGCTGGTCATGATGGTGGTGGCCATCATCATGGTCGTGATGGTCATGATGGTGGTGGCCGTCATGATGGTCGTGATGGTCATGATGGTGGTGGCCGTCATGATGGTCGTGATGGTCGTGATGGTGACTGTCGTCGCCCTCGATTTTTCTCTCGCCGCTGGCGCAGCCACAAGTGGTACACATAGGAACTCACTCCTTCAGAATTATTCCACTTCTATCTGTTTCACCTGCAAATTGCCGCCACTCTCTACTTGCAGAGCATGGCTGCCGCAATGCGGGCACCCGGCATCATGCCGTTCAATCTCTACGCTGGCGCTACACTCCCAGCACCAAGCCGTTGCCGGCAAGTAGCTGAGATGCAGTTGGCAATCGGCGGCCAGTGTCTGGCGGCTAGCGACATCAAAACTGAATCGCAGGGCGCTCTCTTCAATGCAAGAGAGCGCCCCAATCTCTAGCCATACTGCGGTTACCCGTTTGGCACCGTGGCGCTGCGCCTGCTGTTCAATCAGCTCTAGCGTGCTGAGGCATAAGCTGATTTCATGCATGCTGATTCTTTATTTGGCTAACTTTATTAAACAAAGCGCGCCGCCGTGGATTGGCAGGGCCGTCGGCATCTACCACCGGCAGTGAGAGCGCCATGCGCGCACTTTGCTCTGCCAGTTGCAGCGCCCGCTCCGCGCTGAGGGTAGTATCCAGTGGCGACATCAGCGAGCGACTCAGGTATTGGCCACAGCCCGCCACTTCGCTGACGGTAAAACCGATGGTGCCACAAGGCAGCGCTAGCATCAGTCGCTCACCCACAGTGCGGCGCTGCCAGCTCTGACTCGGCCCCGGTAACACCACTAAACTCAGCATCCACGGTGTCAATAGCGCGCCAATCCACTGCTGCTCAAATAGCTGAAATCCACAGGCCCGCAGTGGGATGTGGTCGCGGTAAAACGGCAAACCGCGCATCGACTCAGCCGCTATCTGACCAAAGCGACTCTCCAGCAATGCCGCCGGATGGTGTTGATGGCCGGTAATCACATCAGACATGACTCTCTTCCCGTCGGTTGAGGGTGACGCCACTGGCCCGCAGCGCCGCCAGGATCTGTTCCAGTGCCGGTTCCATTGCTTGCGTCACGGTCGAGGTCAGGCCGATCCCCGGCGCCAGTGACTCCGGCACCACGCCCACCAGTGTCAGTTGGCGCGGGAACTCATCAGTCAGTTGTAGCGCCATCAGCACATCACATAGCCCCAGTTGATGGGGCGACACTTTGCGGCTAAACATGGCGGGGATCTCTTTATCACGCAGCACCGCGACACTGCCCGGCGGCTGGCCAGTTAGCACCGCATCGGCCACAATCAGATGCTCGCGATTCGCCATCGCCTCCATTAGCTCCAGACCAGCCGTGCCGCCATCCAGCACTTCGACACCCGCAGGAATGGCAAAGCGCTGCTCCAGTGCTTCCACCAGACGCACTCCCACCGCTTCATCACTCAGTAGCAAATTACCTATACCTAATACCAAAATCCCCATCACAGCACCTTGACTTTGGTCACTTCGTTGCCCGTTGTATCAACAATATGTACAGCACAAGACATACACGGGTCGAATGAGTGAATGGTTCGCACCACCTCTAGCGGCTTGGCAGGATCAGCAATCGGCGTGCCCACCAGCGCTTGCTCGTATGGCCCCGGTTCGTCGTTATAATTACGTGGCCCGGCATTCCAGGTGGAGGGCACCACCGCCTGATAATTGGCGATTTTGCCATCCTTAATCACCACCCAGTGCGACAACATGCCGCGCGGTGCCTCTTCAAATCCGACACCACGTATTTCCCCTGTCAATGGAATATCCGGCTTGATAAAGGTTTCCACATCACCGGTGCCAATATTGGTGACCAGTGCCGTCCACTGCTGCGCCAGCGTTTCATGCAGCACGCAGCAATGCACCGCACGACCAATAATGCGGCCCAGTGTTGAAGGTAACTGTTCGGCAGTGATCCCCTGCCCGCTGAGCTGTTGATAGGCCGCGCCGATATCGCTGAAGTGCTGCTTGGTTGGCCCATGGTCTGCCGCCATGCCACACATCAGCCACGCCAGTGGCCCCACTTCCACGGTTTTGCCGTAGAAGGTCGGCGCTTTGACCCACGAATATTTGCCATCTTCCTGCCAGCCGGTGTAGTTCGGGTTGGTTTTACCCTCCCATGGCGCGAGCGGTTCGTCGTCCTGATACCAGGCGTGTTTGCCGCTCTCGGCGATACCTTTGATCAGATAGGGATCGTTGTGATTGGCTATCGGGCGGAAGCGGCCATTTTCCAGATAGCCCCCCGGCAGCAGGAAGGTTTCGCCTTTGCGATCTGTCGGTAGCTCCGGCACGCTGAGGTAGTTATCCGCCCCTTTGCCCAGATGGAGCCAGCCCGGATAGTGAGCGGCGATCACCGCCGTATCCACTTTGTAAACTTGCTCGATAAAGCTGCCCAGACGATCGATGAAGGATTTCACCAGCATCAGGCGCTCCAGATTGAGCACGCTCGGCATATCCAGATTGATCGGGTTAGCCACGCCACCTACCGCAAGATTCTGAATATGCGGGGTTTTACCGCCCAAAACTGCCACGATGCGGTTAGCATCGCGCTGACACTCCAGTGCTTGCAGGTAGTGCGCCACCGCAATCAAATTCACCTCTGGCGGCAGCGCCATCGCCGGATGGCCCCAATAGCCGTTGGCAAAAATACCCAACTGCCCGCTGGCGACCAGATCTTTGATTTTCTGCTGCACGCGGGTGAACTCTTCAGCGCTGTTCAATGGCCAACTGGATAGGCCGCTCAACATGGCGGCCGCCTTTTGTGGCGAGGCTTGCAGCGCAGAGGTGACATCCACCCAATCCAGCGCCGACAGTTGATAGAAGTGCACGATATGGTCATGAATGCTATGGGCCGCGAGGATCAGATTGCGGATATGTTGCGCGTTAACCGGCACCTCCATCCCCAGCGCGTTCTCCACCGCACGCACCGAGGCGATGGCATGAATGGTGGTACAGACGCCGCAAATGCGCTGCACAATCATCCAGGCATCGCGCGGATCGTTGCCCTGTAAAATCTCCTCCATGCCGCGCCACATGGTGCCGGAGGACCAGGCCTTGATCACCTTGCCATCCTCAATTTCGCAGTCGATCCGTAGGTGTCCCTCAATGCGGGTAACGGGATCAATGGTGATGCGTTGGCTCATGCTTTACCTCTGTTTGATTACTCTTATGTAACTGTCCGTGAGCGGGAAGCACCGGCAACAGCCGAATCAATAAAATGTAGGCGCAGACCTCAATGGCGACGAAGCCGATTGAGATCAGAATTTCACTGGTGGTGGGGAAGTAGTTGTAGCCACCGCCGGGATTGAAGGCCAGCAGCGAGTAGTTGAGCCGCCACAGTGCCGCGCCGCCAATCATGCAGAGCGCGCCGATAAAGAGTAAGCGGCTATCCTCTCTGGCCCGCCGAATACGGAAGATCAGCAGCGGCAGGGTCATCAGCACGATTTCCGCCCAAAAGGCGATGGCGTAGCGGTCAAAATGCCACAGATAATCGGTCTTATGGCGCACGATGACTTCACCGAGGCGCAGCAGCACAAACAGCAGCAGGAACAGATCAATGATGGTGGTTAAGCGGGTGAACAGCGGCGCTTCATTGGCCCCTCGCCCGCGCAATCCCGCCTGTACTAAGGAGCCTTCGAAAATAACAATCGAGAAGCCCAGAATGGCGGCCGTCAGCAGGGAGAATAGCGGCAGCATTTCATAGCTTTGCCACAGGGGATGGATCTTGGCACCCGCAGCAATCATCAGTGACCCCATGGAGGATTGATGCATGGTGGGCAGCAGCGCACCGAGGGCGATAACAAAGAACATCACTTTGTTTAGCCGCTTCAGCGAGACTTTCCAGCCGAGACGTTCGAATAGGGCGGGGGCAAACTCCAGCGCCATCACGCCGATATAAATCGTCATACAGACGGCGGTTTCGAACAGCACTGAATTGACGTTGAAATAGCCGGGAATGAAGAAGTACGGCAGGTTCCAGTAGCGGCCCACGTCAATGGTGATCGACAAACCGCCGAGCGCATAGCCAAACAGGCTCGCGAGCAGTGCCGGGCGTACCAGCGGGTGATACTCACCACGGTTAAACACGTAAACCGCCCACGCCAGCGCCCAGCCGCCACAGGCAAGTCCTGTGCCGACCAGTAAGTCGAAGGCTATCCAGATCCCCCATGGGAAGCCGCCATTCAAATCACTGACAGACCCCAGCCCAAGCACCAAGCGCTTGACTATCAGCAGCGCGCAGAGCACCACAAAGGGCGCTAACAGCATCACTGGCCAGCTGACCAGCCGCCCACCCAGTGGGCTGGATTTATGCATCGTCATCGCGACTTTCCTTTTTGTTCTGCGTCTGCGGCTTACCCTGGCTCTGTGGCGGCTCCTGACTATCATCTTCTTTGCGCTCATCGCGGGTATTGCGATGCACCAGTGCCGTGACACCCGCCAGAACCGCCAGCGGTAGGATCATGCCTTTGTACAGCGTATGCTGGACATGCTCAGAGCGCGCGCCAGTCGCCAGTTCTGCCAGTGGCGGCAAATCGAGCTTCTCGGCCGGGACCCCCGCCAGCACCAAGACCTGTGTGCCGCCGCCCTCTTTTTCACCATAAACGTGCGGTTCATAGTGGGCGACCGGGTGCTCGTAGGTGTCATTGGCACTGAGTGTCTGACGCGGGAAGCGGTAGTTTTCACCCGGTTTCAGGGTCAGCCGCCGTTGCGCCTCAGACAGCAACTCCTCACGGGTGCCAAATATCACCGCACCAGTTGGGCACACCTCGACACAGCCGGGTAGCCCACCTTTGTCCAGCCGCTCTACCCCTTTCTGATTGCATAATTCACATTTGTGGATCTGGCCAAAGGGGTTGTCATAATCATATTTCGGCACATTGAATGGGCAGCCGACCATGCAATAGCGGCAGCCAGTACAAACATTGGGGTCATAGTGGACAATGCCGGTTTTGGCATCTTTGCGCAGTGCGCTCACCGGACAGACAGAAACACAGTTGGGATCAACGCAGTGCATACACTGCTTTTTGATATAGGCGTAGCCATCTTCTAGCTGATCTTTATGAATCCCCGCGCCGCTGGTCCACACCTGAATAATATTGTTGGTGTAGGGGCTAAGTTTGTCGTTGTTTGACCAGATGGCCTCACCACTGGCATAGGTTTCGCCATGTTCGGCAAACTCGCTATGGTTGATCTGCTGGCATTTGCTCACACACGCCTGACAACCGACACATAACGTGGAGTCATATAACATGCTCAACGCACCGGGGATCGGTGGCCGATTTTGTACCTCAGCTCGCGCACTGGGCGAAAGCCCTGCCAGCAGCACACCGCCAGAGGCTAATTTGAAAAAGTGACGTCGGTTCACGGCTACTCCTCCCGCGATGGGTGATCGTCATCTTTACGGCGCTGTTTCTGTTGCCGCCCCAGCTCACGGACGGTCATCAGGCTAACGCCCGCCACCAATCCCACCACGCCGCCCAGCAGTGCCGTCGCCGTGGTCGACACCTCGCCGCCTTCCGGATTATGAATCAGCGGTTTTTCAGCGCGCGGTGTGGGGTTCTCCACATTCGCCAATTGGGCGATGCCTTTGGTGAAGCCAATTCCCTCTTCATTGCAGCCGTAGCAAGGGTGCCCAATACCCACCGGCCAGATGCCGCCGCCGACATCGCAGAACTCCAGTGTTGGGCAGTTGCCATAAGTCTCTGGCCCTTTACAGCCCAAGTGGTAAAGGCAGTAGCCCTGCCGGTGACCTTCGTCGCCAAACTGGCGCGCAAAGCGGCCAGCATCAAAGTGCGGACGGCGCTCGCAGTTTTCATGAATCAAGCGGCCATAAGCAAAGGTTGGGCGGTTCTTGGCATCCAACGCGGGTGGCCGCTGGAAAGTGATGATATGGGCGACAGTCGCCAAAAAGTTATGCGGGTTGGGTGGGCAACCGGGGATATTAATCACCGTTTTGCCGGGCAGTGCGTCTTGCAAACTCACCGCGCCAGTCGGGTTGCCGCCAGTGGCGGGCACACCTCCCCAGGCGGAGCAGGAACCAATGGCAATAATCGCCGCCGCATGTTCCGCTGCTTCGCGGATATGCTCGACAATCGGCTTGCCCGCCACCATGCAGTAAATCCCGCCATCTTTCAGCGGGATAGAGCCATCGACCACCAGCACATATTTCCCTTTGTACTGTTCGATAGCCCGGTGCTTATTCTCCTCCGCTTGCTCACCAAATGCGGCCGACAGCACTTCGTGATACTCCATCGAGATAACACTGAGCAGTAGATTCTCAATGGTGGGATGGGTCGAACGTAGTAGCGATTCAGTACAACCGGTGCACTCCTGCGCACCAATCCAGATGACCGGTGGTCGTTGCGGTGAACTGACCGTGTTAGCAATTTCAGCGGCAGCTTTACTGCTAAGACCCATGGTGGCAGCCAGTGCTGCACAAAGCTTCATAAAATCACGACGGTTAACGCCATGCTGGGAAAGCATGTTTTTTTCCCCTACCATTATTATTCCTCTGTTTATACCCTTAGATAAAACATGGTTTTAGTGTTAATAGTTTGTAACCTCACCAATTTAATTAAGTTGATCTTTATCAATGGAAATTGATTGAATGATTGGGGGGCTAATATCTGTGAACTAAAACCGTTTCAGCAAAATATTTCATTTGCCAGAAAATAAAAAATCTGTCAGGTGATACCGCGAATAATGCCGATGAAATTCAATATCATTTAGCCAAAAACATAAATTGACTTAATAACTTTAATAGCCGATTACTTATTTTAGTTATTTAACTATAAATATTAATTTCATAAGTCGAGAAATGAAAACAGATAATATCAGCCCCGGATAATAACTCGTTATAGGTATATTGAGTCATCAACTTTACCTGTGCTGCCGCCATCACCTTACTGGGGTTAGTCGATGAGCCAGCAAAGCGGTAATATCATGCCCAAAGGTGACACACGCGCCCCCGGTGACCTCCCCCTCGTCAATTCAGCGCAGGTACAAAGCCTTAATCTCACTCACCAATATCGTAGTTAATTGTATATTTTGTGTTTTAATCAATTTATCGGTAAATGAGTCGTGCTATGATTTGTTTACCGGTCACTATTCAACCGGTTAGGCAGCAAACGAGCGAATCCCGATGAGCTTACTCCAGTAAGTGATTCGGGTGAGTAAGCGCAGCTAACACCGCTGCAACTTCAAGTAGGAAGGGTCCGCTATGACAAAATCATTCATTGTTGCTGCTCTAGCCATCGCCACACTCAGTGGCTGCGCCAATAATAATACACTTTCGGGCGATACCTTTAGCAGCTCTCAGGCGGGGCAAGCCCAATCGGTGACTTACGGCACCTTGGTTTCTGTTCGTCCGGTCACTATTCAGGGTGGGGATGGCAATAACATTGCCGGTGCGGTAGGTGGGGCTGTTGTGGGTGGCTTTTTGGGTAACACCATTGGTGGTGGTACTGGCCGCCGTCTCGGCACCGCCGCAGGGGCGGTTGCTGGTGGCGTTGTCGGCCAACAAGTCCAGAGCATGATGAACCGCAGCAGTGGGGTTGAACTGGAAGTCCGCCGTGATAATGGCACCACCTTCCTGGTTGTTCAGGCGCAAGGGGTGACACAGTTCCATGCGGGTCAACGGGTGACGATTGCCACCAATGGCAATAGTGTCACTATCACGCCACGATAATTTTTGGCGTGACAAATAGCGACATTCGATGGGCGTTAGCAGGAGTGGCGTTAACAAATCGATTATCGCCAATAAAAAACACCGTCCAGCCCTGAGGTTCGAGGGTAGGCTGGACGGTGAAAAATATGAGTGTCACTGTTCGACTTTTTTGACCGCCGACTTCACGACATTCTCACCGTGGTTGCCAAAGAACTGATATAGGGTGTCCGACGCTGTTTTGGTTAAGACCATAATTTCGATACGTCGGTTACTGGCCGCTAAAGGCTCTGTCGGAGTCAGTAGCATCTGATCCGCCATTGCATTGATTTGCAGCACTCGCTCCTCACTCAATCCGCCTTTTACCAGCGCTTTGTGCGCCATTAGTGCCCTTTCGCCAGATAGATTCCAGTTGTTATACCGCACCTGATCACGATAACGGGATGCATCGGTATGACCGGTAATAATGATTTTATTGTCCATTTCATTAAAGGCGGGTGCCAGTTCAGCCAGTAAACGGCTGAAGAATGGGGTCAATAACGCACTGCTGCGCTGAAACATATCCCGCTGTTTATCATCTTGAATCAAGATACGTAGCCCTTGCGGTACTACCTCCATTTTCAAGTTAGATTGCGCGTCGTAGGTTGAGGTGATTTGCATAATAATGCGCGATAACTCTTCCATCTCTTTACCCGACTTATCCACCACCTCTTCCAATGACTGTTCTGGCTCCGGCACCTCCACTGCAAGGTTACTTTTGGTCTCTTTGGCCTGTTCGTGACCATCAATGCTGTCGGAGAACTTGCCGCCACCACTCTTACTTTTGGAGGGGATCGAAATATAGGATTGCTTGTCAAAAATGGTTTCGCCATTCAATTGCGCCACAATTTCTTGTCGCTCCTCTTCGGAGACGACCCCAACAATCAACTTTGTGGTAGTAACCAAAGGTGCCGAGCGAATTTCTGAGGTTTCCGCGCGCTTTACATTGGATGCCTTGCCAGGGAAACAGATGGCAATTGATGCCGATCTGAATGCTGGGTTAATCAATCAAGAGCAAGCACGTCTACGCCGCAAAGATGTCGCCAGTGAAGCTGATTTTTACGGTGCAATGGATGGTGCATCCAAGTTTGTTCGCGGTGATGCCATTGCCGGTATTATGATTCTGGTGATCAACGTGATCGGCGGTGTTTGTATCGGTATATTTGAGTACGATCTCAGTGCTAGCCAGTCGTTCCAGCAATATGTCTTGCTGACCATTGGTGATGGCTTAGTTGCACAAATTCCGTCGCTATTATTGGCAACCGCAGCGGCAATTATTGTCACCCGAGTCAGTGATGGCGGGGATATGACTGATGAAATTAAAGATCAGTTATTGGCTAAACCGACCATCTTATATGCCGCGGCATTTGTGATGTTCATTCTCGCCATTGTGCCGGGGATGCCCCATCTTGCCTTTCTCAGCTTCACCGGATTACTCCTGTTCGCTGCTTGGCAGCAAAGTAAAAAAATTCAGCAAGCTGATGCTGAACCCGATCTTACAGCCATCAACCAAGCCATCTCTGAAGATAGTGCGTTAAATATCAATTGGGATAATATCCCGGTGGTAGAGCCAATTGGACTGAATTTGGGTTATAAACTGGTAACACTGGTCGATGAATCAAAAGGTCGCCCATTAATCCAACGCCTGCGGGGGGTACGGCAAATTATTTCCGAAACCTGCGGAATTTTATTACCCGAAATTAAAGTCCGAGAGAATTTTCGCTTAAAGCCCTCTCAGTACACCATCAATATTAATGGTGTCAAAATGGCGGGGGGCGAAGTCCATATTGATAAACTGATGGCAATTCCTACAGCGGAACAATATGGCGAGATCGATGGTATTCTGGATATCGATCCGACTTACGGCTTGGCTGTAGTGTGGATAGAGCCACATGATAAAGCGACCGCTTTAAACTTGGGTTATCAGATAGTTGATTGTGCCAGTGTGGTAGCGACACATGCGAATAAAGTGGTGCGGGATCATTTATCTGAACTGTTTAACTATGACGACATCACTCAATTACACCAACGGCTTGAATCACTGTCACCACGTCTGGCTGAAGATTTGGCTGCAGCACTTAATTTCAGTCAACTGCTTAAAGTATATCGCCAATTATTAATCGAAAATGTCTCACTGAAAGATATAGTCACCATTGCCACTACCTTAGTGGAAAGCGCCAATGTTACCAAGGATGCTCTGTTATTGACCTCTGATGTACGCTACGCCTTGCGCTCAGGGATAGTTAATGCCATCAATGGCGACGATAAAAATCTGGCGGTTTATACCATCAATCACGAATTAGAGAATATGTTATTGGGTTCACTGAATCAGGCACAGCAAGCGGGGAAAGTTGTTTTGGATAATTTCCCTGTTGAACCCAATATCCTAACTCAGCTGCAACAGAATATGCCCATCATTAAAGAACAAATGAAGGCAGAGAATCACCAGCCAATTTTATTGGTTACACCACAACTACGCCCATTGGTCGCGCGCTATGCGCGATTATTCTGCGATGGGCTAAATGTATTGTCTTATAATGAAGTGCCCGATGATATGGCACTGAATGTCATTGGTACATTGGAGTAAAGGCGCTATTTCACAACAAGTGATGATAAAACTGGCCACAGTGTAAAAGCAGAAAAAATAGCACTGTGGCCTAGCGTAAAAATCAGTTATCCATAAATGTTTGTTGCCATTGTGTAATGGTTTTTGGTCTCTTATCTTTATCGCCAGCGACATTGGTGAAATAGTGAATCTGCAAGTCGCCATTTTTTTCCGGTGCAACAAAAGCAGCCCATATTTCACCGGTAGGGCTGTACATGATTATTGATGCCCGTGTATTGGCCGCACCACGTACCCAAGTGGTTAATACTTTCGCCCCTAGGTTATCCAGATCATGGGTATAGATATAGACATTGGCTGAAGCGACAAATTGAGTGTAATTATCACCAACTAAATCGCGGAAGTTTTTATCGTCCTCAGCATTAGCAAAAATACCGATAGAGAGCAGTGTTGGTTCTTCGCGGGGATCTTTATCCGCCCTCACATATTGCCCATCAATAAAGACATCTTTGGGCATCGAAATACGACAGCCCCAGCTGCCATTGCTGTGTACCTGAATAGAACCATCTTTTATCGGGATCAGCAACAAGCGACAATTTGATGTTTTATCAATGAGATCGACAACAGCCAGCCCCTCAATCTTGCGCGCTTCGGCTCTGAAAGTACCGCTGTTTTCGCCCGACCAGGCACGGCTATCAATACTGAACCCCCACTCGGTAATTCGGTTAATTTTGATAACCCCCCCACGATCATTCCCTTTGGTAATATTCCACCACTGCCCCTTCCAATCAAAGTTCTTATCAATATCAGACATAGACGCGATGCCTTGAAAATAGGCGCGCTGAATACAACTATTACTGGTACAGCTATTCAGCGCTTTCTCCCACACTCGCCGTTGCTGATAAACTATTTCAGTATCATATTTGATGAGCATCACCTGATAGATCTCACTGAAGGTCTGATCTAACCAGTGTAAATCCTCATTGCTGCATACGGTATACTCTACCGGTGTCACTGCCCGCTGGCAGTTAATGGCGAAAGATGAGGATGAAAACAGCAGTATCAAGAGAAAAAAAACATTGCGGAAAAAAGTCATATTAATTATTTAACCTGATGAAGAATATATGATTTTTATTACTACAAACCAGCTCTATTCGTTCATATTATATCTTTTCTATCAAAAAATATCTTTAGTTGAAAATAAAAAACCACCCGCCTAGGCTAATCACTTAGCCCAAACGGATGGTTTATCTACTGACTATTTTATGACGGCAATAGTTTCACTAACTTAAGCCTAATCCTTATTTTAATTATGGTTATACTCTTGCATATTATCCGAAAGCTTAAATGCCGAAACAGCATCAGTCAGTTGACGAGCCTGCTCTTCCAACGAAGCCGCTGCTGCTGCTGACTCTTGCACCAGGGAGGCATTTTGCTGTGTAACACCATCCATCTCAGCGACAGCCTGACCAATTTGGCTGATACCACGACTTTGCTCATCAGAGGCAGAGGCAATTTCTCCCATAATATCAGTCACATTAGTCACTGCCTGAACAATACTATTCATCGTTTCTCCAGCCTCAGAGACCTGCTTCGAACCAATATTGACTCGAGAGACCGATTCGCTAATTAGCCCCTCGATCTCCTTGGCGGCCTGCGCACTACGTTGCGCCAAATTACGCACTTCACTGGCGACCACCGCAAAACCACGCCCCTGCTCACCCGCACGAGCAGCTTCCACTGCGGCATTCAAAGCCAGAATATTCGTCTGGAAGGCGATACTGTTAATCACGCCGATGATGTCAGCAATACGCCGCGAGCTTTCGGTAATACTACTCATGGTGGCGACCACATCATTGACTATTCGCCCACCATTTTGTGCCGTGACAGAGGCATTATCTGCCAGCTTACTGGCCTGATGCGCATTCTCCGCATTCTGTTTCACCGTGGCATTTAGCTGCTCCATACTGGCAGCCGTCTCTTCCAGTGCCGCCGCTTGCTGTTCAGTGCGCGAAGAGAGATCCGCATTGCCCGCCGCTATCTCGCCGGCGCCGGTATAGATGGCATCGGTGCTACTGCGGATAGTCGAAACCGTGTTTACTAAGCTGTTTTGCATTTCACGCAAATAGGGGATTAATTGCCCAACGCAGTTGCGGCCAAATTCAGCCATTGGTCGACCTAGCTGCCCTTCCGCCATCCGCTTAAAGTGCTGTTTAATCGAATCCAGCGGGCGCACCAGATAGTGAACAATGTAGCGATCGGTTAATAGCAAAATAATGAAACCGGCAATTAATGCCGCGATCAGCGCCCGCACACACCAAGTGACCAATAGCTCAACCCGGACACTGGCGGCCTCGGTTGCTTGATCGACAGTAGAGTTATATTTCTCTACTGCCGCGCCAAACTCGCGACTTAATGGTGGATAACCTTGATTAAACAGTTTGTTATAATCATCAAATCGATTTTCAGCTACCGCCTTGAACATAGGTTCAATCCCTTGACTTAGGAGTGTTGAGTAGCTTTGAATCGTTTTATCCGTCAATGCGGGGTCCATCGGCTCATGGATTTGCAGCTTAAATGCCGCCAACGCGTCTTGAGTATTTTTCAGCGCTACCCCTGCCGAAGCCAGTTCACGATCTGCCTCGGCAGTTGCCCCACTCTGGCGATATGCTGCCGCACGACTTAAACGTGTTACCACGCGGAAATATTGGTCATTGCCCCGGTTAATAATATTAATGTTTTTCTGTTGGTTGGAACTCAATTGCAAAGAGTGCATCAATTGATTAAGTGAAAATAATGTAAAGGTTGAAACACCGCCCCAGAGCAACAAAAATATAACAAGAATAGATAATAACGCCATCCTGATGGTGATATGTTTTAGAAAATTCACGGGAATACCCTTGTGTTTTATTTTTTTAGTTTATTTCCTTGAGATTTCAAGGTGTTTATCGCTGATAATTCCCGCAGGGAAAAAGGCTTAATATCAGGATTAATCACCAAAATAGCATAAAACCAACACAAAAGATCGAGATAACCGATCAATAATAAGTAACTAATTGATTTCATCTATTAAAATGTAAATAACGATCGCTAATTTTGATCGAAAAGTAATTAGCAACTCTCACTATTTTTCGCAGAATATGTCTTTATTTTGAATATAAATACAGTGTCATCTTGCCTATTAACTATTAGGATTATAAGCCAAACAATTAATTTGCTTACTGAGTCGTCATTAACGCCCCTACAATGGCAGCATTAAACACTCCACTAAATGAGATTAGACGAAATAAATAAAAAATTAACAAAAATTCATTTAAAGTTATCAGATTAGATATACAGCAGAATTTATCTATTTATCAAAATTGTTTTTTGTATCGATTTTTGAGCAAAGAAATATGGCGAGAAGAGTGACAATTTTATTCATTGATATGCGGCTAAATGCATAGCGCAACATTGAGTTATCCGGAAGAGAAACCGCCAGCAAACTTCTTGGAGCGCTGGCGGTTAATTTCCCTTAATTCACGGCGGAGATTGCAGCAGTAGGTAGCCTGAATTGACTTAAGTCGTGTTGATACTCAAAAAGGTCAGCCAATCCATGCTGATGGGTGATAGCCACCAGAGTACATTGTGGTAGCTGCTTTTTAAGCAGCAATAGCAACTCTCTGGCTGTTGCGGTATCTAAATTGCTGGTTGCTTCATCGAGATAGAGCGTATCCGGCTGGTTAATCAGCGCTCGGGCAAAAGCCAAACGCTGGCGCTCGCCACCGGAGAATATGCGATCCCAATTAAGCCGCGCATCAAGCCGATCTTGCCAGCCCGACAGCCCCACTTTATGCAGTATTTCGCGCAGATATTCAGGTTCTGCGGTGCTTGCCAGCGGGTAGCACAGTAACTCAGCCAATGTGCCCTGCCCCAGATAGCTCTGCTGCGGCAACAGCAGATTTCGCCCTTGCGGCATTACCCAACCACCTGAATAGTAAGGCCATAATCCACTTAATGTGCGCAACAGGGTCGATTTACCCAAGCCGCTCTCTCCGGAGAGCCGATGCCAACTGCCGTGAGCACAATGCAGTTTGATATCGTGCAGCAAAGCCATGCCTTGTGGGGTCGACAGCGATAAATTCTGAGTGACTAATTCGTCTCCCGCTGTGGCTAACGGCTGTTTACGCTGTTCATCCAAAATCGCCTGCTTAAATTGGCTTAAGCGCTCCAGTGTTGCCGACCAGGTGACCAGCAAGTGATATGCCCGCACAAACCAGCTTAACGCGCTGTAAACCTGACTAAAGGCGCTGCGAATTTGCATCAAGCCCCCCAGCGTCACGGTTTTGTTCAAGAAAGCAGGCAGGGCCGCGAAAATAGGGACAATCATACTGATACGCCCATAACCCACAGTGAAGAAACCCAAATTTCGTTCGCTATTCATCATGGCGCGCCAGTTGCTCACGATCGCCGAGAAATTACGTTTTAAATGATGTTTTTCCTGATTTTCGCCGCCATAGAGTGCAATTTGCTCGGCGTTATCGTGTTTACGTAGCAATGAGGCGCGGAAATCGGCCTCGGCTTTCTGCTTCTGGTAGTTTAAGCCATGCAGTTTTTTACCAATCCAATGGGTAATCAAGCTGCCCAGCAAGGTGTAAATGACCGCTACCCACACCAAATAGCCATATAGGGTGATGTTTTTGCCCCACAGGGTAAATTGCTGCACTCCAGAGAGATTCCACAAAATGATGACAAATGAGGACAATTGAGCAAAATTGATAATAAATGAGGTAAACAGCTCAAGGGTTTTGGTGACAAACAGGTCAATGTCTTCGGCGATACGTTGGTCTGGGTTGTCCATCTGGCCATTGAGCGATAAACGATAAAATGCTCTTTTGGCAAACCAGCTGTCGATCAGTTGTTCGGTGAGCGCCCCTCGCCACTGAATGGTCAACAACTTGATGAGCCAATCCTGATAGACATAAATGCCAATATAAATAGCAATATAGAGACTGTACTCTTTGACCAAACCATAGAGTTTCGCGCTATCAAATGCCCCCAGCGCATCATAGAAAGATTTGCTCCAGTCATTAATCCGAATATTCAGATAAACCACACCAAAGCCGATCGCCAATATTGACGCCAATAGTAGCCACGCCTGCCAGTTCTGGCGTTTCCACCAGAATGGGCGACTTAAATCGAGCAGCATCGCAAACAGCTTTTTCACGGCTGTTGCTCCTGCGGAACTGTCGAACTACCTTGTGGCTTAGCAGGTTTTTCCTGTGGTTGAATAATGGATATCACACTGTTTTGCCGATTATATAACTGGCCCGCCGCCGTGCGCACCCCCGCCAAGGTGATGGTATCCGCTAGCGACTTAACCTCACTCAGATAGCGAGGATCACCATAATTCTCGTCACTCAGGATCAACAGCCGTAATTGGGTCGTCGGATCACTGAGGCGAGGGGCTTGGCTACGTTTGAAGTTAGCGATCCCCTCGTTGACATCTTGCTCGGTAATCAACGTCGGCAATTGGGCAAAGACTCTCTCGGCCTGCTGCAATAGCGCCTCAATTCGAGCCGGTTCGCTGCCAAAACTCATTGTGGTGTCGATGCGATTGGTTTTATCCGCTAATGTGCTGTCAATTTTCATGCGGTAAATACCCAGTGAATCATCCCGTAAAGCTGTTTTGAGGTATTTACGCGCCAGGTCTTGGGCGATAGCCACTTGAACCGCCTGCTGCGGCGTCCATTTCAGCGGGGTGAAACTCCAGACATTTAAATCTGAGCGCGGCTCGATATTCCACTGATTACGGGTTTCACGATGGCCCGTTAGTGGGGAGTGGGTGGCTGCGGCGGCCAGCGGTTTTCGGGGGATCCCCGCCAGATAGCGCTCGGTTTTTTCTTGTAGTTGCGGAGCATCTACATCCGTCAGCAGATAGAACGTGGCGGGCGCAGCGGCACTTCGTTGCCACTGTGATAACAAGTCTTCCTGGCTAACCGCAGATAACTGCGCATGAGTTGGGCGGGTAAAGATCTCTTGGCCAAACCGCAACTGAGTTACCAATTGCTCCTTATTCGCGCTAACAGAATCAGCGCTACTTGCCGTCATCCGTAATAGCGAATTTAGACTCTCTTTCATCACTTCTGATGCTATTTGCGGCTGCTGATGGAGGCTGTTATATAAGCCCAGCAAATCATCCAGCTTTGATGCATCAGCCTGGCCGCTTATCTGCAACTCAGTTGCATTTTGGTTGAAGCTCAGTGAGACGCCTTGCTGCTTTCTCCATGCGGCAAATTGTTCTCCACTCCAGCCTTGAGGGCCACTTTGTTGTACCAACTGCGAGGCTAACTGGGCCTGCCACGGATTAAGATCTGGGGACATAAATCCGGCACCACTGACGGCAGTAAACCAGACTTTTTTATCCGCTTGCGGTGAGCGTAACCAGACCACGCGGTCACCATTGCTGAGCGACCAAACAGTAACCTGTTGCTGCGGATAATTCTGTTTACGCACTACCGTCCCTGTGGTTTTGACCACGGGTAAAACCGGCGCGGCGACAGTTTTTGGTTTAGCTTGTGGCGGCGCAATGGTTCTGTTTTGGAGATGCTGCTCGGCACGCAAAATCGCCCCCGGAGTTGGCAGGGCAAAAGGGGCGTTACCCGGCACGGTGAATTGTACTAAGCGGTCTGGCGTGGATAACCAAAGCTGAATGCGAGCATTCACTTTATCGGCATCAATATGGCTCAGCGCCATAGTGGCCCATTGGTTGATCTGCTTCTGGCTGGTCATTGGCTTGTCTTGCACCAGCGTATCACTGACCTTCTGCACCCAGGCGGCAAAATCGCGGCTCTCTTCGCGATCATTGCTTTTCGCCAGTGTCTCCAGCAGCTCTTGCTTGATGTCGTTGATATCGTCAGCGGCAATCGGGTAGCGTTGTAAGCGCTGGATCTCAGTCTGAATCTGCGTCAACCCGCGGCGATGCCCCTCTGGTGTCACTTGCGCGAAAATACCCAGCGCTGACGTGGTTCTGCCAATATTGGATTTCCGAATAACCATCGAGCTGACCGCAGGCGGAAGCTGCTGCTGTTGACGGCGCAGTTGGCGGGTAAGTGCGGTGAGTGCGATTTGATCCACTAAACGCGCATAAATACCGTTATAGCCCGCCACCCGACTGGCAGATTCATCTAAGCGATAGACCCAAGAGACCTGACTGCCACCACTTTCACTATCTTGCAGGCGAACCACCCGCAGTTGCGGGGATAGCGTCGGCTCATAATAGTGACGCTCAGGGAGTTGGGTGCTAATCAAAGGCGCAAAATAGTGGATAATCTGTTGCGTGACTTTTTCCCCATCAATATCGCCGGTAATAATCAAATGCATATTACCCGGTACATACCAGCGCTGATAAAAGGCTTTTAACTCTGTGGCGGGTAGTGTTCTGATATTTTTTTCATCACCAATGACTGGCCGTTCGGGATAGCGAGAAGCAAAACGGACTGCCTGAACCCGCTGCTGATTCATACGTTCAGCCACCCCGAGTTTACTGCGCCACTCTTCGTAAACTATTTGCCGTTCGCGATCCAACTCCGGCTGCGTAATATTGCTATCACCTGCCATCTGGCTTAATACCGCCAGTGCTTCAGGTAATTGCTTACTGCCTTTAGGGGGGCTGAATAAATAGGAGGTGCGCTCATAATTGGTCATTGCATTATAGTGCTGCGCCCGCACCCAGCCCTGTTGATGCAAATATTCAGAGACCCCTTGCGGGTAATTTTTGCTACTGTGAAACACCATATGTTCCACCATATGGGCAACGCCGCTCTGTTGCTCCTCTTCATCCAGAGAGCCGGCACCGACCACCAGACGGATATCCACCCGCCCTTTTTGCCCCGCCAGTGGAACCAGCGAATAGCGCAGGCCATTCTCCAATTGCCCTTCGATTATCTCAGGTGCCGGGCTGCTAATTTCCTGTGCGCTGGCAACAGGAACCCCAGTCAGCAGCAATAGAATACCCGCTGACCAATAGCGCAATATGCGTGTCATAACTATCCTTATTCTTTATTTAAAATTGCTTACCAGCTATATGCCACATCCAGCCAATATTGACGGCCCATCTGATAATTCGATTCCGTTTTATTGACGTGATTAAGTACGTTGAATATATCCAAACCCACCTTAATATTTTGTTTGCCTAATGGTTGGGTATAAGAAACGCGCCAATCCAGATTAATATTTGGGCTGAATTGCTCTTCTTCATAAACATCCATGGTGCCGCTATAACCCTGACAGCGCACATCGACGTTACATGAAACTGTCTCTTTGGTGGTGATAGAGCGATAACCGGCGATATAACTCAGCCGCTGTGTCCAGTCCAAACGCCATGCCGGAATTTCTGTATTTAATTCAGCAAACGCCGACCATGGGCGATTAAAGTTATCTGCGGGTTTCTCTATTTGTCGGATAACACTGCCCCGATAGATAATCAGTTGGTCAGGATCGGCCTCATCGTCATAAGTCCCATTCGAGCTATAGCTACGTTGAATGTTGGCACCCAAATTCCAGGATAAAACCAGCGAGTGCCAGTCAATTGGGGCAACAGGGGCAACCGTCAAACTGTAAGTATCTGCTCTGCTCTCCCCGTCATTGGTCATGACATAGGTTTTGGTGCCCTCAATTTTTTCTGCGGCAAATTGATCTTTACCCTGACGATGAACCCATTTGGCCGTCCAAATCGTCTCGCCAATACGTTGTTGCAAACCGAAGTTCAGCTCATCGCTGTACGGCGTGTTCAACTGGCTGTAGTTATAGTTGGTGGTTGACTGAGCTTTGCTGTAAACCCACGGCCCCGGAGTGGTAAGCGGGGTTTTCCCTTTCGCGCAAGTTCCCGTGGACGACAGATGTCCGGCACGGCACTCGGTATAAACCGCCTTACGGGATTCGCGCAATTTATAGGCCAGAATATTGCCCGCATAGTAGCGGTTAGCCCCAGCAAACACCTCGGTGTGGTGATCATTCCACACATCATAAGCAAGGTTAAATCGTGGTGAGACATTGAGATTTTTCATGTAATCGTCATAGTCCACACGCACGCCGGGCATCATGGTCAGGAGGGAAAATTTCGCCGTATCCTGCAAATAGATCCCGTAAGTGCTGGCGTTAACGTCCGTTTTTCCGGCGCTATACACAGATCGCATATAGAAATATTGGTCGCCATCCAGACAGCCGATATCCCCGTTACAGACCACATTAGGCGCGGCAATCTGCCCGGTAAAACCGTAGCTGCTGGTTGGCCGGTTATAGCTTGCCGTTGAAAATTCGGCGGTATAACCCACATCAATTTTGTGGTTCACAGGGCCGGTGTAGAAGCTATTGAACGCCATCTCCTGCTGTAAAATCTGGCTTCTCTGCTGTGTCTCTACCCTGCCATAGCCACCAAAACCGGACAAGCCGGCGGAGCTACGCCAATCAAAGTGGGGGCTGGATATCCAGGCAAAATAGTTCTGCTCTTGGTTAGTGATGGTGTTTTCATTTTGCCGATAGGCCAGCTTAGTATTAAGCGAACCTAATTTATTCTGATTTGCCCAATCAAAATTAGCGCTATAACCGCCCCCCTCATTGGTATATTGGCCATTCATGGTATTGGCGCGCACGAAGGTCGAACTGTGCGGTGAATACATTAATGTCAGGTTAAATTTATTATTTTCGTCACTGTCCCAAGAGCCACGTAATAAGTAGGTTTCGCTCAGCCGTGACTGGTCCTCCCACTTTTGCATGTAGCTGTGCCAATAGGGGATGGCCGACTCTTTGCGATTATAGGAAAAGGTAAAACCCGCGCGGTCATTCAGCGGTTGATTGACCGTGATGCTGTAAAAATCTTTGGTAAATTTGGGCTGAGCATCCAGTGAGGAGGCTTTATTAAAACTGACCTGTTTCTTATCTTCGATATGGTATTTCGCCCAGCTAGAGCGAGTGGTGCGATAAGAGATATTGCCGCTAGATTCAGTAAATGACGGGCGTTTTAGTGTGGCATCCACCACACCACCGGTAAATTGCCCATATTTGGCGGAGATATTGCTGTCATAGACGGAGACCGACTCCAGCAAACTGGTATCAATCCAAAAGGCTTCCGGATGACCCGCAGGAAAGTCTGCCCCTGAATTGCCATTCGGTGCTTTCTCAATATCAGCAACATTGTCGCCGGGATTTAAGCGGTCATTATTGGATAAACCATCAACAATAAAATTGTTGTTATAGAACTTTTCCCCGTGGAAAGAGACCGCCTCAGGGGCCAGCTCTCCCGGCGTCGTGCTGTTGCGCGACGTTTCAGAAAACTGCACATTGGGATTGGTGCGCAATAGCTCGGTAATATTGCCGTTGCCGGTAGGCTGTTTGGCAATATCTGTCTCCGTCATCTGCTGACTACCAATTTGCAACTGCCCCGCCGCACGTCCTCGCACGGTAATCACATCCCCGGTACTTTGTGCATTTTCGGTGGCAGTGGGGAGTGTTTTGCGGTAAGAATCAGCGGTCTCACCCGCTGAAGTTGCCAGTGGCCGCAAAATATAGCTACGGCCATCGACCGATAACTCCGCATACAGCCCGCTGCCTTTTAGCAGTAATTCCAGCGCCTGAGGGGTGCTGTAATTGCCACTGATGGCTGCTGCCTGTTTACCCGTCAATAAGCGGCTATCGACGCCAAAGGTGATGCCGGTCTGTTTGGAAAACTGCGTCAATGCACTCTCTAATGGCTGTGCAGAGATAGTGATAACCTGGGTGCTGCCGCCGCTCCCTGAAGCTGCGATAGCCAGCGCTGAAGTACCGCCAGACAGAATGACTGTCAGCAATGTATTCAGCAGAATTTTCCTGCGCATACTTTTACCCTGAAATAATATTTTTATGTTTTCAGGATCAAAGACGCATCAGAGATAAAAATGGGCAGTTGATAATGAAATTAATTATCATTTTTGTTCAAAAAAGAGTTAACCAATTGAATAGTGATGATTTATTTTTTTGATAGCCACACCAGACCGGGCAGCGCTGTATTCACATTTAGCGGCAGTGATTGTCTGAGCAGGCTAAGCGCCTGATCACTGTCGGTTGCAGGTAGTACACCTGTGAAGCGCAATTCGCTTAATGCGCGCCGGCTACGGGGATCGATATACATCAGGCCGGCGCGATAGCGGGTCAATTGTTCAATCACCTGTTCAAGTGGCGCATCCTCAAAAATCAGCTGGTTTTGCAGCCAACTGTCGGCGTTGCGGTTATTGGATACCGGGCCGGTAAATGCGTGCTTATTGAGACTCACCTGCTGCCCTGCCACCAATGTCACCTTGGCCTGTAGGTTGCCATTCGCCCTGACCTCGACGACGGACTCAACCACACTGACTTTGGTCTCCTGCTGCTGCTGTTCTACCGTATAACGTGTACCCAGTGCTCGCGCCTGCGCATCACGACTACTGACCACAAAGGGCCGCTTAGCCTGATCTTTTGCCACAATGGCATACACCTCGCCCTGTTGCAGGGTGATTAGGCGCTGCCCCGATGAGTAGTGAATGTTCACAGCCGAGTTGCTGTTCAGAATGATCTCACTGCCATCATCCAGCGGGATATGTTTGATTTCGCCAACAGCGGTGCGTTGATCCGCCAACCAGTAGCCGTATGGCAGTTGGCTAAGCAGCAACCCACTGACCATTAGCGCCAGCCAAATCGACACCCGCAGACCCGGTCGGCGGCGCACTGGCTCATGTTGGCCGCTGTGCCATAACCCACTCATTTGCTGATAAATTTTTTCATGTTGCTCATTCTGCTGACACCAGTTGTACCAGGCATCCAACAGCTTGCTATGCTCCGGGCTGCCGGGCGTCGCCTCAGAGAAGTCCAACAGCCATTGCGCCGCATCTTGCTGAATTTGAGCAACCCCACCATCAGGGCTATGGGGGTTTTTATTCATGATTTTCCTGACAAAAAATGCGGCTATGGCAATGAATAAGTGCCTTGGCGAGATACTGTTTTACACTACTTTCGCTGACCCCCAGTATCTGGGCAATTTCGCTGTAGCTGTACCCTTCAACACGAGCCATTAAGAAGGCACGGCAGACGTGATCTTCCAGCTCGCTTGCCAGGATCTGCACCGCCTGCGCCACCAGCTGACTGACCGCCGCCCGCTCTTCTGCCGATTGCTCATGTACATCTTCCGCCATCTGGGCCAGCGCCACTAAGGCATCCTGCTCCAGCTTGCGCTTACGGAATTGATCGATCATCACATGATTAGCCGTCACCATCAGATAAGCTCTGGGCTGGCGGATCACACTGGGATCAGCCATGGTCAGCAATTTGATAAAGGTGTCATGGGTCAGATCGGCGGCACTATGGTGACAACCCACTTTTTTACGCAGCCATCCACGCAACCAGCCCTGATGAGCCAGATAGAAGTTACTCCAGAATGTGGTCATATGAGTCATGGAGGTCAGCGCATAAAAAATCGGTGGAAGGGAACTTTAGCCAACAAAGCTTAACGATAATCATTATCGTCTAAATGATTTGGCTGGTGCAATAGTTTTCGCTATGAGTGAATTAAACCAATAATCCGAGTGAATTAAATTGAAATGATTAGTATGAAAACTAAAACCAGCCTATCGAGCTACCTTGAGTGAAATTAACCGATGAATACCGCTCAATCACATATTGGCTATAGGGACATAAAAAGCAATTTCCGTGCTTAACACACCAATATCCTGCTTAAAGTACAACTATTCGCCCGATCAACCATGCTATCGAACGCCTCTCTGGCAGCTCTTTTTTGTCTCCTCGTCACAAATAATAATCGAAATAATAATTACTACCATTCATTTTATGGCGTGATAAATTACGGCCCAGCATCGTCAAATAGAGAGAGAAACGCCGTGATATCCCGATACGTGCCACCAATTTCACCCAAAACAGCTCGTTTTGCTCTCCTCCTGCTGAGTTTCTTGACTCTCACTTTCAGCTTATCTGGCTGCAAACCTGCGCAAGAAGCCGAGACATCAGCGGCAGCGAAAGATACGCCAGCCTGGTCCCGAACGGTGGAGACAGCAAAAGGCCCGGTTACATTGACCTCACAGCCGCAGCGTATTGTCTCCACCAGCATCACCATCACTGGCACTTTACTGGCGATCAATGCCCCGGTTATTGCCACCGGAGCCACCGCCCCCAATACCACTGTCGCGGATAATCAAGGGTTCTTTATCCAGTGGTCAGATGTTGCACAGGCTAAAAAACTGGTACCGCTGTATCAAACCGAGCCGAATGCCGAAGCTGTCGCCGGCATGAATCCGGACTTAATTATCATTTCCGCTACCGGTGGCGACTCCGCGCTGAAGTTGTATGAGCAGTTATCCGCTATCGCGCCAACATTAGTGATTAATTACGATGATAAGAGCTGGCAGGAGTTAGCCATCCTTTTAGGGCAGGCTACCGGGCATGAGTCAGATGCAACGCAAGTGATTGATAGTTTTGCCAATCGGCTTAATGAGGTGAAGCAGAATATCACCCTGCCACCACAACCCACCTCCGCTTTTGTCTATCAAGCAGCGGGCAGCACCGCCAATTTATGGACTGATAACTCAGCGCAGGGGAAGTTATTGCAGCAATTGGGCTTCACACTGGCGACTATTCCTGATGCCGTGAAAGGCAACACCAGCATGGGACATCGCAAGGATATCATTCAGTTAGGTGGTGAGAAGCTGGCCGAGGGGTTAAACGGGGAGACGATTTTACTGTTCTCCGGCGAGAGACCTGCAGTTGATGCATTGAAAAGTAATCAGTTTTTAGCGCACATCCCAGCGATTGAGCACAACCGTGTTTATGCGGTGGGTTATGATACTTTCCG
Source organism: Yersinia bercovieri ATCC 43970 (assembly GCF_013282745.1). Lineage (NCBI taxonomy): Bacteria > Pseudomonadati > Pseudomonadota > Gammaproteobacteria > Enterobacterales > Yersiniaceae > Yersinia > Yersinia bercovieri. Next base: position 681,810 of record NZ_CP054044.1, read on the forward strand.
GCTGGATTATTATAGTGCGAGTCATTTGTTAGCACGGATTGAGGGGATGTTTAAGGGGTAAAGGGGGAAACCGAACCAGGTTTCTGGTTGATATTCGTTTGGTGATTGAGATTGAGATTGAGATTGAGATTGAGATTGAGATTGAGATTGGATCTGGTTTCGGTTGATAGTCGTTCAGTGATCACCTGACCCTCGTCGCCTCAACCGAGCAGGAGGGCAGGCCGGCCCTCCTGCACCTGCGGCTTGCGCGAAATATTGCCCTGCGGGTAAACCTCCCACGTCTTTCGGGCTGACGAGCCAGCGCGATGGGCATCCCTGCCCAAGCGCGCTTTTCGCGGGCGTCCTGCCCGCTCACTCTACCCTCCATCCTCGTCGGCAATATTCCTGATTGCGCTCAAGGTTAAAAGCACATTTGAGCTGCCGAGTGAAGAGTGGAGGTAGGACGCGAGGCATGGATGCCGAGCGAGCCGTGCTTGAGCAGGAGCGAATCACGGCGGTCCGTCAGCCGAAACGATGATTGAGGGAACCTGCGAAGCAGGCAAGCGATACGTGCGCTAGCGCAGGGGTTCCAAGGGGGTTACGCGCTTGTAACCCCTTTGGCGGTTGGAGCATCGGAGGCAAGGTGAACACTGAAGCTTTAACAACCGAACCAATCACCAAACTGAACCAAACTGTACCAAACTGAATTGTAATAAATCCCCCTGCCCTCCCACCATAACTCGTGCTAACATAACCCCAGCAAATAATAATGATAATCAAATCGATAACAATAATCATTTGTTAAAAAAGAGTAACAATGCCAGCTGCTTATTCCTCAGATCAATCGTCAACAACAGCGCTGAAACCAGCCCCCACTCCAGGTGCGCAAACGCAGCGCCGACACGCCCTGTTACTGCTTCTCAGCCTCCTTATATTGATGCTGGTGATGGCGGCCAGCCTGATGTTCGGGGCCAAAGCTATCCCCTTATCCGTGGTGTGGCAAAGCCTGCTCGGTGAGAGCCACAATGCCGATAGCATTTTGATATTGGAATCACGCCTGCCGCGCACCCTGATCGGGGTGCTCGCGGGTGCTGCCTTGGGGTTATCAGGTGCGGTGATCCAAGCGCTGACCCGCAACCCGCTGGCTGATCCCGGTATTCTCGGGGTGAATGCAGGGGCCAGTTTTGCTGTGGTCATCGGCATAGTGGTGTTTGGCGTGCACGCCATTTACGGCTATATGATCTCGGCATTTATCGGCACCCTGATCACCACTCTGGTGGTCTATTGGGTCGGCGCAACCGGCGGCGGGCGGGTGAATCCTCTGCGCCTGACACTCTCTGGCGTCGCCATTGGTGCGGTATTAACCGGCATCACTTCCGGTATCTCGCTGACCCATCCACAGGTTTACGATAGTGTCCGCTTCTGGCAAGCGGGATCGCTGGATATCCGTAACATGGCGGTGGTGATAGCCGTCGCCCCACTCATTCTGCTCGGTTGCATCATTGCCCTGCTACTGGCGCGGTCACTAAATGCCATACATATGGGGCAGGATCTGGCGGCGGCGATGGGGGCGCGTATTGCCCGCACCCAATTTTGGGCGGTAATCACCATCACTCTATTATGTGGTGCGGCGACCGCGGCCGTCGGCCCTATCGCCTTTGTTGGCCTGATGGTGCCACATATTGCGCGCTGGATTGTCGGGCCAAATCAGGTCTGGATTTTACCATTTACGCTGGTAATGACACCTATCCTGCTATTGGCATCCGATATTGTTGGGCGCTTTTTGGTGCCGGGCGAATTGCGGGTTTCCATCGTGACCGCATTTATTGGTGCGCCCCTACTGATCTGGCTGGTACGGCGTAACAAAAGGATGACCACACTATGAAACCCGCCACACCCACGTGGCTATTGGGGCGTCCTGATGGCCCGGTAAACTTACGTGTCCGGTCACGCAGTTTGATGGTAGGCGCTCTGCTATTACTGGCTTGCTTACTGAGTGCGCTGTTGGCATTAATGGCCGGCACGCTGTCGTTATCTCCCGAGCAGGTGGTGAATGCCTTGCTCGGCAATAGCCATGGCACTGTGGATATTATCGTCAATCAATGGCGCTTACCCCGTGCTGTGATGGCGCTAATTTTCGGGGCGGCGCTAGGTGTTAGTGGCGCAATATTTCAATCATTAGTGCGCAACCCACTGGGCAGCCCAGATGTCATCGGCTTCAATGTGGGGGCCTATACCGGCGCACTGGTCGCCATCACGTTGTTTAATGGCAACTATTTTGAGATTGCCAGTAGCGCACTGGTGGGGGGGTTACTCTCCGCCATTGCGGTCTATTTACTGGCATATCGGCAGGGGATTCAGGGCTTTAGGCTGATTATTGTCGGCATTGCCATGGGTGCAATGCTGACGGCATTCAATACCTGGCTGACGATCACCGCGTCACTGGAGTCTGCCATGACCGCCGCGGCCTGGGGGGCCGGTTCACTCAATGGCCTGACTTGGGCGAAAAGTCTGCCTTCGGTGCTGTTTATCACTATCGCCATGCTGGTTGCGATACTACTTAGCCGCCGTATGCCGTTGCTCGAAATGGGTGATGATGCTGCGGGTGCTTTGGGTGTGCCAGTGGAGAGAACGCGCCTGAGCCTAATGGCGATTGGGGTGATTCTGATGGCTGCCGTCACCGCCGCCGCTGGGCCAATCTCCTTTATTGCCTTAGCCGCGCCACAAATTGCACGGCGTCTGGCGGGAACATCATCAGTGACCTTCACCGCCTCGGCGTTGATGGGGGCGTTTCTGTTGATCGCAGCGGATCTCTGCGCCCAACACCTGTTTTTACCTAATCAACTGCCAGTCGGTGTTATCACTATCAGTATTGGTGGGCTGTATCTTATTTGGCTTTTAATCCGGGAGTCCGGGCGATCATGACTATTGTTAACCCAGCGAGCAGCACCCCCCGTTTGCAGGCTGATGCCCTGACACTGGGCTATGACGGCAAGGTAATCAGCCAAAATTTGAGTGTCGCCATTCCTGATGGTGAGTTTACGGTGATAGTCGGCCCCAATGCTTGTGGTAAATCGACATTGCTGCGCGCATTGAGCCGTTTGCTGAAACCGCAGGCGGGCCAGGTGATTTTGGATGGCAAGAATATCGCCAGCCTTGATACTCGCCACGTCGCACGCCATTTGGGCTTATTGCCGCAAAGCTCGCAAGCACCGGACGGTATCAGCGTATTGGATCTGGTGGCGCGGGGCCGCTATCCCCATCAGAAGCTATTACAGCAGTGGACACAGGCTGATAAACGGGCAGTCAGTGAAGCGATGCAGGCCACTGGCGTCAGTGAACTGGCTGACCGGTCAGTCGATGCCCTATCTGGCGGGCAGCGCCAGCGAGTCTGGATCGCCATGGTACTGGCGCAGCAAACACCGCTGCTGCTGTTGGATGAGCCAACCACCTATTTGGATATCGCCCATCAGATTGATTTACTTGAGTTATTCAGCCACCTGAATCAGCACAATAACCACACGCTGGTTGCTGTCCTGCATGATCTCAACCACGCCTGCCGCTACGCCAGCCATATTATCGCCATGCGCGACGGGCAGATAGTGACGCAAGGTAAACCGCGCGAGGTGATTACCGCCCAGTTGGTAGAACAGGTGTTTGGTATGCCGTGTTTGATTATTGATGATCCGGTGTCGGGGACGCCGTTGGTGATCCCGAGGGGGAGATTTAGGGTTTCGGTTTAAGTTTAAGTTTAGTTAGATCGGATCAGGTTTCGGTTGATAGCGGCTCAGGCGATCGGTTCGGTTGACATGAGATCGGCGTTCACTTGGCCTCCAGCGCCTCAACCGCCAATGGGGTTACAAGCGCGTAACCCCCTTGGAACCCCTGCGCTTGCGCACGTATCGCTTGCCTGCTTCGCAGGTTCCCTCGACTCATCCTTTCGCTGGCGGGACGGCTTTATTCGCATCCCTGCTCATGACGCCTAAATCCGCCGTCCATGGCGGATTTCCCTTGCTCCACTCTTCACTCGGCAGCTCAAATGTGCTTTTAACTTCAACACCTAAAACAAAGAAGAGGGTTTTGATGTTGAGCGCAATCAGGAATATTGCCGACGAGGATGGAGGGTAGAGTGAGCGGGCAGGACGCCCGCGAAAAGCGCGCTTGAGCATGGATGCGAATCGCGCTGGCTCGTCAGCCCGAAAGACGTAGGAGGTTTACCCGCAGGGCAATATTTCGCGCAAGGCGCGGGTGTTGGGCCGCCGCCCTGCGGCCCGACTCGGTTGAGGCGTCGAGGGTCAGGTGATCACTGAACGAATATCAACCGAAACCAGATCCAATCTCAATCATCAACCACCACACCGTGCTCCCAGCAATCGCCCTAATCCCTCAATCAGCCCCCCTCGCCAACAGAGTGAATCATGCCCGCCGCAATAAACCCGATACTGTAATCGATGCCCGGCACGGCGTAGCGCTTCACTCATCACTTCATTGACCTGATAAATCACATCCTCGTGGCGGCCTGCTTCCATAAATATATTCAACGGCTGGTTAGCCCCCAACCCTTGCAACACCTGCTCAGTCAACCAGCCCTGACGCTCGACCGTACCGGCGGTTAACCCCTTAACATGGTCGACGTCCGGCCACCAAAAAGAACCCGATTGGCTCAGCACGCAGCCAAAACGCTGTGGCCAGTGTAATCCGGCATACAGCGATGCCAAGCCGCCAAAACTTTGCCCCGCCACCACGGTGCGAGATGGCTGCTCGGTAAAGGGTTGCAGCAAGGCCACTTGCGGTAACAGCTCCGTTTGCAACGCCTGCCAGAAATCCTGATTGCAGGGCAGTTCCTGTGAACGATGCTTTTGGTCAATGATATCTACCAACACATACACAGTGGCAGGAAGGCGGCCCACAGCGGTTTCATTATCCAGTACGCCAAACAGTGGCTGTCTCTCCGCCCAATACTGCCCATCGAGCAAGATAGCTAATGGCCGCTCGGCCAGAGCTTCAGCACTGCCCGTAGAGTAAATCCACACCTTGCGGCTGTTAGCTAATAACGGGCTGTCCCAAGTGATCAGTTGCAGCCGTTGTGGATCGGGCGGGAGTGGTTGGCCTGCATCAATGGGGTGCCAGGCGGGCTGTGGCAGAGCATCGGCTAAATGTATCGCCGAGAGCGCCATCCCCCGATAACTAGCATGGGCGGCAGTGTGGTTTAGCGGGTCGTTTTCCGCCAGATCCATTAATGAGATCCACCAATTACGCTGTGCCAGACGCCGCTCCTGCCGGCTGCCTGCCGGCAAACACAAACACGTCTCGCCAGTGACGGGAATAAAGCTGTAGCTGCCGCGAAAATCAGACTCCACCTCCGCCTGCCAATACCAGACATCGGTCTGGCCCAACCGCTGGAGGGTTTCAGGATTGACACTGTGGTGATCAGTTACACCGTTGACGTCGATATATACCCGGCTAACCACAGCATCGCGCGCCCTACCCTGCCGATCACGCCAGAGAAATGTCAGCTTTACTTTGCCCTCACCCAGCGGTTCAGCCAGTGGAGTGCCCCACTGTGCAATCTGCTGCCACCAGCCGTCACTGCCGGCCGAAGGTGAGTGTAACAACTGCTGACTATCTGGATATCGGTTCACCACGCTCACGGACTATCCTTTTTGAGTAGGCTCAGAATTATTAATATTACCGATAATTGATTAAAGAAAAGTAAATTTTTACCTCGATTCGCGCCATTTATGCCTCGCGTTTTAAAAAAAACAGAATAAATTCAGTGTGCTAACCTTTATGTAACCTTTCCATTCAATCAGCGTAACCGGACAAAACCATTCTAAAAACAGGGGGATAGCCCTATACTCGCTGACAGCATAATTTCATACCGCCACTCATTCGGGTTAAAAATGCCAGTATTCATGGGAATATCACAGCTTATGCATCGGATGCGCGCCAGTAAAAAGCGCATGTGCGGTATGCTGCTGATTGCCTGCTGGTTGATCCTCAATGCGCAATTGGCGGTTGCCAGCCATCAATGTGATATCACGCCTGCCGCCTCGCCAGTCTTTACTCAGCACCAAGGCCATTTGCAGAACCAAGGTCATTTGCAGAACCAGATGCATGACATGCCATCGATGATGAATATGTCCCATGGTCAGGCGCAAAACTCACTGTGCGAAAAGCACTGCATCCCTGACTCAGTGCAGTCTGACAGCGGTATGCTGGTACTGGCAGCCCTGCCGACCCATACTGAATTAGTGCTGGCAGATGTGCAGCAAAACCCGCGCATTCACCGCCTTGACTGGCAAACACCCCCAATTGTTGGCCCCCCCACCGAAATCGTTTTCTGCCGATTTAGAGAGTAACTCCAGACCTAGCTGATCGCATTTTTCAGGCCGCCTTAGTGCGGTGCGTTGCGCTTATTTTATGTTTTGGAGTTATTCCTATGAGTTTCTTATCTAATGCCCTCTCCGCGACTGCGGCTGTTGTACTTTCTGCGGTGACTCTGTTCTCTGCCCCCCTGTTTGCCGCGACTCAACCAATGGCAGACAGTATGCCGATGTCCCACCCTCATGGGGCGATGATGGCGGATAGCGCCGCTACTGACGCCGATAATTACCACTCGCGCGGGCAGATTAAAGCCTGGAGTGCTACCAGTGTCTCCATCGCCCATACCGCCATTCCGGCGCTGAACTGGCCACCGATGACCATGAGCTTCGACCTGCCGGAGAGTTTGGTCGCAGCCCCCTTGCCGGTCGGCACGCCGGTGACATTCAGCTTTCGCCAAACCCCTCAGGGCTATCAGTTGACCGCCATTTCAGCGCAGCAGCCGTAAGGCGGGAGTCACCATGAACTCATCACTTAATCACCCGCCACAGGGGCGGCCCACGGCTGCATGGCGTTTAGGATTTGTCAGTTGGTTGATGGCAGCGGCGTTCACTCTGCCCGCAGTGAGCCACGCGGCAGACATCACGCTGGAACAGGCGCTCACCTCCGCTGAGCGCTATTCGGCTGAGCTGTCTGCTAACCAGCATCAGGTTAATGCGCTGGAAAATATGGCCAGTTCCGCCACCCAATTACCTGATCCTAAACTGAAATTCGGCATTGAAAACCTGCCCGTCGGAGGCAACAATGCCCGCCGCTTTACCCGTGAGGGCATGACCATGCAGCGCGTCGGCATCATGCAGGACTATATCAGCAGCGATAAACGGCAAAGAAAGGCCGATACCCTCAGCGCTGAAGCACGTAAAACCGCCGCGGGTAGTGAAACCATCCGCACCCGGCTGCAAAAAGAGGCCGCGCAGGCATGGCTGGATCTGGCCCTAACTGAGCAGGCGGTCAGTGATGCCAAGGTGCTGGTGCAGGAGAGCGAAAAACAGGTGGCGCTGCAACGGGCGGGAGTTGCCAGCGGTGGCGCACTACCCAGCAGTGTGCTTGATGCCCGCCTGGCCCTCTCATCGATGCAGGACAGATTGACCACCGCCTTGCGGGATGTCGCCCTGGCGCAAACCCAGTTGACCCAGCTGACCGGCATTGAGGTCAATCACATCAGCGGCCCCTTGCCCCATTTCACCCGTCTGCCTGCCGAGATAACCCTGTTGCGCGAGGCCATCAACCAACACCCGGAGGTGTTGCTCGCCAGCCGTGAAGCGGATGTTGCCAAAGCCCGCTCGGCGCAATCGGCTATTGCCGCCACCCCCGATATTGGGATTGAAGTCTATTACGCCAAACGGGCGGACGAATATGAGGATATGGCGGGCGTGATGGTGACCGTCGATCTGCCGCTGTTCCGCTCACAACGGCAGGACAAAGATTACGCCGCTGACCTCTCGCGCTCCATGGAAGCCAATGACCAACTGACCTTACTGACCCGCGATCATCGGGCGCAGCTCGACACACTGTTGGCGCAGTATCAGGCCAGCCAGCAGTTATGGCATCGGCAAACAGCTGAGGTGTTACCGCTGCAAAAACAACGGGTTAATTTGGTGATGGCACAATATCAGGCCAATAAAAGTGATTTGGGCAGTGTGCTGGAAGCACGGCGCGCCCTGCTCGACAGCCAACTCAATGCCAGCAATGCCGCCAGAGAGTTAGCCCGCACTTGGGCTGCCATCCGTTATCTGACCCCGCAGGAGAGCGCGCAATGAAAAAGCAATTGAGTTTAACCTTGGTGGCGGTCGCGGTGATCAGTGGCCTTGGCGGTTATCTGTTAGGGCAACCGCCGTCAACTGCCCCAGCAGCAGCGGCAACCCACGCCGATGCAACAGCAGAAAATAGCCGCACCGTGCTCTATTGGTACGATCCGATGTCACCCGGTCAACGTTTTGATAAACCGGGTAAATCGCCTTTTATGGATATGGACTTAGTGCCGCGTTATGCCGGTGAAACCACTGACGATGGCGGCGTGACCATCAGCGCGCGTCAACAGCAAAATCTGGGGGTTCGCACTGCGCCAGCAGAGATGCGCGCGCTCAACTATCGCCTGCATGGTTACGGCACCGTCGCCACCGATGAGCGCACTCTGCAAGTGATCGCCGCGCGTGCTAACGGCATCATTGAACAGTTGTACGTGCGCGCCAATCAGCAACCGGTCACTAAAAACCAGCCATTAGCTCAACTCTGGGTACCCGATTGGAGTGCCGCCCAGCAGGAGTATCTGGCGATCCGCACCCTGGGTGATAGCCAACTGACCGCCGCCGCCCGCCAGCGGCTACAGCTGCAATTTATGCCCGAAGAGGTGATTCGCAGCGTGGAGAGAAGTGGTCAGCCGCAAACACGGGTGACACTGCGCTCCCCCTCTGATGGCTATGTGAATAAGCTGGATATCCGCGTCGGCTCGCAAGTCACCGCGACACAATCACTGTTCGAGCTGGCGAGTCTTGATCCGGTATGGATCGTCGTCGATTATCCGCAATCGCAAGCCAGTTTAGTCACTCTCGGCAGCACTATTGCGGCCACCACCGCCAGTTGGCCGGGTGAGACTTTTCATGGCAAAATCAGCGAGTTACTGCCCAATATGGAGCTAGCCACCCGCACTCTCAAGGCGCGAGTGGTGCTGGAAAATCCGCAGCAGCAGCTCAAACCGGGTATGTACCTGAGTGTGCAATCAGCATCCGCAGATAAACTGCAATCAGTGCTAGCGATCCCGCAGGAAGCCTTGCTGATGAGCAGCAACCGCAACACCGTGCTACTGGCACAAGGGGAGGGTCACTTCAAGCCAGTCGAGGTGAGTACCGGGCAAACTCAGGAGGGTTGGGTAGAGATCAAATCCGGCTTGAATGTGGGCCAGTTAGTGGTCACCTCGGGTCAATTCCTGATTGATTCAGAAGCCAACCTGCAAAGCGCCCTGCCGCAAATGGATGACACTCCAGCAGCCGTCACGCCGCCAGCAGAGAGTGCAGCCGGCAGCCCAGTTGATATCTACTCGGTGCAGGGGGAGGTCAAAGCTATCAACGGCCAGAGCATCACCCTATCTCACGGCCCGATAGCCGCGCTGAAATGGGGGGCGATGACCATGGATTTCCTGCTGCCCACGAGCAAGTTAGCACCGGAAATCGTGGTGGGCAGCCGGGTTAATTTCACCTTTACTCTCAGCGAACAAGGGGCGCAGATCCGCCAGATCCAGCCGATAAAATCAAATAGCAGTGCCGATATCCATGGAGGCCACTTATGATTGCCGCCATTATCCGCTGGTCACTGCGCAACCGCCTGCTGGTGCTACTCGGCGCGGTGATGATGGCCGCGTGGGGAGTCTGGTCACTGCAACAGACCCCGCTCGATGCCCTGCCGGATCTCTCTGATACCCAAGTAATTATTCGCGTCAGTTACCCCGGCAAAGCGCCGCAAGTGGTGGAGGATCAGGTCACCTATCCACTCACCACCACCATGCTCTCGGTGCCCGGCGCCAAAACCGTGCGCGGTTTCTCGATGTTCGGCGATGCCTATGTCTACGTGCTGTTTGACGATGGCACCGATCCCTACTGGGCGCGCTCACGGGTGCTGGAGTATCTCAGCCAGGTGCAATCTACCCTGCCCGCCGAGGCCAAAGCCGCACTGGGGCCGGATGCCACTGGTGTCGGCTGGATTTATGAATATGCCTTAATCGACAGAAGTGGCAAACACAGTTTGGCGGATCTGCGCGCACTGCAGGATTGGACGCTAAAATTTGAGCTGAAAACCGTGCCGAATGTCTCGGAAGTCGCCAGCGTCGGCGGAATGGTGCGCCAGTATCAAGTGGTGCTCGATCCCGAACGGATGCGGGCGCTAAATCTCTCCCATCAGCAAATTGCCAACGCCATTACCGACAGCAATCAGGAGGGCGGGGGGTCAGTGCTGGAGATGGGAGCCGCCGAATATATGGTGCGGGCCAGCGGTTACCTGAAAACGCCAGCTGATTTCAGCAATATCGTGATCACCAGCCGTGATGGCACTCCCATTTTACTCTCCGATGTCGCCAGTGTGCGCATGGGGCCAGAGATGCGCCGTGGCGTGGCGGAGCTGAATGGTGAAGGGGAGGTCGCCGGCGGCATCATTGTGATGCGCTACGGCAAAAATGCGCTGGAAACTATCAATGCGGTGAAAGAGAAGCTGCAACAGATTCAGCGCAGCTTGCCTGCTGGGGTGGAGATCGTGCCGGTTTATGACCGATCGCAACTGATCACCCAGGCCATCGACAGCCTGTCATTTAAGCTGCTGGAGGAGTTTTTAGTCGTCGCGGTCATCTGCTCACTGTTCCTGTTCCACTTCCGCTCAGCACTGGTGGCGATCATCACCCTGCCGCTGGGGATCCTCGGCGCCTTTATCGTGATGCACTATCAGGGGGTCAATGCCAATATTATGTCGCTTGGCGGCATTGCCATTGCTATCGGGGCCATGGTGGATGCGGCGATCGTCATGATCGAGAACATGCACAAGGTGCTGGAGCAGTGGCGGCGGAGTCACCCCGGACAAACGCCGGCCAGCCAGGACTATTGGCGCATATCAGAGCAGGCAGCCATTGAAGTCGGCCCGGCTCTATTTTGCAGCTTATTAATCATCACCCTATCCTTTATTCCGGTCTTTACCTTACAGGCGCAGGAGGGGCGGATGTTCTCCCCGCTGGCCTTTACCAAAACCTACGCCATGGCGGTTTCGGCGGGTTTAGCCATCACCCTGGTTCCGGTATTAATGGGCTATTTTATTCGCGGAAAAATTCCCGATGAGAGTGCCAATCCAATTAACCGCGCCCTGATTACAATCTATCATCCGGTACTCACCGCCGTGTTGGCGCGGCCTAAAACCACCCTGGCGATTGCGGGTATGTTGCTGCTGGCAACCCTCTACCCCCTCAGTCGCTTAGGCAGCGAATTTATGCCCGCGCTGGATGAAGGCGATTTGCTATATATGCCCTCCACCCTACCGGGGATCTCGGTACGGGAAGCCAGCCACTTGCTGCAACAGACTGATCGTCTGATCAAAACGGTGCCGGAAGTGGCGACAGTATTTGGTAAAGCCGGGCGGGCCGAGACAGCTACCGACCCCGCGCCGCTCACCATGATCGAAACCACCATCCGCTTTAAGCCAAAGGATCAATGGCGACCCGGTATGACCATGGATAAGTTGATCGAGGAGCTGGACGCCACTGTCAATGTCCCCGGCATTGCCAATCTGTGGGTGCCGCCGATCCGCAACCGTCTGGATATGCTGTCCACCGGCATCAAAAGCCCGGTCGGGATAAAAGTTAACGGCAAAAATGTGCAGCAGATCGAGCAGGTCGCACAACAAATTGAGCAGGTGGTGCGCAAGGTGCCCGGTGTCACTTCAGCACTATCTGAACGGCTGACAGGGGGGCGCTATGTGGATATCGATATCGATCGCCTGCGGGCGGCCCGCTATGGGGTGTCAGTCAAAGAGCTACAATCACTGGTGGCAACAGTTATCGGCGGGCAAAACATCGGCGAAACCATTGAGGGGCGCGAGCGCTACCCCATCAATCTGCGCTATCCACGGGAAATTCGTGATTCACTGCAAAAACTGCGTGATTTACCGGTGGTGACGGCCAATGGTGGGCAAGTGGCGCTCTCCGAACTGGCTGACATAAAGGTGAGCGAAGGCCCACCGATGCTGAAAAGTGAAAACGCGCGCCTATCCGACTGGGTGTATGTCGATCTGCGCGGGCGAGATTTGAAATCAGCGGTCACTGAGATGCAGCAGGCGGTGGCACAGCAAGTGAAGCTGCCGGAAGGGGTATCACTTGGCTGGTCTGGGCAGTTTGAATATCTGGAACGGGCGACGGCAAAACTGAAAATTGTGTTACCCGTCACCCTGATGATCATTTTCGTGCTGCTCTATGTCACCTTCAGCAGTGTGCGCGATGCCGCACTGATCATGGCCACTCTGCCCTTTGCACTGATTGGTGGTGTCTGGCTGCTGTATGGATTGGGATATAACTTTTCCGTTGCCGCGGCGGTAGGCTTTATCGCACTGGCGGGGGTCGCGGCGGAATTTGGTGTCATCATGGTGCTCTATCTCAATCAGGCCGTGAAAAAGCATCAACAACCCGGCATAACCATGACCGCCAGCCAGATGAGCGCCGCGATCCACGAGGGGGCCGTGCTACGAGTGCGACCAAAAGCCATGACCGTCGCCACCATCATGGCGGGCCTGCTTCCAATCATGTGGGGTGGCGGGACTGGTTCAGAAGTGATGCAGCGCATTGCCGCACCCATGATCGGCGGAATGGTCAGTGCACCACTACTTTCGATGCTGGTTATACCGGCGGTCTATATGCTGCTGCATAAAAAATGTAACGAAACGCCATAAAACGGCAATAAAAATCATCCTGGCCCTAACTCTTGCCTCAAAGGAGTTAGGGCGCTCTCATTTGCTGTCATATCACTTCTCAGCACAACTGATGTAACCGAAAAGAAATTAATCCACTCAACACCAATAACCCGCACCATTTAGCGCCCACATAAGGGCTAAATAAGATATTGGCAGCGCCCTCTATTCTCTATTGATATCTCATAAAAACCAAATATTATATTTTAAGGTATAAAAATAGAATGACTCGGCAGAAATAAAGAAGAACCATCTATTAACTGTAACTTAATTAAAAATGAAATTACATAAAATATAATACAATAGAAAAATAATAAGAAAAAGAAACGATAAATAATAAACTTTAGGCTAACGATGCTCATCACAGACTTGTTAACAATAATTAATCCGTGCAAGAATATGCTGAGTAAACATTAGAACTGTTGAGATTTAGAATAAATCAGGCGCACAACATCTTAATGCTCTTACTACTATCATTAGATCGCAACAGAAACAGTAAAAACACTAAAATAATAAGCGTAACCCTTATAAAGGATAGGTGGCCGCCAATATGGAGACAAATGAGATTGTGTTTAAATTAGAAGGGACAGTGCTATTCTCCCCTGCACAACGCTGCTTAAATGGGCCCAATGGGGCGATTGCGATATTAACTGAGAATAATATTAGGTTTTTAAAACTATTACTCAGCGGCGTGACTGAAAAAGAGCAGATCATTAATCAGGTGTGGAAAGAACAACGGGGCGCGGTCAGCGAAAGCAGCTACTACGGGCAACTCTATATGTTGCGCAAAGCATTTGTTCAAGTCGGGCTGAAAGAGTCGCTGATCCATACTATTCCACGCAAAGGTGTGCGCTATATCGGTGCCGTCAACCAAATCACAACCTGTGATGAGGCGACTGAACAGCCACAACAGAGTGAAACCAACATCCTAGCCACAGCAGCCCCCGCACCACTTGCCCTCTCCCCCTCGATGGCAAGTGTGGTTGCGCAAGTTGCGCTGCCGCCTACTAAACCGGGGTTTTTACAAAGCTACCGCTGGAAAAAATTAATCTCTCTGCTGGCATTTTTCTCTTTCTGCTGGCTCTCATTCCTCTCAGTCTTAGTCATAATTATATTATTTCATGGCGATACTCCTCATCCTTAACACCATTAATCAGATAAGGATAATTTAACAAGATTAAATGATGATAATGAAATGGCACTGGTGAAAAAAAAACAGTTAAATAGCTACCACTACGAACGAGGCGAATATAAACACATCGATTCGGCGAGTAGTAAAACACCCAACTAATCTAGTTAAGTATCTACTTAGAATAAAATAATGGGGAATACCCCCCACCACTTAAAAACTTAAAAGGAAAACGAATATGATGAACTTAATCACTAAAGGCTATATCGCGACTCAACTGAAAACCGAAGAATTCATGAAAGATAATCGAGGTTCCATTATTGAATACGTCATGATTATTGCTTTAGCGGCTATCCTTATCGCGGCAGCCAAACAACCATTGGGAGATATGGTTAAATCCGTGATCGATACAGCCAAAGATGCAGTAAATATTCCTAATCAGTAACGCATTAGAGCTGAGAGGCAACAGATATAAGTTTAATTATTCAATATGGCAACCTTAGATTGCCATATTGAACTTCTATATGAGGAGCCATATTGGGAATTATTAATTTTTTGTTAACCAGCTTATTAATGCTACAGCTACTGCTAATTTGCTATAGCGACATCCGCCACCGTATCATTAGCAATAGGTTTATTATGACTATTGCAATCAATACATTAGCTTTAGGTTTTTTTCAATACCATAGGGTCAGTATCATTATTCCACTGTTCGCACTAGTGACTGGCTATATCCTATTTAATTTCAAACTGATTGGAGGTGGCGATGTAAAGTTAATTACCGTATTACTATTAGCTTTAACCGCAGAGCAATCGCTAAATTTCATACTCTATACGGCAATCATGGGGGGAGTTGTGATGATTATAGGTATGCTTATCAACCGCGCTGATATTCAACAACGAGGAGTACCTTATGCTGTCGCCATTACTGGTGGTTTTTTATTATCTCTATTTACCTAAAAATAAATAATTTGTCTCCCATAAGCATAGAGGTTAGCAATAATGAACCGTAAACTTATTTTATTATTTTCACTTATCATTATAGCAATAGGTGCCGCAGGAGTATTGGGTAATAGGGAAGATGGCAGCAATACTCTCACTAATCTCGTCGAACCAAAAAAAGAGAAAATCGCCACTATTATGCTGGCACAATCAACACGCGACCTATCTTCAGGCACCATCTTAACTAAAGATGATTATGCGCTAAAGACAGTGATGGTGCCAGAATCTAGCCAACTAATAAAAAGTGATCTATCAAACCCTGAAAACATTAAAAGTCACTTATTGAAAACAAATATTCTTAGTGGCTCTTATATTACTAACGAGATGTTGGTCTCACCAGAGAGTAGTGAATTTGATCGCCTAAGCTTAAAAAAAGGTGAAGTCATTTATAAGTTTGATATAGAACAACAGGAGCAGCACTTACTTGATGTCTTAAATCTCGGTGATACCCTTTCGTTACAATTGAGAACCCTTGAGACAGATTTAAGAAAAGGAGTGGAAAATGGTATTGCTATTAACACCCAAGAGATGAATGACAGGAAAAAACAGAACTACTTATTAACTGAAGTCATTCCCAACATGCGAGTAATAAGGATAAAAAAGTACTCCGCCAACGAATTATCAGAAGAAAATAAGAAAAACCAAAAGACTAAAATCTCATTAGTTGGTTATATAGAGGTCATAATCAATACTGAGGAACTCAATATAATACACTTAGCGGAAAAGTCGGGTGACATATTTCTGATACCAGGCACTGAACTCCGTGATGAACATCATACATCAAAAAGCTTACATGACATTTTCCCCAAACTACGCACAATAAGAGAGCTAAGAGGATGAGATCAGTCAGAGCAAAATATCTAAACTGGGATACATTGTTTTTTTTACTTATCATCACGGTGTTACAAATAGTAGTTAACAAAGCCAATGCAAAATCGGTTTATATTTCTCCAGGTGAATCATACATCATTAAAACAGAGGCAGAGATAGATACTGTTTTTGTCTCTTCGGCCGCTGTAGCTGACTATGAATTAGTCAATAAAAATAGCATTATTGTTTATGCTAAAAGTGAAGGAACCACAGAAATAATATTATTTGATGATAAACACCAGGTGCTCGCAAAGAAAACTATCTTGGTAAATAATATTATTAATGCGGCAAATAAGCGAGTACTGATTGAGTATCCCGACAGTAACATTGACATTGATAAAATTGGCGACAGCTACATCTTAACCGGGATAGTGGAGTCAGAAGAGGAGAAAGACACCCTCGCCACTATTGTTGGCGAGGCTATTGGTAGTCAAAAAGAGAAAACCAGCGAGAGACAATATCTCAGCACGCCAGATTATGCACACATCGTTAATAAGTTAAAACTGCCACAAGCTAATCAAGTCAATGTCAAATTAACCATTGCCGAAGTCACCAAGGATTTCACTGAAAATGTCGGGGTAGATTGGAGCACTATGGGTGACGCCATTGGCTCTTTCCAGTTCGTTAAATTCAATGCCAATGGTATTAGTACATTAGTACATGCAATTAATGATGAATCTATTGCTCGTGTGTTAGCTGAGCCGAACCTCTCGGTATTATCAGGTGAGAGTGCATCATTTTTGGTTGGCGGTGAAATTCCTATTGCAAGTAACACTGAAAATAGTCAAACAGTGACTTATAAAGAATTTGGCATCAAACTCAATATTGGTGCCAAAGTAAATGAGAAAAAACGGATACGCATTCTCTTAAATGAAGAAGTTAGCAGCATAGGTAAATCATTTAGCATGGAAGGCGGCGATTCTTATCCTTCATTAAAAACACGTAAAGCCGCAACGACATTAGAGCTGGGTGATGGTGAAAGTTTTATCTTGGGCGGTCTTATCAGTAATAGCGAAAGAGAGTCGCTCAAAAAAATTCCATTTATAGGTGATATTCCTATATTAGGTGCTTTATTCCGCAATGCGCAAACTGAACAAAGCCAAACTGAGTTGGTCGTGATCGCCACAGTAAACCTGGTAAAACCTGTCTCAAGAAAAGAGATCGAACTACCTGATTTTATGCATACCTCAACACTTGAACGCCTCTTTAACTTTACCCATATTATGGAAATAAAAAGAGAGAGGATGGCTAAAGAGTTCCTAAGCAAGGGAGGGTTTATTAAGTGAAATTTTTATTAATCAGTAGCACACTCTTACTACCTAATTTATCTCATGCCACAACAATAATTAAGCCTATAGAGAGTGATCGTTCATTTGTTTTAGTTAAAAAAGACAAACTTACTGTAAACAGTAATAGTAAAGATGTCTATTATCTGAACAAAACTGTATATAGCCATTGTAAGTATAATCTTAATGACTATCGTGCATTAAAAAACAAAGCTATAGGATGTGCTGTAAATAACAATAGAAAACGCTCTAGTGACAATGGTGATATATGCAACTAATTCTCAACAAAGACTTAATCAGCAGAAAAGAGCATAAAATTAAAAATACCATTGTCATTATTTCCGAAAGAAACTGGGTAATTGAAAAAATATCTGAAAAAATACGACTGACGGACATAAATCAAATTAAAAGCGTCGAAAAGGATATTTTTAATGTGACAGCGGTAAATATTCCAGATCAGACTGTCGGAGTGATCCTTGACATCAGTGACAATGGTGATGTTGAAGATATATTAAATTTAATAAAAAATCATGTCCCTCGTGACTGCTGGTGTGTTTTAGTCGGTGATATTGACTCAATCACTATTGCACAGCAGTTTACTGAATGCGGGCTACTCTACTTAAATATTCAGTCACAATCAGCTGAACTAACACAATATTTACTGAAAGGCATTCAGATAGAATCAGAAAGAAAAGCCTTTTTTATCAGTGTGCTCGGTTGTAAAGGGGGAATTGGCACCACACTACTCAGTTATCATTTAGCTCATGAAGTAACTCAATTAAGAAAATCCCCCACTCTACTGTTACAAGGTAGTCAAGGATCGCAAGATCTTGACCTGGTGACAGAAAAAAAGATGGGTGCAGAGCTAACTGAATATCAAAAAAACCTTGATCTGATGTTATGTAAAGAGAAGAAGTTAAGTGATATTAATTTTCATAAAACTAAAAAGCATAGTTTTATTGTATTCGATCAACCAATTTATAATACACCGAAAGAAAACTTAACAGATTATATCGAATACTCTAACTGTATAGTTTTAATACTAGACAATAGCATGATATCAGTTCGGATCGCCAAAGAGTTTATTGATACTTATTCTCGTTTTAAGCGAGATAACAAGCGAGGTATTAAATTAATAATTTGCTTAAATGAGAGCCGTCCAGTCACTAAAGACATGCTAAACACCTCAGATGTGCAATCATTATTAGGACGAACAATAGATATTAAAATACCTTATATAAGCAAAGGAAGTGATTCAATTAGTCACTCAAACTACTTTGGCCGTAGAAAGAGATCAATTACCGAATTAGCCAAACATGCACTTGGCATTCGTATTAATACATCGGTATATAACAAAATGTGGATTAATAAGATTATACAACTGCTAAAATAAAAGGCTCATCATGAAGATACCATTATCTACACAAGAGTTAATCCGAGAAAAAATGCTAGCGAATATTGACACAGATAAGGTGGAACATCTGGTCAATGATTATAGCAGACTAATTAATCTTATTTCTCAAACATACCATGAGCTATTTAATGATAATGAGCATCAACTAACGACTCAAGATCAGAAAAAAATAGTCGAAATGATAGCAGATGAAATTACAGGATTTGGTCCACTAAGAGAGTTAATGGAAGATGACTCTATCAGCGACATTATGGTTAATGGCCCGGAGAAAATATTTATTGAGCGCTATGGGCTAATAAGCTTAAGCGATCGCCGATTTATTAATAATACTCAATTGACTGATATTACCAAGCGCTTAATGCAACGTGTAAATCGCCGTATTGATGAAGGTAGGCCTCTGGCTGATGCCCGCTTAGTTGATGGTAGCCGCATCAATGCAGCAATAAGTCCTATTACCTTAGATGGCACAGCACTCTCGATCCGAAAATTTAGTAATAATAAAAGAAAATTGGAAGACCTAGTCGATATGGGGGCAATGAGCAGTGATATGGCCAATTTTTTGATTATTGCCGCCAGTTGTCGGGTCAATATCGTTATCTCTGGCGGCACCGGTTCCGGGAAAACGACATTACTCAGCGCACTATCAAAATACATCTCTGAAAATGAGAGAGTGATTACCTTAGAAGATGCAGCTGAACTCAATCTTGAACAACCCCATGTGGTGCGCATGGAGACACGCCTAGCGGGGTTGGAAAATACCGGACAGATCACGATGCGGGATTTAGTCATTAACTCATTACGTATGCGCCCCGATAGGATCATTATTGGTGAGTGTCGCGGCGAAGAAACTTTTGAAATGCTCCAGGCGATGAATACTGGCCATAATGGATCAATGTCAACACTACATGCTAATTCACCTCGTGATGCCATAGCACGATTGGAGAGTATGATCATGATGGGGCCAGTTAATATGCCCATTTTTACTATTCGGCGTAATATTGCCTCAGCAATCAATCTAATAGTACAGGTCTCACGGATGAATGATGGATCCAGGAAAGTCCGTTATATAAGTGAAATTATGGGGATGGAAGGTGAGAATGTCGTATTACAGGATATTTTTTCATTCAAGCCAGATAAAGAACGTGATCAACAAGGTAAAATCCAGGGGGACTTTATTAATCATGGCTTATTTAGCCGCTCCGCTGTCAGGATAAATGCTGATATCTATAACTTATCAAATGAGTTAAGTAGTATTTTTTCAGTGGTGAAATAATGACATACTATATAATATTATCATCTGGTATTCTATTGTTGGTATTAAGCAGCTTGAAATGGATTAGAATAAAAAGATCCATTGACAACACTGAAAAAAGGACATTCAAAAAAAATCTTCAGATCACAAATTTCTTTAGAGAAATATTATTAGAGTGGACTGGCTACTTATCTTATATAGTTAAAAATAAAAACAAAAAGCATATAGCCATTCCGATGATTTACTTAATTTTTATATATTCAGTAAATTATAACTGGTTCCATATTAATATTTTTCTTATATCAGTATTTATCTTTATCAGTGTGATACTCCTCCAATTAAGGTTTTCGAGAAAAATGCATCATGCTATTTTTCATCAGGACTTTCCTGAGGTCATCTTGATGATAACCATGGCAGCCAGTAGTGGTGCAAGTATTAATCAAATATTAGAGCGTTGTGGATATGAAATAAATGGCCCATTGGGTGATGAACTTACCCTTATTTGCCGAAAGCTTAATTTGGGTGAGTCACCTGAAACTGTTTTTTATGATGCCTATCAGCGTTTTCACTACCCCGAGTTTTATTTTCTTATCACTATAATATTACTTAATCTGCAACAAGGTGGGCAATTAAGGGAGCTGACTAACCGCTTATCAAGCGTTATAGCGAAAAACAAAACATCTGAGCAGAAAAAAGCCGTAATGACCGCTCAGACTCGGATGTCAGTAAATATTATATCGTTAATGCCGCTGGCATTCTCTCTTTTACTCTATTTTATTGATCCGACAACAATAGAGTCAATGTGGAATCATAGTATTGGTAAGCTTATTTTTTACTATATTATCGCCAGTGAGTTAATTGGACTGGCATTAATAAGGAAAATGCTCAGGAAGACGTTATGAAAATATATTTTCTTATTGCTATCCCTCTATTTTTGATTGCCATGCTATTAAAGGAGAAATCAAAATCAAATAAAATCTCAGTATTTAATCGAGTAAATGGGCATGATAAAACACAAGAAAACAAAGAGAAGGTAAAAGAAGAGAAAGAGCAAGACGATAACTTAGCTCACTTTATAAAACTGCCAGCTATATTTTATAATATGGTTTATCTGAAGTTACTGATCATCATAATAGTCCTAGCAGTAGCTATTATATTGGTCGTGACAGGTACAATTACTATTAATCTGAACTCATTGATAGGG
Organism: Yersinia bercovieri ATCC 43970; assembly: GCF_013282745.1. Lineage (NCBI taxonomy): Bacteria > Pseudomonadati > Pseudomonadota > Gammaproteobacteria > Enterobacterales > Yersiniaceae > Yersinia > Yersinia bercovieri. The sequence continues at coordinate 702,762 of NZ_CP054044.1, forward strand.
ATTGGATTCATTACCATACTCGCGACCCTTTATCTGCCGAAAGTGATGATAAAAAAAATTATCGCCAGGCGAGTTGAATCTATACTTAAGTCGCTCCCATTCTTTATTGATATTACGGCCGCATGTGTGCAATCTGGAATGACAATAGACAGTTCACTGAGTTATGCTGCAAGAAAATTTGAGTTAATAAACCCAGACTTGAGCTTAATAATTCTCAAAATGGCTAAACGGGCAGAAATAAATGGTCTAGAAAGCGCAATTAAAGAGTTGCATCAATGCTCCACTGCAACTGAAATAAAAATGTTTTGTAGCACACTACAATACAGTATCAGTTTTGGTTCTACTGTTTATGACCAATTAATTAAGCTATCTCAAGATATAAGAGAAATGCAACTGTTAGTCACAGAAGAAAAAATAAGTAAATTGTCGACAAAACTGACACTACCTTTGTTTATTTTTATTCTTATTCCCTTTGTCGTATTAGTTATCTCACCTAGTGTTCTGGAGTTAATCGCTTATGTACAACAAGTTTAAATCTATACTCGCCATCTCTCTGTTTACATTTATAATCACTGGTTGCTCTTCTAATAATCTGAGTAAAAAGGAGTTCTCTTATCGAGAAAGTATTTTACTTAAAGCTAATAACTATGGTGGGCTTATTAGCTTATATCGTGAACAACTAAAAACAAAAGAGAATGATGCAGTTAGGCTAAAATTAGCGAATGCATACTATCTTGCCGGCGATAGTCAGTCGTCTTTATATTATTCAAAGCCAATAGTCGATAAAGAAAATGAATCTTACTATATTTTGCAAACCAAGAATCTCATTAACAGCAATGATAATGTTGCAGCAAAAATTGCGGTAAAAAAACTCCTCGCTATTTCACCGAAGAGTTCGGAGGCCCATAACTTGCATGGAATTATATTAGCTAATGATGGTGAGACCCATCAAGCTAAAATTGCTTTTGAACAAGCCCGCACTTTATTTATATCTGATGAAACCGCAATGAATAATCTTGCTGTCGTGGCAATGCTTGATGAACGTTATACTGATGCGGTTAGAATACTCTTACCTGACTATCTGGCCGGAAATAAAAACCCACAATTATTACATAACCTGGTGTTTTCACTTATTCAACTTGGTGATACTGCGTATGCAAAAAAGATAATTATTGCGGATAAAATGGCAACAGACCCTGATGAGCTAATATTAGCATTGAGTCAGGTGAGCCATCTTCGTCAAGAAAAATTAAGTTCCGAAGGTGTATGATGTGCAAGATAAAACGGCTATTTTTTCAATCAAATAGCGGCTCTGTTGCTATTGAGTTTTCAATACTCTTTATTCTGTTAATTTTCACACTGTTATTTTCAGCAGAAATCTCTCGCTTACTCTATATTTCTGCCAGCCTGGATCTGGCAGTTTCAGAAGCGGCAAAATCAGCTAAGAATAAGCAAGAAAATGATAGTGCAACTTATCAGTCGGTATTCCTTAATCGCCTAATGGCTCAGCAAGGTCTATTGGGGGCTTTTATAACCAATAATAACGCGGTCACTGCTAGTGTAGAATTTAGTGATAACATATCAGATATCATCGCTAATAAAATGAGCAAAGTATATACAGATCAAAAACTAGCACGTTATAGTGTTAGCTACACCTATAGTCCCCTTTTTTTCCCGATTCCCTCCGTCTGGTCTAATATATTGTTATCTCGCGAGGTGATTTTTGTACAAGAAAATTAAGCGTAATAATTTTATTCTCAACTGCCATGGTTCGGTAATTATCGAATTCGCATTTGCGGTTTTTATTATTACACTGCTTATCAAAGTGTTGCTCTCAGTGGCAACATATCAATCAACAGTGGGTAAATTGGATCGTATCTCATACTCTATTGCCGGGATAGTAAGGGAGCGGAGTAAATTATATGGCAGTGACTATCGTCTGACTCAGATGCAAGTTGATGAGTTAAAACGTCTCGCTGAAAAAATGCTATTAAATACGGGTATGAAAAGTTCTAACTTGGCAATAACAATTGAGACATTGCATTTTTTGCCGAGCAATCCTGAAATAAAAGATATTGATAATCAGAATACTGTTTCAGTTAGCCTCGGTTCATGCCAACCAATACGACCACTATCTAAGATGATAAATTTGTCACCCTATGCCCATACTGGCCGCTGGATACCACTGTATCAAGTCACATTATGTCTGCCGACCACAGGGGGAGGTTTGGCTATTCCGATAACATCGTCAGCTGTGGCGATTGAACGCTAACGCCTAACTCATAGCAACATGATAATAAAATTAATAAGGAAGTTTATGCTCACTAATAGATCCATTTTTCGTCCCGGCAATCTACTATCTCTCTTTATAATAATAAGTCGGAAATTTATAAAAAATGATAAAGGAGCCATTTTATTACCCTTTATTATAATATTGCCATTTTTCATTGCACTATTATTTCTGTCCTTTGAGATTTCGCAGCTATTGCAAAAAAAAGCTAAACTCTCTGATGCTATTGAGCAAGCGACATTAGCATTAACGGTCGAGAATGATGACCTACCGGACGAACTTCAAATGAGAAAAAACGTTGATTTAGTCTCTAATTTTTCTAGTGCATATTTGCCATTAGAGCATTTCTCAGTACCGGAGATCGATATAAAAAATAATTGTGGCCAATTGACATATAATGCGAAGATTACCATGAGCTACTTTGCTAATTTCTTATCTAAAACAGCCATGACAAATGCAATCACCACAATAGGCACTGAAGATAATGGTGCTGCCATAAAACAAGTATCTACAATTCAAGATAAAGCTACTGATGTCATCTTTGTGGCCGACTATTCTGGATCAATGAATGAGGGTTTTCATGGTAAAGTCCCAAGAGGAGAAAAAATAAATGCCTTAAGAGATGTATTTAACCGATTGAATGGTAGCATCCTCAAAAATAGCAATATTAATCTTATTGGTTTCGTACCCTTCTCGTGGGGAACAAAAAGAATCGTAATAGAGAATAGTCAAGAAAAAAAGTATTGTCATTTTCCTTTTGTGCCCAAGCAATATAGAGCAGATAATAACTACTTTCGGCAATACACTGTATCTGGACTAAAAAAATTCCCTGGACTGGAAGGATTGACTGATATTGATAAGATTAACTATGGGGAACTAACGTTGGGAGAATATAACACCCTTACTAACGTCATAAAAAACATGGCTAAACAGGAATATAGAAATAAGGCACTGGAGTTCCTCCGCATTACACTTAATATTCCAACATACATGCAACAAATGATATTTATAACGACTACCATTGATTATGACGCAACAATTAAATCAATAAATTCAGATGCACAATATATCGATATTCCATTAGATGATATAATAAACGAATCTATTTGCCTGAATAACTCCAATGCATACTCACTAGATAGTCATAATAGTCATGATGACCTCATAGATAAAATGATAGCTATGTCACCTTTGGGCCAAACACTCGTCAGTTCTGGGATATTATATGCCAACACCCTATTTAAAAAAGAAAGCAATAACAGTAATAATAAATTAATGGTAATTATCTCTGATGGTATTGATGTATTTATAAATGATACCACAATACAACAAAGTATTTATATATCCAAGACACTGATAGATAAAGGGATGTGCGAAAGAATCAAAGAAAATAATATTAAAATGGTTTTTATCGCCATCAAAGATGGCTCAAATGAAACTAACGAACCAGCAAATTATATTGATTGGAAAAAATGCGTCGGTGAGGATAATTATTACTACGTATCTGATGCCCACGAGCTAGAAGCCGCTCTCAGGCAGTCATTAACAACAACCTCTAGCGAGGTAGTAGGCCGCAATATACCTAAGCATTAGCATCAGGCGCGGTCACACTCACCGCGCCTAAGAGAGGCTATTTAGCGCCGCCCGCTTCCATGCCGACCAAACCAACCTTGAGATATCCTGATTTGCGTAGCGCATCCATCACGCTCATCAGGGTCTCATAATCCACCACTTTATCCGCCTGGAAGAAGATGGTGGTCTCTTTATTGGATTGAGTCACTTTATCTAGTGCCGCTGCCAGTGTATCGCGATCAACCTGCTGGTCACCGACATATAACTGGTTATCCGCTTTCACCGTCAGGAAGACCGGTTTCTCCGGCCGTGGCTGCGGCACCGCTGACGATGCAGGTAGATCCACTTTGATATCCACCGTGGCTAATGGCGCGGCCACCATAAAGATAATCAACAAAACCAGCATGACATCGATAAACGGCGTCACGTTAATTTCGTGCAGTTCACCGCTTTCATCGAGGTTATCATTCATCCGCATCGCCATAGATCACCCCGCACGCAGTTGATGAGGCTGCTTAGATGACTTTGCTTCACTGCTGCTATTCAGATCGAGGTCACGGCTTAACAGCAGTAGCACCTGTGCCGCGACATCACCCACTTGTGCACGGTAAGAACCAATCAGGCGAGCAAAGATGTTGTAGATAACTACCGCTGGGATGGCGGCGACCAGACCCAGCGCTGTTGCCAGCAGGGCTTCAGCAATGCCCGGTGCCACGACCGCCAGATTGGTGGTTTGTGAATGAGCAATGCCGATAAAGCTGTTCATGATGCCCCAAACCGTACCAAACAGCCCCACAAAGGGTGAAATTGCACCGATAGTGGCGAGGAAACCATTGCCTTTGCCCATTTGGCGGCCAATGGCTGCCACCCGACGCTCTAAGCGGAAAGCGGCACGCTCTTTAATGCCATTGTTGTCATTCGACTCTGCTGACAATAAACGTTCGTTCTGCGCTTCACGAAGCAATAGGCTGCTGATGCTATCTGAGGCAAATACCTCTGCACGCTCTGATGCGGTATCCAGATCCGTCACTGCGCCGATGACTTCATGCTCTTGCAGTAAGCGGCGGCGCGCGCGGAATAGCTCGGTGCCTTTGGAGAACAAAATGGTCCAGGTGACAATTGATGCCAATACCAGGCCAATCATCACCCCTTTCACCACCACGTCGGCATGTTGATACATTCCCCAGACAGATAAGTCCATCGCCAGCCCTTGTGGAACGGGTGCCGCTATTGGCTGAACTGTCGCCGCCGGGCTTGCTTCGCTGTTTACTGCTGTTGCAGCGACGGCAGTTAGCTCCGGTGCCGGTAGCGGGGTCGATGTTGCTGTTGTTGGTGCCGCAACAGATGAAGCAATGGCACTGCTGTTGCCAGGTGCTGCTTGTGCATGACCCGCTAAACCGGCCACTAGCAGTAATGCCACTACGCCTGTCATCATTCGGCTTTGCACGAATGATCTATCTTTAATCTCTTTGCCAGCTGTTTTCACGCTGTGCCTCCACCCAATATACATATCAATTTAAGGACGAAATCAGCTACCGATCATATCAAACAAATGGGGGATTGATAGTAATTATCATTAGTGTTTACGCCGATTTTTTGCGAAAAAAAGAGAAATTGCCTGATATCAGGGACTACGCGACTTCGACGCACCAGATTGAGCTATTGGCTGTACAGCGGGAGTGCCATTAAGTGTAAAGATGGGAAATTGATTAATTGAGCGTCATAACACCTGCGCAACCTAAAATACCCCCGATTTATGATTCCTTAATAAATCTCCCATTTCGCGACTTCCGTAGCATTTTCCCATGACAAATCCACAGAAAACAGCGGGTCACCCTATTGAGTTTTTTTCATGCTAAAAGCTGCGCCTACACAACAATCATCATGTTAACGTAAGAAATAATTTCCCCTATAAATGCTGCCAATGAAATCTGGGCATAGCTGATAAAAAGGTAACAACGCAATCATGTCTGCAAATAAGCCAACCACCGAAAAACTGGAAACCATCCTGGTCAGCGCGGGCAGGAGTAAAAGATTCACCCAAGGCTCGGTTAATACCGTGATTCAGCGGGCATCGTCTCTGGTTTTCGACTCCGTTAAAGCGAAAAAACAGGCCACCATCAATCGGGGAAATGGCGAGCTATTCTATGGCCGCCGCGGCACCTTAACCCATTTCTCCTTGCAGGAGGCGATGACTGAGTTGGAGGGTGGCGCGGGCTGCGTTCTCTATCCTTGCGGTGCGGCGGCGATCAGCAATGCAATTTTATCCTTTGTTTCAGCCGGCGATCATGTGCTGATGACCGGTTCGGCCTATGAGCCGGCTCAAAGTTTTTGCGATAAAATTTTATCGCGCATGAGTATCACCACGACCTATTTTGACCCGATGATTGGCGCGGGTATCGCCGCCCTGATCACCCCGCAAACCAAAGTGGTGTTCCTTGAGTCCCCCGGCTCTATCACCATGGAAATACAGGATATTCCGGCGATGGTGAGGGCTATCCGCGCGGTGGCACCTGAGATAATCATTATGATGGACAATACTTGGGCGGCTGGTGTGCTGTTTAAAGCATTAGATTTTGATATTGATATCTCCATCCAATCAGGAACCAAATATATTATTGGTCACTCTGATGCCATGTTAGGAATTGCTGTTGCCAATGCGCGCTGTTGGGAGCAACTGCGGGAAGACTCTTATCTGATGGGGCAGATGGTCGATGCTGACACCGCCTACCTTGCTAGCCGTGGGTTGCGCACTCTTAGTGTTCGCCTAAAACAGCATGAGAAAAACAGTATCGAGATAGCCCACTGGTTGGCTCAGCGCCCAGAAGTTGCGGCGGTCTACCACCCGGCACTGCCTGACTGCAAAGGCCATGAATTCTACCTGCGGGACTTCACTGGCTGTAACGGTTTATTCTCCTTTGAACTAAAACAGGAGCTAACACAGCAGCAGTTAGAAGCCTATCTCGACCACTTCACTCACTTCAGCATGGCCTTCTCATGGGGCGGTTTTGAGTCCTTGATTCTGGGTTATCAACCCAAAGATATCCGCGCGATCCGCCGCTATGAGGGCGAAGGAATTAACGGCACGTTATTCCGCCTGCATATTGGTCTGGAGAGTGTTCAAGATTTGCAAGACGACTTGGCGGCTGGCTTTGAGCGCATTAAAGCTGCGCAGGAGTAGGTTCTGATCGGCATGACTTGTTTTAGTTTTATCGAAATGACTTGTTTAGTGAGGTGACTTGTTTTAGTGAGGTGACTTGTTTTAGTGAGGTCACTTGTTAATGCGCGGTGACAATCTCCGCGCATTCATCCTCTTTTACAAAAAGAGTATCAACAGCACATATATATCCCCTCAAAAATTCAGTTATTGAGGATAAGATCAATGTGGATCAGCGCCAATGCGGATACACTAGGTCACTCCACACCAACAGTTGTCCTTACCGACAATATCCTCACACGATAGGCAAACAGGAACAGAAATGGATGTATTACGCGAAATCCTTCATGCCTTATGGCAGCAGGATTTTAGTAAACTTGCCGACCCGAATGTGATTTGGGTTATTTACGGCATACTCTTTACCACCCTATTTTTAGAAAACGGTTTGCTGCCGGCTTCTTTCCTCCCCGGAGATAGCTTGCTGCTATTGGCGGGTGCATTAATTGCCAAGGGGGTCATGGGGTTCTTGCCCACCATGATCATTCTGACCATTGCCGCTAGTCTGGGTTGTTGGCTGAGCTACCTGCAAGGGCTGTGGTTAGGCGATACTAAAGTGGTCAAAAAGTGGCTCTTGCAGCTACCGGTTCATTATCGTCAGCGCGCCCATACTCTCTTTGTACGCCATGGTCTGGCGGCCCTAATTATTGGCCGTTTTCTCGCTTTTGTGCGCACCTTATTGCCCACACTGGCCGGTATTTCTGGCCTAAATAGCGCGCGTTTTCAATTCTTTAACTGGCTCAGTGGGCTGCTGTGGGTTGGCAGTGTGGTGGGTTTGGGCTTCGCACTAAGCCAGATTCCCTTGGTTAAGCATTATGAAAATCAGGTTATGACCGCACTGATGATTCTACCCATTGTGTTGCTATTGGTGGGTTTGGTCGGCACCCTGGTTCTGGTGTGGTGCAAACGTAAAAGCGTGACTGAGTAGCAGAGCTGTCAACATCAGTTAGCGCGCAGTTTGGCGACCTCTTCGCTCGGGGTATGGCCGAAATAGCGCTTAAATTCACGGCTGAACTGTGACGCGCTCTCATATCCCACCCTGTTTGCGGCGGTACTGGCCTTTAGGCCGTCGTGCAACATCATCATCCGCGCCCGATGCAGCCGGTAAGATTTCAGATATTGCAGCGGAGAGGTGTTGGTCACCGCTTTAAAGTTGTGATGAAACGCCGAAACACTCATGTTCACATCGGCCGCTAGCTGCTCGACATTCAAGTTATCCGCAAATTGATGCTCAATCCGTCGCAATGTTTTGGTGATCTGATTGAAGTGCCCATGGCGGTTAACCAGCGCCTGCAAAGCCCCGCCGCACTGCCCACAGAGCACATAGTAGAGAATCTCACGCACAATTTGCGGGCCAAGCACTCTGGCATCACGGGGTTTGGACATCACATCCAGCAATCGCTCGGTGGCACACAACATTTCATCAGTCAGCGCAGACGAATTAACCCCCGAACTATTGCCGAAGGGTTTATCTAGCTCGTCATCACCTATATCGATAAGTAAATCCTGTAGCATTTGGCTGTCTATATGAATCGAAATCCCTGCCAGTGGTATCTCTGGGCTGGCGAAGGTTTCACATTCAAACGGCAGTGGCACCGTTAGAATCAGGTAGTTTTTCGGGTCATAACGAAAGACCTTACTGCCCAAATAACCCACTTTATGCCCCTGAAATATAATCACCACACTGGGGGTGTACATTACCGGGGTGCGCGGCTGATGGGTGGTGGAGTATAAAATTTTCACCCGTGGCACAGCTGAGGGGGTTAAGCCATTGCCCTGAGCCAGATGGCTAATCTTCTTCGCCAGCAGCACCTGAATATCATTAACCTCTACCATGGTGAGTTCACCTGTTTCTGTTATCTAGAGCAATCTATCATCGGAAACGATCTGACATAAATTGTGCTGTATTTACCGAGTTTTCTACAGTGCTTTGGAGAAATAGGCAAGAGCAAGGCAGAAATGTGCATTGAGATATGGTGCTAAGTTGCCGACAATGGCTACCAATGTCATTAATAACGATGGAATAAAAATAATGCAAAACTTCACCCTCCACACCCCGACTAAAGTGCTGTTCGGTACTGGCCAGATAGCGCAACTGAGCAAAGAGATCCCCGCTGATGCCCGCATTTTAATCACCTACGGTGGCGGCAGTATTAAGCAAAATGGCGTGTTGGACCAAGTCCATAACGCACTGAAAGGCTTTGATTTCCTTGAGTTTGGCGGTATCGAACCTAACCCAACCTATGAAACCCTGATGAAGGCGGTCGAGCTTATTCGGGCAGAAAAAATCAACTTCCTGCTGGCAGTCGGCGGTGGTTCAGTATTGGATGGCACCAAGTTCATCGCTGCCGCTGTTAACTATCCACAAGATCCATGGCACATTCTGGAAACCACAGGTAGCGATATCACTGAAGCGCTGCCAATGGGTTCCGTGCTGACCTTACCTGCCACCGGCTCTGAAACCAACAGTGGCGCGGTGATCAGCCGCCGCAGCACTGGTGATAAGCAACACTTCTTCTCCCCGCATGTCCAACCGCTGTTTGCGGTGCTGGACCCGGTTGTTACTTACAGCCTGCCGCCACGTCAGGTGGCGAATGGTGTTGTCGATGCATTTGTGCATACCATTGAGCAATATTTGACCTATCCGGTTGATGCGAAAGTGCAAGATCGCTTCGCGGAAGGGCTGCTCTTAACTCTGATTGAAGATGGCCCGAAAGCATTGACTGACCCAGAGAATTACAACGTGCGCGCCAATATTATGTGGAGCGCCACCATGGCATTAAATGGCCTGATTGGGGCCGGTGTCCCGCAAGACTGGGCAACACACATGCTGGGTCACGAACTGACAGCGCGCCATGGTCTTGACCATGCACAAACACTGGCGGTGGTACTACCTGCACTGCTGGTTGCCAAGAAAGAACAAAAACGCGCCAAACTGCTGCAATATGCTGAACGCGTCTGGGGCCTGCGTGAAGGGAGTGAAGAGCAGCGCATCGATGCCGCCATTGAAGCGACTCGTCATTTCTTTGAAAGCATGGGGGTCGCGACTCGCCTGTCCGCCTACAAACTGGATGGCAGCTCTATTCCCGATTTAATCAAAAAATTGGAAGAGCACGGCATGACCCAACTTGGTGAACACGGTGATATCACACTAGCGGATAGTAAACGTATCTACGAAGCTGCGGTCTAATAATTAGGTGTCATAGAGTCGGCAATCGCTGGCTCTATGTCATGACTGAAGGCAGCACTCCACTACTTTCATCTATTATAGTGGGCGTTATATTTATTTACTGCTAGGCTTTGGATTATTGCCACACATCACGCTACCCCTATCTCATTGGCAGGTCAGTGCCGACGATAGACCTGTTCACCTTTGATGGTTCCCACACGCGATAAATACCAATCAAGCTAATAAATATGATGATCACAGCTAAACTTACACTATCGGTCACAGGGCTGGAACAGCCCAGTTTGTAAGCTAAGGAGATAAACATGGCGACGCAACCCATTATCAAATTGCACGATGGAAACCTGATGCCACAGCTTGGCCTTGGTGTTTGGCAGGCGAGCATTGAAGAGACACAGCTGGCAGTCAGTAAGGCGCTAGAGGTGGGCTATCGGTTAGTCGATACTGCGGCTATTTATAAGAATGAAGTGGGTGTTGGTCACGCGCTAAAAACGGCAGGCGTCGCCCGCGAAGAGCTATTTATTACCACCAAATTGTGGAATGACGGCCAGCGCTACCCAAAGCAGGGGCTGGAAGAGAGCCTGGAAAAACTTCAGCTCGACTACGTGGATCTCTATCTGATTCACTGGCCTGATCCCGCGCAGGATCGTTATGTCAGTGCCTGGCGTGAGCTTATCACCTTGAAAGAGCAAGGTTTAGTTCGCAGCATCGGCGTCTGTAACTTCAATATCCCTCACCTGCAACGGTTGATTGATGAAACCGGGGTTGCCCCGACCCTCAATCAGATTGAGCTGCATCCGCTGTTACAGCAGCGCCAGTTACATGCCTGGAATGCTACCCACCATATTGCGACCGAATCCTGGAGCCCCTTGGCACAAGGTGGCGAAGGTGTTTTCGATCAACCCGTTATCCGCCAGCTCGCGCAAAAATACAACAAAACAGCGGCTCAGATAGTGATCCGTTGGCACCTTGATTGCGGGCTAATCGTTATCCCTAAATCGGTAACGCCAGCGCGTATCAGAGAGAATTTTGAGGTGTTTGATTTTAAGCTGCACAAAGATGAACTGACGGCAATTTCGAAGCTAGATAGCGGTAAACGATTGGGGCCAGACCCGGATGTTTTCGGGTCTGACCGCTGATTTAAGAACTTTTCAGCTTAATGAGGCTTGCTTTTACCTTTGCTGGTGCCCGACGGCTTATTCAGCGGCGCTCTGTTGCCGCCGATTTTGCTGCCTGATGACTTAGACGCGGCCGGGCTATTGGCTGACTGCGGCCTCTTACCCGCTGGCACGGCCTGAGTTCGACTACCGGGCTGGCGCTGGCGGGTAATTGAGGTGTGCTTGGTCAACGCTGGCGTATGATGGCGCAACGCGCGGCGTGCTTCGCGCTGCTCTTCTATTGTCGCTGCCGGCACCAAACATTCACGACGGCTACCAATCAGATGCTGCAACCCCATATCGGCCAATGCGTCGCGAATCATCGGCCAGTTGGCCGGATCATGATAGCGTAGTAATGCTTTATGCAACCGCCGCTGACGATCGCCTTTCGGCACCACCACCTCCTCACTCTTATAATCTACCTTCGACAGCGGGTTTTTACCGGTGTAATACATGGTGGTAGAGTTCGCCAGCGGCGAGGGATAGAAGTTCTGCACCTGATCCAAACGGAAGCGGTTTTTCTTCAGCCATAACGCCAGATTAACCATATCCTTATCCTCAGTCCCCGGATGGGCGGAGATGAAATAAGGGATCAGATACTGCTCTTTACCCGCCTGCTTAGAGTAGGTATCAAATAGCTCTTTAAAGCGCTGATAGCTGCCCATTCCCGGTTTCATCATTTTGGAAAGTGGGCCTTCCTCTGTGTGTTCCGGGGCAATTTTCAAATAGCCGCCCACATGGTGGCTGGCTAACTCTTTGATATAACGCGGATCTTCGACTGCCAAATCGTAACGTACCCCGGAGGCTATCAGGATCTTTTTAATCCCCTTCAAATCACGCGCTCGTCGATACAGGGAGATCGTCGGTTCATGGTTAGTGTCCATGTGCTGGCAGATTTCAGGGTAAACACAAGAGGCACGGCGGCATGTTTGCTCGGCGCGCGGTGATTGGCAGCGCAGCATGTACATATTGGCTGTCGGGCCACCAAGATCTGAAATAATGCCGGTAAAACCAGGGACTTTGTCGCGAATCTCTTCGATTTCACGAATAATAGAATCTTCTGAACGGCTCTGAATTATGCGCCCTTCATGCTCGGTGATAGAGCAGAATGAACAGCCGCCATAGCAACCGCGCATGATATTGATTGAGAAGCGGATCATGTCATAGGCTGGGATCGGTGATTTGCCATAAACAGGGTGCGGCACGCGCTGGTAAGGCAGCGCAAAAACGCTGTCCATCTCTTCCGTACTGAGCGGGATCGCCGGCGGGTTAATCCAGATGTAGCGGTCACCATGTTTTTGCATCAAAGCCCGCGCACAACCGGGATTGGTTTCATGATGCAAAATCCGCGAGGTGTGGGCATATAACACTTTGTCTGCCTTCACTTTTTCGTAAGAAGGCAGTAAGACATAGGTCTTTTCCCATGGTTTGGGTTTAGCGGCGCGTACCGTAATAGGTTTCGCCTCTGGCTCAGGGATATCATTGGTTGCACAGGGTAGATCTTCGCCATAGGGGTTGGGGATGGCTTCAATGCGCCCAGGGCTATCCAGACGGGTAGAGTCCACCCCGCTCCAGCCCGGTAGCGCCGTTTTGCGCATCACTACCGTGTTACGCACATCCTGAATATCGGCAATTTTCTCACCCGCCGCCAGACGATGTGCAACTTCAACCAATGGCCGCTCGCCATTACCGTAAACCAACATATCCGCTTTCGCATCCACGATCACCGAACGGCGAACCGTGTCCGACCAATAATCGTAGTGGGCAATGCGCCGCAGACTGGCCTCGATCCCACCGAGTAATACCGGCACGTGGCTATAGGCCTCTTTGCAGCGCTGGCTATACACCAATGTGGCGCGATCTGGTCGTTTACCACTTTGGTTATCGGGGGTATAGGCATCGTCGTGACGCAATTTTCGGTCAGCGGTATAGCGGTTGATCATCGAGTCCATATTCCCGGCGGTCACACCGAAAAACAGATTTGGCTCACCAAGGCGCATAAAGTCATTTTTATTAGTCCAATCCGGCTGGGCAATAATCCCCACACGGAAGCCTTGGGCCTCCAACATGCGGCCAATAATCGCCATACCAAAGCTTGGATGGTCAACATAGGCATCGCCAGTGATAACAATGATATCGCAGCTGTCCCAGCCCAATATGTCCATCTCCTCCCGTGACATCGGCAAGAATGGCGCAGTGCCATAGCATTCAGCCCAATATGGCTGATAAGAAAACAGGTCACGCTCTGGTTGGATCAGGCTGGTACTCATGGCAACACTCTTTGAATTGGGCAAGTTGAGGTGGTTCGGGTTAAGAAATCATCACCGGGCGGCGATTATACGCATTTATCCATGAGAAGAGGAAGGATATTGCTAGTTTTGGGATGAGTTTTAGGGATTAAGTGGCGTTAATAATGGGGGTGATTGGTTCGATTGACATGAGATTTATGCTCACCTTGGCTTAAATGCCTCTCTGCTAGCTTAAATGCCTCAACCGAACCGGATCACCATTAACCCACTGTTGGGGCTGCCACCGTCACCAACTGCCCCGCCGAGCCGCGATCCGCCATTTCTAGCGTCTGGCTGTGGAACAAGAATGGGAAGTGCTGCGAGGAAACCTGATTGAAGTAGACCAGTAGCTCCACATCACCATCGACCCATACTGTATCCTTCCAACCGCGATCCTCAGCCATCGCCGGCGCGCCATTAACACTCTTCACCAAGAAAGAAACGCCTTGGATATGAAATGCTTGCGGCATATCTGCATGTAACGTCCAACGCTCCCAAGTACCTTGCTGCGCCTGCGCATCAACCCGGCTCATATCCCAAATTGCACCATTGATTCCTGGCAGGGAATCCCCCAAACGGAACTCACGGGAACGAATCACATTGCCATCAAGAATCTGATCAGCAAGCAAACGCATTGGCAGATTATCGGTGACTAACGGCAGCAAACCCGTGGGCTTTAAGGTCAAAACCAATGTGGAAATCAAAATACTCGATGGCTCAAATAAGCCACGCAGGCGATCCATAATTCCGGCAGAATCACCCGCCGTGATGGAAACTTCACTGCCCTGCGACATATCAATGACCACTTCACGCCGCTCACCGGGGGCAAGCGAGAGTTGCTGCACTGCCACCGGAGAGGGGAGGAACCCTTGGTCACTCGCGACAACATGTAGCGGGCGACCATCGCTAAGTTGCAGGGTATAGCAGCGGGAGTTGGAGGCGTTGAGCAAACGTAACCGCACCCAACCACGAGAAACTTCAACAAACGGACTTTGTACCCCGTTCACCAGCAGCGTATCACCGACGAAGCCACCTTTAGCGGGCGGGTTATATTCCGGCACGCCAAAGTTATCCAGCCGCTTGTCCTGAATAATAATCGGGAAATCATCAACGCCGTAATGGTTCGGCAAAGGCATCGCTTTGCTGATTTCATCTTCCACCAACCACATACCGGCCAACCCATTATAAACGTGCGGTGCCATGCGGTTAGGGGTATTGGCATGATACCAACAAGTCGCTGCCGGCTGGCGTACCGGCAATACCGGAGACCAATCAGCACCAGGCGAAATCATGCGCGCCGCACCGCCCATCAGCGTACCGGGGACTTGCAGGCCGCTGATCGTCATGGATACCGGCTCAGTCAAGCGGTTGCTGTAAATGAGTTTGACGTCATCGCCGCTAAAAACCCTGACTGTTGGCCCCAAATACATGCCGTTAACCCCCCATACGGCAGCTTTCTGACCACCACTAAATGCCCAGTGCGCCCGCTGTAAGGTCAAAAACAGCGGTTGACCGCGGCGGGACTCCAGTAAGGGTGGAACAGGTAGCGAGGGTTGTTGGGTACTATTAGCCTGTGCCCTCAATGGCAACGAACCAGCACCTAGCGCTAAGCCCGTAGCCTGAATGAACTGGCGACGACTGAGTGACATATCTTCTCCGTGAAAACCACAATCAAATCTACTGCAAAATTTTGCCTGACTGCGAATAACGCTGAAGCACGGCAAAACGCTCACGACTAGAGTCGCTTAAATGAAAATCCAAAACTTTACTTCAACTAAAATTCGCTTCAACCAAAATCCGCTTCAATTAAGACTGACGCCAATCATAACAACCAGCGCACAATAACCTGCCCCTGGCAGCTAATGATTATTTTTCAGTCGCGGTCTGTTGCGCCTCTTGGGCAATTTCTGCGTCGAGTTGCTCAATTTTAGCCAACATCAGATTGCGGCAGTGCTCAGACAACTCGCGCACCCGCTCTTTGCCATAGCCGGTGGTATCCACAGGCGGCATGATCTCTACGATGACTTTGCCATTTGACCAACGATTTAAGTTGATATGATTCGTGCTGGAGACACAAATTGGCACAATCGGCACACCAGCGGCAATCGCTGCATGAAAAGCACCGGTCTTAAATGGCAACAAACCACGACCACGGCTACGGGTGCCCTCTGGGAACATCCAGATAGAGACATCTCTTTTTTTCACCTGCTCGACCACTTGAGCAATAGTGCCATGCGCTTTAGCGCGGTTATCGCGATCGATAAGCAAGTTACCGGTCAGCCAGTATAGTGGCCCAAATAATGGCACCCACAGCAGGCTCTTTTTGCCCACAGTGACTGTACCAGACTGAACCACATTCGACATGGTGACCATATCGTAATTATTTTGATGGTTGGCAATATAGATACAGGTGCCGTAGCTGGCCGCTTCTTTAGGAATGCGTTGCTCAACCGTAATGCCAAACAGCACTGACATCCGACCAAACAGATGGGCGAAGGTCGCGAGATTACGCGGATTTCGCGGCCTAAATAGGCAATAAATCGAACCAAACACACACACCAGAACACAATAGAAAACGGCCAGTACCGTGCGCAAAATTAATAGCATAACACCCTCTTAAACACTGACTCTTAGAGACCTAATCGACGCTAGTATAACGGCTTAACCACAAAAAACCGCGCTGATTGCTTGCCATCATTATGTTACGCGACAGCGCGCGCAAAATGCGCGCACCATCCGTTACATTTACGGTGGATGCCAACCTAAAAACGCCAACGATGCTGAATATTAAGCTTCGCTATCTGTTGGTATCACTCGTGCTGGCGCATCAATCTCAACACGATCAATGCGTTGCAAGCCGCGAGGCAGTGGTGAGCCTTTCCGCCCACGTTCGGCGCGGAATTTCTGCAAATCTTCAGGCCGCAAAGTTAACTTACGTTTACCAAAGTGAAGTGTCACAGAGGTTTGAGGCGGTAAAACAAACAGCCATGCCAAACGATCTTCGCCTGCTGCGGCTTGCGCGCTAGGGATTGAGACGATTTTGTTACCCTTACCTTTTGATAACTCAGGTAAATCGGCGACTGGGAACATCAACATACGCCCAGCAGCCGTGATGGATAACAGCATGTCATCCGGGCCATAAATCTCTAATGGCGGCAGGGCCTTGGCATTTTCCGGCAACGTAATCATCGTTTTACCGGCGCGGTTCTTGGCAACCAAGTCATTGAAAGTACAGACGAAACCATAGCCCGCATCCGATGCCATTAATAATTTTTGGTCATCTGGTGCCATCAATACCTGTTCGATGGTCGCCCCTGGTGGTGGCGTCAGTTTACCGGTCAGCGGCTCTCCTTGGCCACGCGCAGATGGCAACGTCAGTGGATCTAACGCATAGCTGCGACCGGTTGAGTCAATAAACACTACCGGTTGGTTACTCATGCCCCGTGCTGCGGCACGGAAGCTATCACCCGCTTTATAGCTTAATCCACTCGGGTCGATATCATGGCCTTTCGCACTGCGCACCCAGCCCATTTCAGACAGCACAATGGTCACTGGCTCAGAAGGCACGATGTCATGATCACTCATGGCCTTAGCTTCAGCACGTTCAGTCAACGGGGAGCGACGGTCATCGCCATAAGCCGCTGCGTCCGCCTGAATCTCTTTCTTTATCATAGTATTAAGCTTGCGCTCTGATGCCAGCAATGCTTGTAACTGATCACGTTCTTTGGCTAATTCATCTTGTTCGCCGCGAATCTTCACCTCTTCCAGCTTGGCCAAATGGCGAAGTTTCAGTTCGAGGATCGCTTCAGCCTGCGTTTCAGAAATGGCAAAGTGCTGCATCAACAGCGGCTTTGGCTCATCTTCAGTGCGGATGATATGAATAACTTCATCGATATTCAGGAAGGCAATTAATAAGCCTTCCAAAATATGCAGCCGCTTCAGAACCTTTTCCAGACGGTAATTCAAGCGGTTACGGACGGTTTGGCGGCGGAATACCAGCCACTCGGTGAGGATCTCTAGCAGCCCTTTTACTGTCGGGCGATGATCCAGGCCGATCATATTCATGTTGATTCGATAGCTTCTTTCCAGATCCGTGGTGGCAAACAGATGGTTCATCACCTGATCCAGATCGACACGATTGGTACGGGGAACAATCACCAACCGAGTAGGGTTTTCGTGGTCAGATTCATCACGTAAATCCTCAACCATCGGTAATTTCTTGGCGCGCATCTGGCTGGCAATCTGCTCCAGCACCTTGGCACCGGAAACTTGATGCGGTAACGCAGTAATGACTGCACTACCATCCTCTTTCTTCCACAAGGCGCGCATACGAACAGAACCGCGGCCATTTTCGTAAATTTTACGAATCTCATTACGTGGCGTAATGATCTCGGCTTCCGTCGGGAAATCAGGCCCTTGCACAAATTCCAGCAACTCTTCGAGCGAGGTCGCAGGTTTATCAATCAGCGCAATCACCGCCTGAGCAATTTCGCGCACATTATGTGGCGGAATATCAGTTGCCATCCCCACGGCAATACCGGTGGTGCCGTTGAGCAGAATATTCGGCAGGCGCGCCGGCAGCATTTTCGGCTCCTGCATGGTGCCATCAAAGTTTGGCACCCAGTCAACCGTACCTTGGCCTAACTCACCCAGCAGCACTTCGGCATATTTGGACAAGCGGGATTCGGTGTAACGCATCGCCGCAAACGACTTAGGATCATCCGGCGCCCCCCAGTTCCCTTGCCCATCCACCAGCGGGTAGCGGTAAGAGAATGGCTGCGCCATCAGTACCATGGCTTCATAGCAAGCACTGTCGCCATGGGGATGATATTTACCCAGTACGTCACCCACGGTACGGGCGGATTTCTTGAATTTAGCGCTATTGCTCAGCCCCAGTTCAGACATCGCGTAGACGATGCGCCGTTGCACTGGTTTCAAACCATCGCCGATAAATGGCAACGCCCGATCCATGATGACGTACATGGAGTAGTTCAGATAGGCGTTTTCAGTAAAGGTGTGCAGCGGTAAGCGCTCTGCACCGTCATGAGTCAAATCACTCATTACTCAAATATCCTCAGACTCTGGAATGGCGATCACTGGGCGTCAGCGGATCGGCACCGCAAGTTTATTGTCGATTTCTGCCCGCGATAGTACCTCATCTGCGGGGTGACTGTCACAACCCACAGAGAATCTCGATCTTTCCCTCTGAGCAGGGCAAATTTCGGCTTCTGCAAACAACCAAAAAGGTACTAATCATCCTTAATCCATCCCTTTTGTTGCTTGCTGAGCAAGAGTGTTGTGCACTACTGCGCATTTTTCTCTGGCGTGGTAACCGTTAGCATACTCAGTATTCCGGCTTGGCTACTCTCTTGTGCAACTAACAAGATGTAAACAAGCCCCCGCTTTACAAGGATTATATCAATGAGTAACGTATTAATTATTAACGCAATGAAAGAATTTGCGCACTCCACCGGCGCACTTAATCTCACTCTCACTAACGTCGCTACCGAATTTCTACAGGAAAGCGGTCATCAGGTTAAAATCACCACAGTTGACCAAGGCTATGATATTGAAAGTGAAATTGAAAATTATCTGTGGGCTGATACCGTTATTTACCAAATGCCAGCCTGGTGGATGGGCGAGCCATGGATTTTGAAAAAATATATTGATGAAGTCTTTACCTTTGGTCATGGCCGTTTGTATCAAAGTGATGGCCGTACCCGCTCCGATGCCACTAAAGGCTACGGTTCTGGCGGTTTAATTCAGGGTAAAACTTACATGCTTTCAGTGACCTGGAATGCTCCAGTTGAAGCCTTTACTGATCCTACCCAGTTCTTCGAGGGTGTCGGTGTTGATGGTGTTTATCTGCATTTTCATAAAGCAAATCAATTCCTTGGCATGGAACCATTGCCGACATTTATGTGTAATGACGTGATAAAGCAGCCTGATATCGAAGGTGATATTAGCCGTTACCGTCAGCATTTAGCCGCACATTTTAACGGTCAGACCGCTTAATTTCACACCGTAACGCAATTTGGGGCAGCAATGATTACTGTTTTTGCAGAAATAAAAGTCAAACCGGGACGCTGTTACCTGCGGTGTTGGCTGAGAAGGGTTGTAGCGGCTATCGACCGATGAGTGACGTGCCCACCCAGCTCGACTGGCAGAAAAAATCGCCAGACTCCATTTTTATGCTGGAAAAGTGGCAGAGCGTTCACCATTTGGAATTACATTTGCAGATGGAACATATGCAGCAGCATCGTGAAAGAATCAAGGATGATGTGTTGGATGTGAATATTCACATCCTCGATAACGCTTAGCCTTCTTACTTGAAGTTGCAGCTGTGTTAGCCGCCATCCCGCAGCCAACTACTCCCCCGCAACTTAATCTGCTCACTGACATAGTCCAGAAAGCAGGTTATCCGCGCGGCAAGTTGTGTATTGCGATAATAAACGGCATTGATGGGCTGCCAGGTTTCCAAAATTTGGTCGGCCATCACCTCAACTAAGCGCCCCGCCAGTTGATCCTCGCGGGTCATAAAATCAGATAATTCAACGATCCCTTCCCCCTGCAAGGCCAATAAGCGCAGCGTTTCACCACTGGATGCGGCGAGATTGGGGATGATTGACCCACGCCCTGCCGGCAAATGGGGCAGCGACCACTGATTCAGGGATTCTGGCTGAGTAAAGCCCAGCAGACTGTGGTTCGCCAACTCATCAATACTCTGTGGGGTGCCGTGGCGCTGGAGATAATCTGGGCTGGCAAGGATTCGCACCCGACTGGCACCGAGCAAGCGCGCATGGATCGTCGAGTCGCGCAACGTGCCGATACGGATGGCAATATCGGTGCGCTGCTCAAGTAAATCGATATTAAGATCGTCGGTATTTAGCTCGAGATTGATTTGTGGATAGAGCGCCCGAAAACCGGTGATCATTGGCACAATGACGTGCTGCATAAAAGGTGCAGCCGCATTCACCCGCAGCCGCCCCGCCGGTTTTAACCGCCGCAGGGCAATCTGCTCTTCGGCATCATCTACCGCGCCGATAATCTGCCGCGCATGACTGAGGAACAACTCGCCCTCTTCAGTCAGTTCCAGCCGCCGCGTGGTGCGACGCAGTAGCGTAGTCGCCAGCTTTTTCTCCAACCGACTCAAGGCCCGACTGATACCGGAGGTGGTTTGGCTGCGCTGCTCTGCGGCTGCCGTAATCGAGCCGCAGTCGACCACCGAGGTAAACGCCTGCAACTCCTCTAACGTCACTTTCATCGATTTTGCCCCATCATCAATCACACCTCGATTTCAGCCGTATCCCCTTTCTCTTGCAGCCAATTGCGGCGATCTTCGGAGCGCTTCTTCGCCAGCAACATATCCATCATTGCCATCGTCTTATCAATATCATCATCGTCAATGGTCAATTGGACCAAACGACGGGTATTTGGATCAAGGGTGGTTTCACGCAACTGCAACGGATTCATTTCACCCAAGCCTTTGAAGCGCTGAACATTAGGTTTGCCGCGTTTACGTTTTAGTTGTTCCAGCACGCCGGCTTTCTCTTCTTCATCCAAGGCGTAGAACACCTCTTTACCCAAATCGATGCGATACAGTGGCGGCATCGCCACATAAACGTGGCCATTGCGCACTAATGCACGGAAGTGGCGCACAAACAGTGCACAGAGCAAAGTAGCAATATGCAAACCATCGGAGTCCGCATCCGCGAGGATACAAATTTTACCGTAACGGAGTTGGCTCAAATCTTCGCTGTCGGGATCGATACCAATCGCCACTGAGATATCGTGCACTTCCTGCGAAGCCAGCACTTCATCTGACGACACCTCCCAGGTGTTCAGGATCTTGCCTTTTAGCGGCATGATGGCCTGATATTCACGATCACGGGCCTGTTTGGCCGAGCCACCTGCGGAATCCCCTTCCACCAAAAACAGCTCGGTCATGCTCAAGTCCTGCGACGTACAGTCCGCCAGCTTGCCGGGTAAGGCGGGGCCACTGGTCAGTTTCTTACGCACCACTTTTTTCGCCGCACGCATCCGGCGCTGAGCACTGGAGATCGCCAGTTCAGCCAGCTGTTCTGCCGCCTGCACGTTTTGATTCAGCCACAAGCTGAAAGCATCTTTGACCACGCCGGATACAAAGGCCGCGCACTGACGTGAGGAGAGTCGCTCTTTCGTCTGGCCGGCAAATTGTGGGTCCTGCATTTTCACTGACAACACGTAAGCACAGCGCTCCCAGATGTCGTCTGCCGAGAGTTTGACACCGCGCGGCAGAATATTGCGGTATTCGCAGAAATCACGCATCGCATCAAGCAAGCCCTGACGCAACCCATTGACGTGAGTACCGCCTTGCATCGTTGGTATCAGGTTGACGTAGCTTTCGGTCAGTAGTTCGCCACCTTCAGGTAGCCACAGCAGCGCCCAATCAATAGCTTCGGTATCGCCAGCAAAAGAGCCGACAAACGGCGCTTCTGGCAGGGTAATCAAGCCATCAACCGCCTCCATCAGGTAGTCAGTCAAGCCATCGGCATAGCACCACCGCTGCTCGGTGTTATTCACCAGATCTTTAAAGACGATCTCCACGCCGGGACACAACACCGCCTTGGCTTTCAGCAAATGGGATAGGCGGGAAACCGAGAAACGTGGACTGTCGAAGAACGAGACATCCGGCCAAAAATGCACGCTAGTCCCGGTATTGCGCTTGCCACAGGTGCCGATGACCTGCAAATCCTGCACTTTGTCGCCATTTTCGAAGGCGATGCTGTAAATTTGCCCATCGCGGCGCACCGTCACTTCAACTCGCTTGGATAAGGCATTCACAACGGAAATACCTACACCGTGCAAACCACCAGAGAACTGATAGTTTTTATTGGAGAATTTACCGCCGGCATGTAAGCGACACAAAATCAGCTCAACCGCAGGAACACCCTCTTCAGGATGGATATCGACCGGCATCCCACGGCCATCATCGATAACTTCCAATGATTGGTCGGCGTGCAGAATGACATCAATGCGACGGGCATGACCCGCCAGCGCTTCATCGACGCTGTTATCAATCACCTCTTGACCAAGGTGGTTTGGCCGCGTGGTATCCGTGTACATTCCCGGACGACGACGCACTGGTTCTAAACCGCTGAGTACTTCAATGGCATCAGCGTTATAGCTGGATTCAGTCATGGTTTGATTAATATTCGGCTAATGGATGGAAGCTTTAGGCAGTCGCTAGCCCTAAAAACGTGACAATCGGGGAGAAAAAGTGATCAAAACCAATAAAGGCATGATTCCCACCTGATTCTACTGTTTGCCGACAAGGGGTGTAATAGGCCACCGCTTGACGGTAATCGAGGATTTCGTCCCCGGTTTGTTGCAATAACCAGAGTAAATCCGGCGATTCCAACTTTTCAATCTGCATGGCCTTCAGGTCATAAATATGTCGAGACTCTAACACATATTGTTGCCCGGTGTAGGGGTTCTCATTTTCACCCAGGTAATCACTGAGCAGCTCGAATGGCCGCACCGCGGGGTTAACCACCACCGCCGGAATGCTAAAGCGCTGGGAAAGCCAGGTGGCAAAATAGCCGCCAAGAGAAGAGCCAACAATGCCAATAGGCTGCCCAGCTTTATCCATCACAATGCTTTCTAGCATCTCTGCGGCTTCTGCGGGATAAGGTGGCAGTTGTGGGGTTAGCATCTCAATATCAGGATGGTGTTGCTGCAGCCAGTTTTTAAAGGTGGTTGCTTTCGCCGAACTGGGAGAACTATTAAATCCATGAATGTATAGAAGCGTGCTCATCAATAACCGTCCGCGTCCATGTCCGGGCAGAACTCATCACTGGCTAACCGGCGAACCTCAGTTTCAAGTACTCCATTAGGCAGTAAATCGAGGTAGCGCCATCCCGGAGCCACAGTATCAAGGGTGAAATTAGTACAGTGAGGTTTGAACTGCACACAGGTCGATGGGCTGGCTAGCAGGCGCTTACCATACCAATCGAGATCCAAATCCTGATGGATATGGCCGCACAATAAGGTGGTCACCCGCGGATAGCGGGTAAGAGTCGCCGCCAACATATGCGCATTACGCAAGCTGTGCTGATCAAGCCAGGTACAGCCCGATGGCATTGGATGATGATGCAATAAAATCAGTGTATAGCGCGCTGGATATGCCTCCAGACAGCGCTCCATCCACTCCAGTTGATAGTCGCTCAACTCACCATAAGGAACACCAAAGACCTGACTATCCAATAATAGAATTTGCCAGTTATCCCCCACCAAAACTTGCTTTGAAGGTGCTATACCCGCATCAGCCAGTGCATCAACCATCGCCGGTTGAAAATCATGATTGCCGGGTAGCCATAAGCAAGGTGCGGGCAAACGGGCGATGCCCTTCGCAAAATTTTGATAGGCAGCAACAGAGTGGTCTTGAGCCAAATCACCAGTGGCAACAATAAGATCAAATGGGTGCTGCTCAGCAATAATCGCATCCAACACAGCGCGATAACTGTGGGAAGTATTGACACCCAGTAAGGTCTCATGTTCACCAGCGAATAGGTGGGTATCTGTTATTTGTAAAATTCTGACCTTGGCCCCACTCGCCATAGGCAGTTTAAACAGGCTTTCCAAATGGTGTCCTTGTTTTTGCACCTTGACCAACCCGATTTTGATCCTCGGTAGGCAAGGCTATAAGTCTGTCTAATAAACCGGAACTGCCACCGCTCCATGCGCCAAACAGTAGCGCAACCAGTCGGCAAGAAACTGGTTAATTTGATGCTTTTCGTCCCGCTGATGCAACTTTTTATTCGGATAATCATAGCTTGCTTTGAAGCGGGAGATCTGCTGACTAGCACACACTTCCGCGACCTGTGCATCATGATAAAGCCTGACCACCATCGACGGTAGACCCCATTGACTGACGGCAGGCTCAGTTTGCACAATCTCTACCACCGAAGTGTAGCGGGTAGACTCAATTATTGTCAGCCGATAACTGACACCATTAACCTGATAAGCAACATTTTCGCCCACTTCATCGACCCGTGGTATCAAACGGCGCAATTGTGCGAAGTTAGTTTCGCATAACCGCATCATTTCAGGGAAATCAGGTGTGTAGCGTTTTATCATTATTATGCTCGCTTTCTCTTTACGGCTGCCATTCTGCTCTTAGCGATAAGTGGTGCAACGCCAGCCATTGTAATGCAATGATTGAGGCTGCGTTATCAATAGCACCCTCTTCCACCCAACGACAAGCCTGTTCACGGCTGACAACATGCACTCGGATATCTTCATTTTCGTCGGCCAAACCATGAATACCGCTCGCCGTCGTCGCATCCACTTCACCCACCATAATGGATAGGCGCTCACTGGTGCCACCCGGGCTGGCTAAATAACTGAGCACCGGCTTGCAGCGACCAATATGAATTCCCGCCTCCTCCTCCGCTTCGCGACGCGCCACTCCCTCGACGGTTTCGCCCTCTTCAATCATTCCGGCGACCATCTCTAATAACCAAGGCGATGGGCTGCTGTCAATGGCTGCAATGCGCAATTGCTCCACCAGCACCACCTCATCGCGCACCGGATCATAAGGTAATAACACGGCGGCATGACCGCGCTCAAAAATCTCGCGCTTAACTTCACCACTCATTTCACCATTAAACAGACGGTGGCGAAAACGGTATAAATTCAATGAAAAAAAACCACTGTACAGAGTTTCACGTGCAATAATTTCCACATCGCTCTTGTCGAAGGTCACCGGTGAGGGTTGTGCTGATGACATAGACTTATTTCCTTACTAAGATTAGCGGTTTAAAAAGAGACTTTGATAAAGATTATTTGACAAAGATGGCGCGATACAGATTAGTTGTCTGAACACACTTTTAGCTTTGTGATAGATTTAAGTAAATTAAGGCGAGATGGCACAATCAGCCACCTTATTCCATTGGCAGACTCTGATAGAATCGGCAACAACTCGTCTATCGACAGCTACCATAGTAATATTGCTGCACAACTGCTGCACAACAAGGACTGCAAATGAAGAAACTGCTCCCCCTTCTTATCGGGCTGAGTCTGGCTGGTTTCAGTACCATGAGCCAGGCAGAGAACTTGCTGCAAGTTTATAAGCAAGCCAGGGATAGTAACCCGGATTTACGCAAATCGGCTGCTGACCGTGATGCCGCATATGAAAAAATTAATGAAGCTCGCAGCCCGCTGTTACCACAGCTCGGTTTAGGTGCGGGTTATAGCCATACCAATGGTTTCCGCGATGCCTCTAGCAACCCGGATAGCAACGCCACTTCAGGCTCTTTGCAACTGACTCAAACCATTTTTGATATGTCTAAATGGCGTGCTCTGACCTTGCAGGAAAAAGCGGCAGGTATTCAGGATGTAACGTTCCAAACCAACGAACAAGCATTGATCCTGAACACAGCAACAGCCTATTTCAATGTGCTTAGAGCGATTGATAGCCTCTCTTATACTGAAGCACAGAAACAGTCGGTCTATCGTCAGTTAGATCAAACCACCCAGCGTTTTAATGTGGGTTTAGTCGCAATCACCGATGTGCAGAACGCCCGAGCCAGCTATGATACCGTATTAGCAGATGAAGTAACGGCGCGTAATAATCTGGATAATGCGCTGGAAAATCTGCGCCAGATTACTGGGGTTTATTACCCAGAATTAGCCTCACTGAATGTTGATCGCTTGAAGACAAAGCGCCCAGAGGCCGTTGCTAACCTGTTGAAAGATGCTGAGAAACGTAACCTTTCGTTACTTTCTGCCCGTTTGAGTCAAGATTTGGCCCGTGAGCAAATTAAATCGGCAGAAACCGGCTATATGCCAACCATCGATTTGACGGCATCATCGTCTGTAACCAATACCCGTTACAGCGGCGGCACACCAAGCACTCAGCAAGTCAATAATGATGCCGGCCAGAACCAAATTGGCGTGCAACTGAGCCTGCCACTGTATAGCGGCGGGGCCACCAATTCTGCGGTGAAACAAGCGCAGTACAATTTCGTGGGAGCCAGTGAGCAGTTAGAGAGCGCCCACCGTAGTGTGGTGCAAACTGTCCGCTCCTCATTCAACAATATCTCCGCCTCTATCAGCAGCATTAAAGCTTATGAGCAAGTGGTCATTTCTAACCAAAGCTCATTGGATGCAATGGAAGCGGGCTATCAGGTCGGTACTCGTACGATTCTGGATGTGTTGACTGCCACAACTAACTTGTATCAGTCCAAGCAACAGCTCGCTGACGCTCGTTATAACTATCTGATTAATCAGTTAAATATCCAGTCAGCACTGGGTACACTGAACATGAATGATCTGATGGAGTTGAACGGGGTACTGGATAAACCAGTTCCAACTTCAGCAACCGCTCTGGCACCAGATAATGCTAACCAGAATACTTATGCTGATGGCACTAACACTCAGGCAGCACCGCGTGTGACACCAGTAAGCCAGCCTTCAACCACCGCACCTGCACGTAACGGCAATCCATTCCGTAACTGATTTTTACCGGTTCGGCTCTCCGGGCGCAGCATCAGGCTGCGCCCGGCTTATTTCCTGCCTCCCCTTTAATGACCAAGCATTTTTCGTCAATGAAAAAAGCGAAGCAACTCGCAACAGTTCGTATAGCTTTGTAAAGTCTGCCGCTGACCGCCCCTCACGCTTTAATTTTATACACGTTTCCCCTATCCTTAGGGTTCTTACTGGGAAAGGGCATTGAACGCCCGGAAATGAGACAAATAATGATGAAACGGACTCAAAACATCAATCAAGAGACTTTCCGTAAATCCTGGCGCAGTTATCGCCTTGCGCCAGTAGCTTTTGCTGTCAGTGCCGTATTTATGCTGGCCGGCTGCGAAAAAACTGACGAAACTGTCTCTTTGTACCAAAATGCTGATGACTGCTCTGCGGCAAACCCGTCCAAGAGCGCTGAATGTACCACTGCTTACAACACTGCCTTGCAGGAAGCGGCAAAAACAGCACCGAAGTATGCCACCCGCGAAGACTGCATAGCAGAATTTGGTGAGTCACAGTGTACTCAGGCCCCGGCACAAGCGGGCATGGTGCCAACATCGTCATCTTCAACTGAACAAACCACCGCCGCCGCACCGCAACAGAGCGGCGGTATGTGGATGCCATTAATGGCCGGTTATATGATGGGTCGGATGATGGGCGGCGGCGCAAGCCAGCCACTATTCACCTCTAAAGCAGCAAATAGCCCCGCTAACGGCAAATTTGTTGATGCCACCGGTAAAAACTTTGGTTCCGCCACTACAGGCCGCACCATGACAGTACCGCGCACCGCAATGGCGCCGAAGCCAGCCGTGACCAATACCATCACCCGTGGCGGTTTTGGCGAGTCGGTGGCTAAGCAGTCCACTATGCAACGTAGCGCCGCAACATCATCCAAAACCAGCACGCGTAGCATGGGTGGCTAAGGTCTGATTAATGAAACGTTTAGCAATTAGCGAGCGCCCAGACTGGCGTGAAAAAGCCACCGAATTTGGTTTTCGTTTCCACACCATGTATGGCGAGCCGTACTGGTGTGAAGATGCCTATTACGAATTCACCTTAGCGCAAATTGAAGAGCTGGAAGAGACCACCGCAGAGTTACATCAAATGTGCCTGCAAGTGGTTGAAAAAGTGGTCAATAGCGATCAACTGATGGCGAAATTCCGCATTCCAAAACATTGCTGGGATTTTGTTCGTAGCTCCTGGCGAACCCATCAGCCCTCACTCTACTCTCGCCTTGATCTGGCCTATGATGGCGTCAATCCAGCAAAACTGCTGGAGAACAATGCCGATACCCCAACCTCACTGTATGAAGCCGCCTTTTTCCAATGGTTATGGTTGGAAGATCAGATCAATGCAGGCAATTTGAGTCAGGATTCTGACCAATACAACAGCATGCAAGAGAAGCTGATCGAGCGTTTTGTTGATCTGCATGATAACCATGGTTTTAGCTTGCTGCATCTGGCCTGCTGTCAGGACAGCGAAGAGGATCGTGGCACGGTGCAATATCTGCAAGATTGCGCACTGGAAGCGGGGCTGCCGACTGAATTCATGTTTATGGAAGAGATCGGCTTAGGGGAGAAAGGGCAATTTACTGATCTCGATAACCAAGTGATCAGTAATCTGTTCAAGCTCTACC
Source organism: Yersinia bercovieri ATCC 43970 (assembly GCF_013282745.1). NCBI lineage: Bacteria > Pseudomonadati > Pseudomonadota > Gammaproteobacteria > Enterobacterales > Yersiniaceae > Yersinia > Yersinia bercovieri. The sequence goes on from NZ_CP054044.1 coordinate 731,618, forward strand.
CGTGGGAATTTATGTTCCGCGAAATGTTCTCTACCAAACTGGAAGATGCTGGCGTGCGCTGGTTGGAACCCGCCTGGAAGAGCATTATCTCCAATAAAGCTTTGCTGCCATTGCTGTGGGAAATGTTCCCGAATCACCCAAATCTGTTGCCTGCTTACTTTGCGGAAGATGATCATCCTGCGATGGATCACTATGTCACCAAGCCGCTATTCTCGCGGGAAGGTGCCAATATTCAGATAGTGGAAAATGGCAAAGAGGTGGCGCGGGTTGACGGGCCATACGGCGAGGAGGGCATGATTGTTCAACAATTCCATCCGTTGCCTAAATTCGGGGATAGCTACACACTGATTGGTAGCTGGCTGGTAAATGATCAACCATGTGGTATTGGTTTACGTGAAGATCGTGAGCTGATCACTCAAGATCTATCGCGTTTCTACCCACATATTATTTTGGGTTAAACGCTCATTCATAAAGGAAGGTAATCTACCTTCCCTTCAGACTGCTGACAAACCTCGACGACTCGATCTCAAAAGGTGAGGACAGGTAGAAGAGTAAAGCCTCCGCGCCACGAATGGCACGGTTCGAGCCATCAGGAATGATTTTACGGCATCTTTACGATCTGCCCGTTCTCTCCGCTCAGACGACTTTGTCATTAACCGCAAGGGAAGGTAATATGCCTCCCCTTGTTTATATTCTAATGCTTACACTCTGGGCTAGTTAACCAGCACTGACAGCATACTCAACGACCCCATCTCAATTCCATCCGTTGGGATCGAAATTGGCGCTTTGCCATCCCAGCCCCCCAGCACATACAGCAGCGGTAGATAGTGCTCAGGTGATGGGTTAGACAACGCCGCCCCTTCATGCTGCATAAAGTTAACCAATGGGTGGTTATCGCCCTGATAATTCAGGTTATCCCGCACGAACTGATTGAAAGATTCGGCCCATGGATACGGAGTGCTATCTCCTTGCCATCTCACCATACGCAAGTTGTGTACCACATTACCGCTGGCGACAATCATCACCCCCTGCTCCCGCAGCACCGCTAATTTGCGGCCTAATTCATAGTGATACTCTGCCGGTTGGGTGCCATCAATACTCAGTTGCACCACAGGAATATCAGCCTCAGGGTACATTTTAATCAATACCCCCCAGCTGCCATGGTCCAACCCCCACTCACTGGTATCCGCCCGCACGGCGATAGGTGCCAACAACTCTTGAATTTGTGCGGCAAGCGCAGGCGAACCCGGTGCAGGATACTCAGTATCGAACAGCGCCTGCGGGAAGCCGCCAAAATCATGGATAGTGCGAGGTTTCGCCATGGCCGTCACCGCCGTCCCACGGGTATACCAGTGGGCGGAAACCGCCAAAATTGCCTTAGGGCGCGGCAATGTCTCACCTAACGCACGCCATGCTTGGGTGTGACTGTTCTCTTCCAGCACGTTCATCGGGCTACCGTGGCCGAGAAACAGTGCAGGCATACGAGGCGTGTTCATAGAAAATCCTTACTGTTAAGAAGAAGAGTGGCGCTTAAAATTATCTGCGCTTAAAACATAAGCAACACATTACGCGCTTTTTTTTCATTACACAGCCGGATAACAGTGATGAAGATATTCAATAATTTTGAAGGGGAAATCAGAGGGGGAGAAGCAGTAATGGCATTCTATGGCGATGGGAAATAACCGGGCCGCGATCTATTCAGAAAACTAGAGGCTACCCGGCGTTTAACACTCAGAATTAGCAGCTAATATTTAATAATATTGGCTCTCTGTTAGTGAGACTGGCGATACGCCACCAGATCTTCAATCGTCACAACCGGCATATTATGCAACTTAGCAAACTCAATCACTTCTGGCGCATGTGCCATGCTGCCATCGTCATTGGTCAGTTCACACAATACCGCAGCGGGTTTGTAACCTGCCAGTATTGCCAAATCGATAGAGGCTTCGGTGTGACCACGGCGGGATAAGACACCACCGGGCTGGCCGCGCAGTGGGAATACATGACCAGGGCGATTAAGGTCGCTAGGTTTTGCGTTATCAGCAATTGCCGCGCGGATAGTGGTCAAGCGATCTGCCGCAGATACGCCGGTGGTGACGCCTTCAGCGGCTTCGATAGTCACGGTAAACCCAGTTTGGAACTGGCTGGTGTTGTTGGTCACCATCATTGGTAACTCAAGCTGCTGGCGGTGATCGTCGGTGATACACAGACACACAATGCCGCTACCGTGCCGGATAGTCAGTGCCATTTGCTCAACGGTCATGGCTTGTGCCGCAAAAACAATATCGCCTTCGTTTTCACGGTTTTCGTCATCCAACACCATAACGCCACGGCCATTACGCAGAGCGTCGATAGCACGTTCTACACGCTCAACAGGCGTGCCAAAATCTGATAGAAGAGTCTGATTCATGGTAAAAAAAACCTCATTAAATTATGGATTACCAGAATCAGGGCGGTCTTGAGGAGTAACTGGCCGGTTTTTTATCTATAAATGCATTGATCTAGAGATAGAAATAGCCGAAATAACGCAGGCGAGCTATACCCGACAGCTTTCAAGTTGCATGTGTGTGTTGGCTACACCTTGAAAGCTAAACGTGCATAAACTCAGCAGATACCGTTAATCTCTCCCATCCGGACTATAACCGTCGGCCCCGGAATTACACCGGATCTGCTGACCTCTACCCTGTTTTCTTTGAGAAGAGAAACAAGGTGAGCGCTCGCGGGCTTTTGCACCATGACGTTAGCACGCCACAACACAATTTACCGCCGGTGGGGACTTACACCCCGCCCTGAGAATAAGTGTATGACTATAGCGCTATTGATTCTTCTGAGCAATTACCAAAATCTAGATGTGCGGAGGTTTATACAATTGTCATCTGGCATTACACTAGGGGGAGTCACTACACAGCTAATTAGGGAAATATCATGATTGACCCGAAAAAAATTGAACAAATCGCCCGCCAGGTGCATGAGTCTATGCCGAAAGGTATTCGCGAATTCGGGGACGACGTCGAAAAGAAAATTCGGCTAGTGCTGCAATCGCAGTTAACCCGACTGGATTTGGTTAATCGTGAAGAGTTCGATGTGCAGACTCAAGTGCTGCTGCGCACCAGAGAGAAACTGGCTTTACTGGAACAACGCATGGGTGAGCTGGAAGCTAAATTCAACAGCGCGCCAACCGCAATTGAAGATAAAAAAAGCGATAACCAGACTGGCGAGTAATGATTGATTAAATCATTATAAGTAAAACGTTATCGTTGATAATCAGGGTGCTTATGTAGCACCCTAAATTTATGATGGTATTACCGCTCTTGGCATTCGGGATATCAATATCCATAGCAGAGCAAACATCAGTAGCGCGTATAAACTCTTCCAGCCAATCATCACCAGCAAGAGACAACACAGCACACTACCAATCACCGACATCACCCGCGAGCGCCCGCTCAATAAACGAATCCCAGCCAACATGCAGAGCAAATAGATCAGCACGAAAATGCCGTTGGCATAAACAATCAGTAAATCCAATGGTAGAGAGAGCCAGTAGATCAACAGCGCAAATGCCAGACAACTGCCCACCACCGCCGTCAGCGCATAAACCGGGGTTTGCCCAGCTGAAAGCTGCGCCAGCTTACTTTGTGGCCGCACTTGAGCTTGTGACCACACCATGCGGGCAAAGCTCTGGGTGTAGATATTGACGCTGGCAAAGCAGGCCAGATAGCCAATAATGCAAGCAATCCATAGCGCATGTTCGCCGAACAGTTGCACCACAATTCTGGGTAGCGAGGCTGCCGCGACCTGCGCTTCGCCATAGGCATGGAAGTGCAGCACGGCTACCGTACATCCCCAGTAGACCGCCCCCGCGACCAGTAGGCCCACCATCAATGCTCGGGGGAAATCACGTTCGGGATGGCGAAACTCTGTCGCCAGATGCGCGAAAGCTTCCAGCCCGACAAAGCACCAAAACATCACGGCGAGCGCACTGAACATATTTGGCGGGGAAATATCTTGCGGCGATGGCCAAGGTATCTGTGATGGGCGAATATCTCCCTGCCACCAAATAGCCACCACCAGCGCGATGACCAGCAGCGCAATCAGGGTCTGCACATTGGCACTGGAACCCGCACTGCGCGTCCCTAACAGCCAAATGACCAGCAAGGTCACCAGTTGCACCATTAACAGTTCACTATCGCGCCAACCAAAGGTCGCCTGCCAAAAGCCAGCGGCAATTTGTAAGGCGGCAGGAAGACCGACGGGAATGACCGAGAGAAATAGCCAGCCGGTGACTTTACCCAACTGCGGCCCGAAAGCCAGGGTGACGAAGTGAGCAGCACCACCGGCACTGGGGAAGTGGCGGCCTAAAGCAGCAAAAGCGATCGCGATCGGAAAAACCAGCACAATCAAAATTGGCCAGGCCCACAAGCTATCATCACCCGCCAGCATGGCCGCCAGTGCTGGCACGGCAAAAACGCCGGTGCCCAGCAGTGAAGTGGACAACAACCCGACTCCCTGTGCGAGACTTAACTCCTGTTTTAGTCCACTCACCACTCACATCCTATGCAGCTAATATTGTCAGCACCCTTTTGGCGCTAACCTAACCACGACCGTTTTTGATGGATTGAATAATATTGGTGGTAGAGACACCATCCTCAAAATTCAGCACCTTAACTTCACCACCGGCGGCCCAAACCTCGGCACTGCCCGCGATCTCATCTGGCTTATAATCACCGCCCTTCACCAGTAGGTCCGGCAAAATATCAGCGATTAAGCGCTGCGGGGTGTCCTCTTCAAACGGCACCACCCAATCCACGGCTTCCAGCGCACCTAATACGATCATCCGCTGATCCAGTGGGTTAACCGGGCGTTTTTCGCCTTTCAAGCGCTTGGTCGAGGCATCACTGTTCACCGCGACAATCAGGCGATCCCCCAGCTTGCGGGCATTAGCCAGATACGAGACATGGCCGGCGTGGAGGATGTCAAAAATGCCGTTGGTCATCACCACTTTCTCGCCACGCTGGCGAGCCTGCGCCACGGCTTTTTTCAGTTGTTGCTCATCCATCACCCCAAAACCGGTTTCGGCCCGGCCACGGATGGCATTCTCCAGCTCAATCGGCGAAACCGTTGAGGTTCCCAACTTACCAACCACCACGCCAGCTGCGGCATTCGCGAGGAAGCATGACTCTTCGAGGCTGTTTCCAGCCGCCAGTGCCGCCGCCAACACGCCAATCACGGTATCACCGGCACCGGTCACATCGAAGACTTCCTGCGCCTGTGTTGGCAAATGTAACGGCGGTTTACCCGGTTGCAGCAAGGTCATCCCTTGCTCCGAGCGCGTCACCAGCAGAGCGGAAAGTTCAAAATCGGCCACCAGCTTCATGCCTCGACTGACCAACTCCTCCTCGTTTTTGCAGTGACCCACTACCGCTTCAAATTCAGATAAATTAGGTGTCAGCAGGGTTGCGCCGCGATAACGCTCAAAATCGCTGCCTTTAGGATCGATCAGTACCGGAACTTTCGCTTTACGAGCCAATTGAATCATCGGCTGTACACTGTTCAATGCGCCTTTGGCGTAATCGGACAGCACCAGCGCGCCAATCTGTGGCAGCGCCTGTTGAATGCGCTCAAAGATAGGCTGAGGATCAACGCCATCAAAACCCTCTTCAAAATCCAGGCGGATCAGCTGCTGGTTGCGGGAAAGCACCCGTAATTTGGTGATGGTCGGGTGCGTGGGAACCGAGACAAAATCACAGCGCACCTGAACTTCATTTAGCTTGCTGGTCAGGGCGCGCGCGGCATCGTCGATACCGGTCAAGCCCACTAAGCGGGAGATGGCACCAAGGGAGGCGATGTTCATCGCGACGTTCGCCGCACCACCGGGGCGCTCCTCAATAGTATCAACTTTGACCACGGGAACTGGCGCTTCCGGTGAGATCCGGCTGGTTGGCCCATACCAGTAGCGGTCTAACATCACATCACCAACGACTAATACTCCGGCGCGACGAAAATCAGGCAGCGTGACTTTCATACGTTTGCCCCCCACTGTGAGCTGTTATTAACCCCGAAAACACGCATCCTTCGCTCCAATATTGTGTTCATTATATGGCGCCAGATAATATCACAGACACCTTGCTTACCATTAATAACCGCAACCTATGCATCAGTTGGCGTTGATATCAGCCATTTATGCCAACTAGCGACCACCTGTGCTCTCTCGGCGATAAAGCTATCGGCGGCCACCTTGCTGGATTGCTCCTGCAACGCCAGATGGTGGATCTCATCGCGCATGGTGACATAAGCACGGGTCAGCGCGGCGGCCTCATCCAGCGGCATAATATCGTTATTCGCCATCAGCTCAAAAATGCGCACATTATCTGACCAACGGGTCAAACGTGGCTCACTGGCGGCATAACGCAGCACCAGATATTGCGCGATAAACTCAATATCAGTGATCCCACCTTCGTCCGTTTTGATATCAAAAATATCGCGCTGTTTGCTGCCCAAATGATTGCGCATTTTCTCGCGCATTTCGCGCACTTCCTGCTGCAATTGCGGGGCATCACGGTGGCGGCATAAAATTTGCTGGCGAATGGCGTCAAACTGCTGATGCAGCGCCGGATCGCCATAGACAATACGGGCGCGAACCAGCGCCTGATGCTCCCAAGTCCAGGCCTCATTTTGCTGATAATCAGCGAAAGCCTCGACGGTGCTGACCAACATGCCAGCTTCACCGGATGGCCGCAGCCGGGCATCGACCTCATACAAAATACCTGACGAGGTGCGGGTGCTAAATAGGTGCATGACTCGCTGGGCCAAACGCAGATAGAACTGGCGGCCATCAATGCTGCGCTCGCCGTCGGTCATCACCTCTAGCGGGCAGTCGAGCAAGAATACTAAATCGAGATCTGAGCTGTAACCCAGCTCCCATCCCCCCAGCTTGCCATAGCCAATCACCGCGAAACCACGGCCTTCGCGCTGCTGCAAATGGCTCGGCTGACCATAGCGAGCCACCATCTGGTTCCAGGCTTGCTGGATAACCGCATCAATAATGGCCTCTGCCAGATAGGTTAAGTGATCGCTCACTTTCATAACTGGCAGCGCCTCAGTGATATCACCGGCGGCAATGCGTAATTGCTGCGCCTGCTTAAACTGGCGCAACGCCTCCAACTGCTGCTCTTCGTCATCTTCCGGCACCCGCAGCAAATATTGGCGCAATTCATCGCGGTAAGCACCGGGTTCCAGCGGCTGATAGAAGGATTGTGGATCGAGTAATTCATCCAGCAGCAATGGGTAGCGAGCTAACTGGCTAGCCACCATCGGCGAGGCCGAACAGAGACGGATAACGTGTTTTAGCGCCGCATGGTACTCCACCAGCAATTCCAGATAAGTGGTGCGGGTAACGATGCTCAGCAGCAGTTGAATCAGCCGGCTAAGCGCAACATTAGCATCAGGACGCGGACAGACCTCAGCGAACAGCCGCGGCATCAGTTGATCCAGCACCTCACGGCCACGGGGGCCAATGGTGCGTTTATCCATATCGTGGCGGAACTCATTGATAGTGTTCAGTAATTGGCGGCGCGCGGCCTGGTCTAAATGCGGTGTCAGTGGAGCTAAATCACACTCTTCCAGCGCATCCTGCCATAAACTTTTGTACAGCCCATGGCTGGGATCTTCGCCAATATCGGGGGTATCGTCGCCAATCAGGTCATCAAACACCCCACGCACCGCTTGCATATGCTGTTCCAGCGCCGCACTCATGGCGGCCCAATCCCCATACCCCATGCCCCAAGCCAATCGGGCCTGATTGAGCGCATCACCGGGCAAGGTCTGGGTTTGCTCATCAGCAATGGCTTGCAGCAGATTTTCCAGGCGGCGCAAAAACAGATAGCTGCCAATGAGATCCGCCACTTGCGGCTCCGGTAATAAGCCCAACTCCGCCACCGCCTGCAAGGTGGGCAGCAAAGCCCGCTCTTGTAGGCGCGGTTCGCGGCCACCACGAATCAGCTGAAACACCTGCGTAATAAACTCAATCTCACGAATACCGCCCGCGCCCAGCTTGATATTGTCTTTCAGGCCACGTCGGCGCACTTCACGGGCGATCATCCCCTTCATGTTGCGCAGTGATTGAATCACGCTGAAATCAATATACCGGCGGAAGACGAAAGGCCGCAGGGTCTGGCGCAGCTCCTTACTGTAGTGGTCTTCAGCGCCGCCCATCAGACGCGCTTTAACCATCGCATAGCGCTCCCAGTCACGGCCCTGTTCCTGGTAATAATCTTCCAGCGCCGCAAAGCTCAACACCAGGGGGCCGCTATCGCCAAACGGGCGCAGACGCATATCCACCCGATAGACAAAGCCGTCAATGGTTTGCTGATCGAGCGCCTTGATCAGCCGTTGGCCCAGGCGGGTAAAGAACTGGGCATTGTCCAACTGCCGCCGCCCCCCATGCGTTTGACCACTCTCTGGATAAGCAAAAATAAGATCGATATCAGAGGAGAAATTCAGCTCACCGCCGCCTAACTTGCCCATGCCCAAAATCAGCAGCGGCTGCGCTACACCCTCACCATTGCATGGTGTGCCGAACTCACGACAACATACCTGATAGAGCCAGTCGCGGGCCGCGATAATCAGGGTTTCAGCCAACCAACTGAGTTGCTGCAAGGTGTCAGTCGTGGCACTGCTTTGCAGTGCCTGTGACCAGGCGATACGTACCATAATCCGGCGGCGAAACAGCCGCAAAGCGGCTAACAGCGCAGCTTCATCCTGCACCTCGGCCAGCGCCTGGCTGAGCCACTGCGGATAAAGTTGCCACTCCTGCGGTTGCGGCGGCTGTTGATGCAACTCCACCAGCCATTCAGGGTGAATCAGGAGCATGTCACTGACAAAATCACTCAACACCAATACAGCTATCTCTTCATCACCTAAGCTCAGCGGCGTCGGTAACTCATGAAAGCGCTGCTGTACATTCTGCGCCTGAATCTGTAATTCCGGGGGGAGTGGCAACATAGCGAATTCCTTGGATACCCATCGAACTTGAAGTCGCAGCGGCGTTTACTTATCACCTGCCTGCAACTTCAATGAGTTAGGGTATATGTTCGACTAACGGACAGCACCGTTCAGCCAAAAGGCTGCCTGCGCCAATGCTTCTTTACGGGCGGTATCGCGCCAATGGCCTTGACGCTCCATAATTGCCAGCTGCAAACCAAACCAGCCATCAATATATGGGTGCCATTCACTCTGTGGATAGAAACCAGAGAGCAGCTGGAAGGTCATAATCTGCCGATTCAAACGGGGGAGTTGGGCCAGATAGCCGTCGTCATCCATATGGTGAGCAAATGCCTCTTTCAGATCGGCGGCACTGCGGCTCAGCATGATGTCGCAGAAGCGCTTAAATGAGCCATCGAACTTCGCTTGCGCCTTGGCATCCATAAATGGCCGCCAGCCCGCAGTGACTAGCCACGATGTGAGCGCTAACTTACATTTCAGATAATCGGTGCTATAACAGAGCTGCTCCGCCTTCACGTTTTTCGGTTCTAGCTGTGGCTCTAGCGCAATCAACAGCGCCCGCAGTTCGGTGCTGGCTTTGCGCGGCACTAATCCACCGAAAATCGCCAGAGTCTGACGCACCATAGCTAATGCTTCAATAATCATCGCCTTAGCCGCTGATTCGCCACCTAACCACAGCTCTTCATGGTATTGCCAGTGATCCAGCGCCATCTCCAGCCCGGCCACCATTCCCTGCTCGACAGTCGATTTTGGCGCTGGTTGCAGAACCAGCAATGGCCGCAGTTCGCGAGGAGGATTGCCTTGTGCCAGGTGGTAGCCGCGCGCCGCTTTACTCAGACTGCCCTGACGTAAACCGCCGATTTGCGCCAATTCAGTGGCCAGTGCCAGTAAATCAGCCTGATTACCTTGTTTCAGCTCAAGCTCAATTTCGCTCAATGGCTCAGACAGCTCACCAGCACTAATCGATCCTTGATCAAGAGCAAGCTCTATCTCGCTCTCACCGTAAGTGATTGCCCACTTCTCACGGGTGAAATCAGTGCGAAACAGCGGTTGTAACTCAGCTTGCAGCGCCTCAACCGACCACCCTTCTGGCCAGATATCTGCCGGAAAACGCGCCAGATCGAGTTTGTCGCTATCAATATCGACATTGTATTCAGGCCGTTGATGTAAACCGCCGACCACTTTGCCACCACTCTTCACTGTCATTTCATAACGACCATCATAACCACGAATACGCAGGCCAATATCATGCTGGCGCAGGCGGTTATCTGCGGTCTCAAAATAGATGTTCGCCAGTGTTTGCGGCGCTGAATGCTGGCTCTGCCAGGATGTGAGCCGCTCCGGCAACGCCGCGATGGCCGCAGGCGTAGCAATAAATTTTAGTTCTATTTCAACGGTCATAATTTCATTCACACCGGTATGTTGCGAGATTACGGGCATTATGCCTTTTTCACGGTGATTTGCCTGTTTTACACAAAAAACCGCTCGGCAGCCCCAAGTCAAAGCCTATTTTAACCTGTTTTAGCCGATCTGCCCTAAGGCTTCATAATACAAATTTTCACTGCGGTAAAAATAGCCAATAAAGTGGCCCAGGCCGCGCTGGCTATGAGAGTAAGATAGTTCTCATTCCGGTTTATGCGTTGCGTCGGCAAACTGAACACACTACTATCGTTCCATAAATTCACTCATAAATGACTCTCTAATGCAGAAAATACGCCTAATTTGTCTCGCGGTGCTAAGTCTCACTCTCTCTTGGGGCGCGCACGCTGAAGAAAAACGTTACATCTCTGATGAGCTGGATACCTACGTTCATAGTGGCCCCGGTAATCAATACCGCATTGTTGGCACGCTAAAAGGTGGGGATGAAGTCACCCTGATAAGCGTTGATGAAGGCACAAATTATGGCCAAATCCGCGACAGTAAGGGTAAAACCACGTGGATCCCACTGAATCAGTTGAGTGAAACACCAAGCTTACGTATTCGGGTGCCAGACCTTGAACAGCAGGTCAAAACACTGACTGATAAACTGGCTAATATTGATAATAGCTGGAATCAGCGCACCGCAGAGATGCAGCAGAAAGTCGCTGCCAGTGATAGCGTCATCTCCGAGCTGCAAAAAGAGAATGAATCACTGAAAAACCAGTTAGTGGTTGCTCAGAAGAAGGTCAGCGCAGTCAATCTGCAATTGGATGATAAGCAGCGCACCATCATCCTACAGTGGTTTATGTATGGTGGCGGTGTCGCGGGGATTGGCTTATTGCTGGGCCTGGTGCTGCCGCATCTGATCCCAAGTCGTAAAAAGAATAATCGTTGGATGAACTGATATCCGCTGTAACGTCAACAACGAAGGGTTTACATGGAAATCTATTTGGTCGGCGGTGCCGTCCGCGACAACTTATTAGGCCTACCGGTGACCGAGCGGGATTGGGTGGTGGTGGGCGCGGCGCCGGAACAGCTGCTGGCACAGGGCTACCAACAGGTGGGCAAAGATTTTCCGGTTTTCCTTCATCCAGTCAGCCATGAAGAGTATGCGCTGGCCCGCACCGAACGTAAATCAGGCCAGGGTTACACTGGTTTTACCTGCTATGCCGCTCCTGATGTGACGCTGGAAGAGGATTTACTGCGCCGCGATCTAACCATTAATGCCATTGCCCGCCGTGATAACGGTGAGTTAATCGACCCCTATCACGGCAGACAAGATTTAGAAAATAGGCTGTTACGCCACGTCTCCGAGGCATTTGGCGAAGATCCACTGCGTGTCCTGCGGGTTGCCCGTTTCGCTGCCCGCTTTGCTCACTTGGGCTTTACTGTCGCCCCTGAGACTCAATCATTGATGGCGGCAATGGCACAAAGTGGCGAGCTGTCTGCTCTAACGCCAGAACGGGTCTGGAAAGAGACCGAGAAAGCGCTGAAAACACAAAACCCACAGATCTATTTTCAGGTGCTGCGCGATTGCGGTGCATTGGCGGTGCTGTTCCCTGAAATTGACCGCTTATTTGGTGTTCCTGCGCCGGAAAAATGGCACCCGGAAATTGATACCGGTATCCATACCCTGATGACGCTGGCTATCGCCGCTCAACTCACTCCTGAGGTTGATATTCGCTTCGCCGCCCTTTGCCATGATTTAGGCAAGGGTCTGACGCCAAAAGAGTTTTGGCCACATCACCATGGACATGGCCCTGCGGGCGTCAAATTGGTTGAGCAATTGTGTCAGCGTTTACGCGTGCCTAATCCGGTGCGTGATTTGGCAAAACTGGTGGCGGAGTACCATGATCTCATCCATACAGTGAATAAGCTTCGCCCTGAAACTCTGCTCAAATTATTTGATGCGATTGATGTTTGGCGCAAGCCAGAGCGCCTTGAGCAGATGATCATGACCAGCGAGGCGGATGCCCGTGGTCGCACTGGATTTGAAGATAATCCCTACCCACAAGGGGATTATCTGCGAGCCGCATTCCAGATTGCCAATGGCGTATCGGTGCAGGAAGTGGTCGCCAGCGGGCTACAAGGGTTGGCGATTCGTGACGAACTGAAACGCCGCCGTCAACAGGCGTTGGCGCAATGGAAGCAAGCTCAGGAAATTGCGCCAGAATAAACTCTGACCGCCATCAAACAAAAAGCCCTGATTAATCAGGGCTTTTTTATGCTTCAAACTCATCACGCGGTTACATAAAGACCCAGTACACCGCAGCGGCGACCACAAAGCGATAGATGGCAAAAGGTACAAAGGAGATGCGTTTAATCAGTGACAGGAAGGTTTTGATAGCAATCAGCGCGACAATAAATGCGGTGATGAATCCGACGGCAAACATCGGCAAATCACCCAGTGTCAGGAAGTGCAGACTCTTATATAAATCCAGCCCGCTGGCCCCCATCATCATCGGCACCGCCAAAATAAAGGAGAACTCAGAGGCGGCATAGCGATTAACGCCGACCAGCATCCCGCCAGAGATGGTAGCACCAGAACGGGAGAACCCCGGCCACAGTGCCAGACACTGGAAGCAACCGATGGCAAAAGCCTGGCGATAGGTGATGTCATCCAGCCCGACGGCTTTCGCATTTTTAGGTTTGAACCACTCAGCGGTCAATAGCAGCAAGCCACCGGCAACCAAGGCATACATGACACTGTGCGGGTTAAATAGCGACTTGATGACATTGTGGAATACCAATCCCAGCCCCACAGCGGGCAGCATCGCCAGTAAAATATGGCCTAAGGTCAGATGGCCGCTGGTTTTCCCCTCATGAGGTACAGCGCCAAAATGGATGCCAATCAGGCCAAACAACCGCCGCCAGAACACCACTACCACGGCCAGAATCGACCCTAGCTGAATAATGACTTCAAAGGTCTTGGCTTTGTCACCAGTAAAGCCCAGTAACTCGCCGACAATAATCATATGCCCGGTAGATGAAACCGGCAGAAACTCGGTCAGCCCTTCTACTACACCCAGAACAAAAGCCACAAACAGCGAATACATATCCGTCATCAACGATACCCAATGCCATATTATAGAAACCAAAAAAACGGCAATATTGAAAACCATAGGATTAACAAAACGATATGGTTAACAAAACAGTGCCGTTCAAATTTAATATTTAATTAACTTATCACGCTATCCAATGCAATCAGACCACATTATCGATGCAGCGTTGCACTTTTATGTCATCCCGGCGAAAAAATAGCCCATCACTCAGTCAGGACGTTGGCCACGCTCGATCACCACGCCGACATTTCTGGCTTGAGCCACTGCCCCCGGTTTGCTGACCTTAATTCGCACCCAAGGCGACTTAAAGCGCTGTAGCAGCAGTTCGGCAACCTCTTCAGCCACCCGTTCGACCAAGGCAAAACGTTGTAATTCCACATGTTTTATGACGCTATCACTGATATCGGCATAACTCAGGCAATCATTCACATCATCACTGACGGCAGCTTTGCGATTATCCCAGCCCATTTCGATATCGAACACCAGCTTTTGCTGAATGGTCTGCTCCCAGTCATAAACACCGATGGTGGTTATGACGCTGAGTTCTTCAATAAATACGATATCCATCACGCCACTCTCTGTTTTTGTGCTCGCCGGATACCACTTCCAGCCGAATATGCGTATTATCCACTGATGTGGGGATTAAAACGATCATTATTCAACAGGGCGGTGTTATGAGTGCTATCGCGCTTGGCATGATTATCTTCGCGTATTTGTGTGGCTCTATTTCCAGTGCGATCTTGGTCTGCCGGGTTGCCAAGCTGCCAGATCCGCGTGTGCATGGTTCCGGTAATCCCGGTGCCACCAATGTACTGCGCATTGGTGGCCGCGCTGCTGCCGCAACCGTCCTGATTTTTGATGTGCTGAAAGGCATGTTGCCAGTTTGGATAGCTTATCTGCTGCATGTTTCGCCACTCTATCTTGGCCTGACCGCTATTGCCGCCTGCCTCGGCCACATTTATCCGGTATTTTTCCACTTTAAAGGTGGCAAGGGTGTTGCCACAGCATTCGGTGCTATCGCGCCCATCGGCTGGGATCTCACTGGCCTGATGACCGGCACTTGGTTGTTGACGGTATTGCTGAGCGGCTATTCATCTTTAGGGGCCATTATCAGCGCCCTGATAGCCCCCTTCTACGTCTGGTGGTTTAAACCGCAATTCACCTTCCCTGTCGCCATGCTCTCCTGCCTGATCCTAATGCGCCACCACGATAATATTCAACGTTTATGGCGCGGAAAAGAGAGTAAAATCTGGGACAAACTCAGAAAGAAAAAACAGAAAACCGCCGCCGAAGAGGCCGCAGAGTTGGAAGAGAAAGAGGATTAGTTTTGCCGAATGACCTCGCCATCCCACCGAATCCAGAATGACTGAGCGGGAGCGAGGCAAGGCGCAGGGAGTTGAGAGAGGGAGCATACGTCAGTATGTGAGCATCGCGAGATGGCGCGGCAACACAGCCGCAGCCCCACTCAAACTTTCTGATCAGACTTTCGGCAACTCAGCCAAAGGCCAACGCGGCCTGACCGAAACGCTCAACTCACTACTCGCGCCACTTTTCAGTCGAATCAAACCCGCATAGGCGATCATCGCCCCATTATCGGTGCAAAATTCTGGCCGGGCATAGAACACCTCACCACCCCGCTTTTTCATCATTTCAGCCAGCTTTGAGCGCAAAGTGCGGTTAGCACTAACACCACCAGCGATGACCAGGCGCTTGAAACCGGTCTGATCCAGCGCACGTTTGGATTTAATCGCCAGCGTATCCACTACCGCATCTTCAAATGCACGGGCAATATCGGCACGAGTTTGATCATCAGTGCCATTGGCACGAATCGTATTTGCTGCAAAGGTTTTCAGACCAGAAAAACTGAAATCCAACCCAGGACGGTCAGTCATTGGGCGCGGGAAGGTAAATCGCCCCGCAGCGCCTTGTTGCGCCATACGCGACAGCATCGGCCCACCGGGATAGTCCAGCCCTAATAATTTGGCTGTTTTATCGAAAGCTTCACCGGCGGCATCGTCAACAGATTCGCCCAGCAACAGATATTCGCCGATACCAGTTACGCTGATCAATTGGGTGTGACCACCGGAAACCAGTAACGCGACAAAAGGAAATTCAGGCGCATTATCTTCCAGCATCGGTGCCAGTAAGTGGCCTTCCATATGATGAACCGGCACCGCAGGGACACCCCAGGCAAATGCCAATGCACGGCCTACTGTGGCCCCGACCAATAATGCGCCAACCAAGCCCGGACCGGCGGTATAGGCCACGCCATCGATCTCTTTGGCACTCAGATTGGCTTCTTTCAATGCCGCCTGAATCAGCGGCACCGTTTTGCGCACATGATCACGGGAAGCCAGCTCAGGGACAACGCCGCCATAATCAGCATGCAATTTAACCTGACTGTACAGTTGGTTAGCTAACAGACCGGTTTCATCGTCATACACTGCAATTCCGGTTTCATCGCAGGACGTTTCTATACCCAAAACTCGCATTACATTTCCCATCATTCACGTGCGACCGATAGTTTAGCATAACAGTGACGCCCGTCATGATTTCTGATCCCAAATTGCGGGGCAAAAGTCCCATTTTGGGTCTCCGACGACACAAATGTTGTTGATAGTTTTCATATTTGAAAAGAGTGTTGATAAATTCGATCAATGCCCCTGTTTAGTATATAATCAGCGGCCGTCGCACCCTTAGGCACCAACTTTCTTGTAAAGGACGGGTCGACATTACAGGGGCGTGCCTGTTTCAATTTGCTGTGGTGCTTTACAAAGCAGCATCCATTGAAGTAAAATTCCGCACCATTTTGAGAAGGCTGGCGATTGGCCAGCAGCAAACCGATTTCTATTGAGGTGAGAGGCACATGCCGGTAATTAAAGTACGTGAAAACGAGCCGTTCGACGTAGCTCTTCGTCGTTTCAAACGCTCTTGCGAAAAAGCAGGTGTTTTAGCTGAAGTTCGTCGTCGTGAGTTCTATGAAAAACCGACTACCGAACGTAAACGCGCTAAAGCTTCAGCTGTGAAACGTCACGCGAAGAAATTAGCTCGCGAAAACGCACGCCGCACTCGTCTGTATTAATTCTTCGGGGGTAACCCCACCGCGTAGTTTTTTATGTTCTAAGAACGCGCAGATCGAGTAGTTGCATACGAAGGCCGTGCTTTCCGAAAGGAATGCGCGGCTTGTTCTCGTTTATGGACTGACGACTAGGGGCCTATGGCTGGACGAATTCCACGCGTATTTATCAATGACTTGCTAGCTCGCACCGACATCGTCGATCTTATCGATGCTCGGGTTAAGCTGAAGAAGCAAGGCAAAAATTACCATGCGTGCTGTCCGTTCCATCATGAGAAAACACCCTCATTCACCGTTAACGGCGAAAAGCAGTTCTATCACTGTTTCGGTTGCGGCGCACATGGTAATGCCGTTGATTTCTTGATGAATTATGATCGACTTGAATTTGTCGAAAGTATCGAGGAATTGGCTACCATGCACGGGCTGGAAGTGCCCTACGAGGCAGGAACCGGCACCACCCAGATCGAACGTCACCAACGACAAAGTCTTTATCAACTGATGGAGAGCCTGAGCGCATTCTATCAACAATCACTCAACGGCCAGAACGCCAATCAGGCACGCGAATATCTTAAACATCGCGGTTTGAGTGAAGAGATCATCCAACATTTTGCTATCGGCTTTGCCCCGCCAGGTTGGGACAATGCCTTAAAACGTTTTGGCCGCGATGGCGAGAGCCGTACTGCGCTGAACGATGCAGGGATGCTGGTGACTAATGATACAGGGCGGACTTACGATCGTTTTCGTGAGCGCGTCATGTTCCCTATCCGCGATAAGCGCGGGCGGGTTATCGCTTTTGGTGGGCGAATTCTGGGCGACGGAGTGCCGAAATACCTCAACTCCCCAGAAACAGAGATCTTTCATAAGGGCCGCCAGTTATACGGCTTGTATGAAGCGCAAGTGAATCACCCCAATCCAACACGTTTACTCGTGGTGGAAGGCTATATGGATGTGGTGGCATTAGCGCAATTTGGCATTGATTATGCTGTTGCCTCGCTGGGAACAGCGACGACCGCGGAACATATTCAACTATTATTCCGCGCGACCGATAACGTAATTTGTTGTTATGACGGCGATCGGGCGGGTAGAGATGCCGCCTGGCGAGCATTAGAAACGGCACTGCCCTATCTAAATGATGGACGTCAGCTACGCTTTATGTTTTTGCCCGATGGCGAAGACCCGGACACTCTGGTACGTAAGGAAGGGAAAGACGCATTTGAACAGCGGATGGAGGAGGCGCAGCCACTCTCAACCTTCTTGTTCGAAACGTTGATGCCACAGGTAGATTTAAGTAGCCCCGATGGGCGCGCCAAGTTAAGCACGCTGGCACTACCTTTAATCAGCCAAGTGCCCGGTGAAACCTTACGCCTTTACCTGCGTCAGCAATTAGGCAATAAGTTAGGTCTACTTGATGACAGCCAGCTTGATAAGCTGATGCCAAAACAGGCTGATAATACGAATACCTACCAGCCGCCCCAGCTAAAACGCACAACCATGCGTATACTTATAGGGCTACTGGTACAGAACCCACAACTGGCTACACTCATTCCCTCACTACAGGGGGTTGAACAAGCCAAGTTAGCCGGTTTACCGTTATTTATTGAGTTGGTTGAGACTTGTTTGGCCCAACCGGGGCTGACAACCGGGCAGTTATTGGAACTGTACCGTGATAATAAATTCAGCCAACAGCTTGAAACTCTCGCAACATGGAACCACATGATTGTTGAGGATATGGTCGAACCGACTTTTGTCGATACGCTAGCGAGCCTGTATGACTCCATTTTGGAGCAACGTCAGGAAACACTCATAGCACGTGACCGGACACATGGATTAAACGCCGAAGAACGTAAAGAGCTTTGGTCTTTGAATCTGGCTTTAGCCAGAAAAAAATGAATCACCCAACGGCTTAATTGCCGATAAATGTGGGGGCGACTCCCCACAATATGCCGCCATAGCGGGCAGCGGCGACAAAAAAAGGCCCCAAATGCTATTGTTGGCGGTTTCGCCGACCGACACCAACCCAAATACTCTGAAGTGTGGATACCGTCTTATGGAGCAAAACCCGCAGTCACAGCTGAAGCTACTTGTCACCCGTGGTAAGGAGCAAGGCTATCTGACCTATGCTGAGGTCAATGACCATCTGCCGGAAGATATCGTCGATTCCGATCAGATCGAAGACATCATCCAGATGATTAATGACATGGGCATACAGGTACTTGAAGAAGCCCCTGATGCCGATGATTTAATGCTGGCCGAGAACACCACTGATACCGACGATGACGCGGCGGAAGCTGCTGCACAGGTGTTGTCCAGTGTTGAATCTGAAATCGGGCGTACAACCGACCCGGTGCGTATGTATATGCGCGAAATGGGTACTGTTGAGCTATTGACCCGTGAAGGCGAGATTGATATCGCCAAACGTATCGAAGAGGGTATCAATCAGGTTCAGTGCTCGGTAGCTGAATACCCTGAAGCCATTACTTATTTGTTGGAACAATATGATCGTGTCGAAGCGGGTGAAGCCCGTTTATCCGACCTGATCAACGGTTTTGTCGATCCCAATGCCGAAGAAGATATTGCGCCGACGGCAACTCACGTAGGCTCTGAATTATCCACTGAAGAGATGGATGACGACGACAAAGAAGAAGAAGACGAAGAAGAAGAAGAAGACGACAACAGCATCGACCCAGAGCTGGCACGTCAGAAGTTCAGCGAATTGCGTGAGCAGTATGAAACTACACGCATGGCAATCAAGAAAAATGGCCGTAGCCATGCCACTGCTGCTGCCGAGATTCTGAACCTTTCTGAGGTGTTCAAACAGTTCCGTCTGGTACCGAAGCAGTTCGACTATCTGGTCAATAACATGCGTGCCATGATGGATCGCGTTCGTACTCAAGAAC
This sequence comes from Yersinia bercovieri ATCC 43970, assembly GCF_013282745.1. Taxonomy (NCBI): domain Bacteria; kingdom Pseudomonadati; phylum Pseudomonadota; class Gammaproteobacteria; order Enterobacterales; family Yersiniaceae; genus Yersinia; species Yersinia bercovieri. Next base: position 751,072 of record NZ_CP054044.1, read on the forward strand.
GTATCATCATGAAGCTGTGTGTTGAACAGTGCAAAATGCCGAAGAAAAACTTCGTTACCCTGTTTGCCAGCAATGAGACCAGCGATACCTGGTTTGCGGCGGCAGTGGCTATGGGTAAACCATGGTCTGAGAAACTGAAAGATGTCTCGGATGATGTTCAACGTAGCTTGCAGAAATTACGCCAGATCGAAGAAGAGACGGGCCTGACGATTGAGCAAGTGAAAGACATCAACCGCCGTATGTCTATCGGTGAAGCGAAAGCGCGTCGTGCTAAGAAAGAGATGGTTGAGGCTAACCTGCGTCTGGTTATCTCTATTGCGAAAAAATACACCAACCGTGGCCTACAATTCCTTGATTTAATTCAGGAAGGTAACATCGGTTTGATGAAAGCAGTAGATAAGTTCGAATACCGTCGTGGTTATAAGTTCTCAACTTATGCGACTTGGTGGATTCGTCAGGCAATCACCCGCTCTATCGCGGATCAGGCACGCACCATCCGTATCCCGGTGCATATGATTGAGACAATTAACAAACTCAATCGTATCTCACGCCAGATGCTGCAAGAGATGGGCCGCGAGCCAACGCCAGAAGAGCTGGCTGAACGCATGCTGATGCCGGAAGACAAGATCCGCAAAGTGCTGAAGATTGCGAAAGAGCCAATCTCAATGGAAACCCCAATTGGTGATGATGAAGATTCACATCTGGGCGATTTCATCGAAGATACCACTCTGGAGCTGCCGCTGGACTCTGCAACTTCTGAGAGCCTGCGTTCTGCCACTCACGACGTGTTAGCTGGCCTGACCGCTCGTGAAGCGAAAGTTCTGCGTATGCGTTTCGGTATCGATATGAACACTGACCACACTTTGGAAGAAGTGGGTAAGCAGTTCGACGTAACCCGTGAGCGTATTCGTCAGATCGAAGCGAAGGCATTACGTAAATTACGCCATCCAAGCCGTTCTGAAGTGCTACGCAGCTTCCTCGACGATTAATCGTCGGTTGCAGTCATCAGCAAACAAAAACCCTCGGCATGCCGGGGGTTTTCTTTTTTTGACCCTAAACAGCATCTTCTACACCGAAAATCAGCACTGCTTTCCCCTGCCGCCGTAAAAAACCTTATATTTGTGCATAAAACGCGCACCTGATTCTTCAGCTCTAGACCGCAGGATAAAAACTACCGTATAATCAGCGTCCAAGTTTGGCCCCTTAGCTCAGTTGGTTAGAGCACGCGACTCATAATCGCTTGGTCACTGGTTCAAGTCCAGTAGGGGCCACCAAATTTTAGTTTAAAATCATATAATTAAGCCACTTTTAACAAGGTGGCTTTTTTGTTTTTGGTAGTCTGTGTCGCAAAAGTGTTGCAGAAAGATATCTAAACGAAGTCACAATACCGAGATTGAAAGCTATTTTAACCGCCTTCTTTACAACCCTTAGTTGGTAAAGCAAAATCATCAATGATTTTTGGACCATCCCCTTAACCGCTGAGTATTTATTGATACCTTAACGTATTATCTGACATGCCCGAAGCCCCATGCACTGAACCACAAGCAATTAAAGACATCAATACAATGCTATTGACCAGTTAAGATATTATTTACCAGATAGTCAATGAAACTAAGCGGCTTAGCATCCAGCCGGATGGTATTCCTTTGCACTTTATATATCTCCATGCATTAATACTATTCTTATAAACCAAAGAGAAAATAGTCCTTAATAAAATCAATCCGAGATGAGAAGTCTTAAGTACCCATATGAACCAATTAATTTCTTTAAGATGCTTATAAATCCTCTGAATACATAAAATATTCATAATAATAATTATGTTCGATGTTCTCGTGATAACTTATAAATAACTTTGTGATAACACATTAACCCTCGCAGGGCAGCAACTATTGCAATTTTTGTTGCGGCCTGCTTCAAGCAAAGAAAGTTTCTTCTTCGAAGAGTCGCAAAATTTCATCCATCCAACCTCCGTTTCAGGGGATTTTAGCATGCCAAAATCCGGGTCTTAACTGAAGCCAGGATTTGCCCTAGGATAGGATAATTCAAATATAATACAGTATCACTATTATGTTTTTTCCTTATATACCGATTTATTTATAGTCTAGGCAGCTAAAAGCAAAGTAATGTTCTGAGTGACTTTAAAACTGCCAACATTAACCCAATTTATTTAACAAAATCACAAATGTGAATTTCATTACATTTAAATGCGATTAAAAATGTCACGAATAGATGCTAAAAACGTAACATTTAAGCAAATATTTAATACTTGGATTTAGATTATGAATAATATTCCCTTATTAAAAGTTGTTAAGATAATTATGTCATTATTGTTAATAATGATGGTTCTGTTTGCCGTTCATGATATATATTCATCACAGCAAGGCTATCAGCAAACTCTATTTGCAGAAGAAACAAAGTCACAAAGAGACGATATCGACCGTCTTCACTATAACTTAGCAAGTCTACGAGCAATATTTAATAATCAGGTAATAGGTTCTTTAACTAATGTCCCATTAGATAAAGAAGAGATTAAACACTTTATCGAATTGACTACTTCGTCAAGGGAGTTACTAGCCTCTTATATCGAAGCAATGGAAAACGATCGTCGTTACGACGCAACAACCGCTGTTCTACATAAAAACATCACGGCTATTCTAGATCATATGGAGGATGCAGCGAATGGATTTATCACTGGTAATATCAATAACGACTTAAGTTTAAGAGAAGCATATCAACAAGTTAATGATAGCATTGCAGAATTTTCAGCAGTCAATACTGATATCTATATGTCTACCTTGCATAGTGCCAATACTGTTAAAAAACAATCGTATGTGATTGCCATTACACTGTTACTTTCTTATATTTTAATTACAGTGGTAGCGACAACATGGTTCAATAAAAATATAATACTAAAAATTAAACTTGCCTGTGATATTTTTGATAAAATAAGCAAAGGTGATTTGAATTCTGACATCTCATATAAAAGTAAAAGCGAAATAGGTTTCCTCTTTTCTTGTTTGGAAGATATGCAAAACTCTCTGAAAAAGATCATCTCTTCGGTCAAGGGAAGCACTATCATCATTACTCGTGGTTCAACAGAGATTGCCGACGCTAACTTTAATCTGTCCTCTCGCATTGAACAACAGGCTAGCGCACTTCAGGAAACAGCAGCCAGCATGGAGGAGATAAAAACGACCGTCCTCAGCAATGCCCAAAATGCACAACAGACAAACCAGCTATCACATACAGCGAGTCTGGCCGCCAAGAATGGCGCTGATATAATGCATAAAGTTGTCTCGACTATGGCAGATATTGAGACGCTCACGAAAAAAATCGCAGGCATCACCACTGTCATTGACGGTATTGCCAGTCAAACCAATATTCTGGCACTCAACGCGGCTGTTGAAGCCGCACGGGCAGGCGAGCAAGGCAGAGGATTCGCCGTTGTAGCCTCCGAAGTTAGAAATTTAGCCTCACGCAGTAGTACTTCCGCCAGAGAAATTAGTGTGTTGATAAATGACGCCATCGATAATATTTCACGTGGTTCTCAACTTGTGACTAATGCGGGTGAAACCATGAGTGACATTGTCAGTTCCATTACCAACGTTAGCAATATTATGCAGGAAATTTCTATTGCTTCCGAGGAGCAAAGTGCGGGTGTCAATTTAATCGCTGTAGCTATTAACCAGATGGATACAATGACACAACAAAATGCTTCGTTAGTAGAAGAGACTGCTCGCAACACCCGAACGCTGAGCAACCAGACTAAAGAACTATCCGCAACGGTTTCAGTGTTTCAGATCGACAATGAAGACTATCAGCAAAAAACCGTGTCTTCTCAGGAAGTAGAAGCATGATGCTCAGTGGGGTACAACTCTCGTTCAGCGGTATCTTTCTGTACTGAAGTTAGTATCAGTCTGGTCTCACCCCGCCATGGCCTATTCGAATGACAGCCACAGAGGTGGCTGTCGCGGCAGCCCCTGTGGTCGAAGACTTCAATATAATCGAAAAGATCTGCACAAGGTCAATTCACGCGATATTCGGACAGATATAAGAGTGATTACCCAACAGTTATGACCATGACGCATGCTGGGCGCCAGATTATTTGGCCGACAGAAGCCCTTCCAGAATAACATTAATGTTACGGGCAACATGAGTCGCAAAGGTAATTATCTGGATAATATCGGTACAAATAGGTTTATCGCAGTCTGAAATCAGGGAGGGTTAACTATCGCGGTGATGAAACTCGGAACCAGAATATTGTGGGCGATAACAATGAGTGAATATATATCTAAATGAAGATAATCGATGAACAGGATTACTTGACCGTGACACCACAACGTCCTTTCACTGGATGAGAAGCAGAAGAAGTGGGAACGGTCATAAATGAAATATCATGGGGCACATTTATCGTTAAATAGCATGATTCTAATCGTACTCTTTCACTATTGATGACAAGACGAAATAAATCATTTCTTAGTTAAATCTCTCATACAGTTCAATTAAGTTATTCACCTTACATTTTTTGAAAATTTTTGAGCGATACCCTCCCATAGATCTAGGACTGATGTAAAGTGACCTGGCAATATCCAAATTAGACATACCTAATATAAGACACTGAAAAACCTGACTTTCACGTAGGGATAAAATGGATTTTTTCGGTCTATTGAGCAAATCTGCTGAGCTGTCTTTTTCTAAGAAAACCGCTGGATTGTGAATTATGTTGTATAACATAGATTCAACTTTCTCTTCCGAGGTTTCCTTACTTAACACGAAAGAAGACATTTTAGTTAAGATATCGTAATACCCTAATAAATCAGGATCTTTTGTGAATATAAGACACCTATCTTTCTTTACGTGATCATGAATAAGATCAAAAAAAACAGTTTGCTCATGCCCGGACACATTATCAGAATCGAAAATAACGAATATATCATTTAATGTTATTAATTTTTGTTTAAAATCAGATAGAGAGTTACAAATGAATACATTTGGGCTTATATTCATTGGCTTAAGCGTTAAGGCATTCTCTACTTTTATTTTGAAAAAATATCTAATTAAGTCACAATTACTGAATATTAGGATGTTATTCATAAAACCTCTACCACTTACAATAAATTAGATCAAAAAAGATAGAATTGATATTCTATGCGCGTCAGCAAGAAAATAACCAACTCGCTGTAGTTAACCCATTCCCTTCAGAATATCTATATTAAAAACCGAATAATTAATACATTAGCCATGAAAAGGACAATTTCATAAGCGAAATCTTTAATTGAATATAGATATCCGGATGTGATTTAATCTTTATTAATATAACTAATGAGTCAAAATTAAAATATAATGACACCTCTAAAACAATAGATGTTATTGATAAACAAGAGAGGTCATAGGCATCTATTCTACTGATTTCATTGGTTATCACAACCTATTTCACTCAAAACAATCGAGCAAACAACAAACAATTTTCACGCTAAAATGAGAGGTAATATTTTAATGAATGGGTATTTCATGATAACAAGAGAATTATTTTCGATAAATGTCCGAATATTACTTCCAGCATATTCTCGAAAAATGGTGATAATGTATACATAATCATTGACATAGCCATCATTCCTATACTCAACGTCAGAGGAAAGCCGACAACAAAGATAGATAACTGAGGCGTAAGACGATTCAGCAACCCCAATGTGAGATTGAGACATAACAACAACGTAATTATTGGCAAACCTAACATCAACCCACTACTGAAAACCAGTCCTGCTGTTCGCGCAAGGTAAATAAAACTTTCTGGATTCAAGGTATTTTCGCTAATGGGTAATACAATAAAGCTATCCGATAAGATACTTAGCATCCATAAATGCCCGTTAAAGGTCAGAAATAGCAATGTTACTAACAGATTAAGTATTCTTGAAATGACCGGCATATTCCCACCGGCAGCAGGATCATAGAAGGTCGCAAAGGATAGGCCCATTTGCATACCAATAATCTCTCCAGCATTGCGAACAGCTACGAATATAAGCTGTACTGTCAGTCCCATGGCAGCCCCAATGATAAATTGTTGCGCACCTACCCATATTCCTGAAATGGAAAATATTTCAATATGACTATTAGGAATATTTGGGCCAATCAATAGAGCGATAATAACCGCCAGCGCTACCTTGGTTTTTCTATCAATACCTTTTTCATTGAATATTGGCGCAGTACTGAACAATGCCAATATTCTCAGCATTGGCCAAAAAAATTGGTTAATAATGGAATAGAGACTGACTATTGATAAGGTCAGCATGGTTATCCAATGACATAGGGTAAATTGCTATAGAGTGTGCGTGTGTAGTCAAGAAAGACACTCAGCATCCAGGGCCCCAAAATTATACCAACAGCAATGATAACTAATATTTTGGGTATAAATGACAATGTCATTTCATTTATTTGAGTGGAAGCCTGCAAAACACTGACAATAAGCCCAGTAAATAATGCAGCAAATAGTAATGGCGCGGCAATCATCAGCCCCACTTTGATTGCCTGAAAGCCCATCGCCATCACGCTTTCTGGTGTCATTTTCTTATCCTGTTTAACTAAAAAAACTTTGTGCTAAGGAACCCATTAATAGCTGCCAACCGTCAACCAAAACGAACAGCATTAATTTGAAGGGTAATGAGATTGTTGCAGGAGGAACCATCATCATACCCAGCGCCATTAAGACACTGGCAACAACGAGATCAATGATCAGGAAAGGAATAAACACAGTGAAACCAATCTGAAAACCTGTTTTAAGTTCGCTGGTCACAAAGGCCGGGAGTAAAACCCGCAAAGGAACATCGTCCTTGCTTTGGAAATTCTCCTCTTTCGCCATACGCGCATAAAGAGCCAGATCGCTTTCCCTTGTCTGTTCCAACATAAATACCCGCAGAGGCTGAACACCTCTTTCCAGCGCAGTCTCCATGGAGATTTTGTCTTCGGACAAAGGTTGCCAAGCTTCTTTATATATCTGATTAAAAACAGGTGACATCACGTAGAAAGTCAAAAATAGAGCCAATGCCAGTAGTACCTGATTAGGGGGGGTAGACGGCGTACCAAGCGCATTACGTAATAATCCTAATACAATGATAATACGGGTAAACCCTGTCATCATTAGCAAGATGGCAGGTAAAAATGTTAAAGACGTAAGTAAGACTAACGTCTGCACAGGCAATGACCAATTCTCTCCATCAGCAGAACGCGCGACCATCAAATCAGCATTTGCCGCCCACACACTCTGTATTGGTAGCAATAATCCCAAAACTAATAGGGTGACTGTTCCCAAGAGCATCCATGGATTGATGCGCTGTGCTGGCAAAATATTCATGCTGTAGGCCCTGCTTTGCGTTTTTTTAACATACCGAGCAGAGTTGACTGAAAATCGCCGGATAATAATGGTTCAGGAGTCATAGCATGATCATCAAACTGATCAAATGTCCCCAGGCAACTGATTTGGCTAGTGGTAACACCGAGTAATAATCTTTTATCACCTATATCTACCACGACAATACGTTCACGCTGCCCCAGTGAATAACTGGATACAACTGAAAGTATTTGGTTTCCTTTAGGTAAGCGCGGAGTCAATCCAGTTCGGCGAGCAATCCATGCAATAGCAGTGATAATCATTAATATAAGTATCAATGAACCACCGACAGTGGCCAATATTGAGCCAGAGTTTGTGGCCTCACTCATCGAGTGTATTGTTTGGGTATTCATCATCGACTCAGGCGATACATTCTTTCTGAAGGTGTAATAATATCTGTAATGCGGATGCCAAATTTATCGGAAACAACAACAACTTCACCTTGGGCAATTAAATAGCCATTGATCAGAATATCCAACGGTTCACCCGCCAAACCTTCCAGAGAGACAACAGACCCCTGACTGAGGCGCAGTAACTCCTTGATAGTCATTTTAGTCCGACCTAATTCAACGGTCATTTTAACTGGAATATCGAGAATTAAATCAAGATCTTCAGAAAAATTAGGCACCAGATTATCCTTTGGTGGTGAGCTATCTGCGGCCAGTTGCTCACTCATAGCGTCCCCCCAAAGATTATCAATGGATTGCTTATCAGCATCTGACGAGGATGTGGTATCACTCATGAGGGAATTACTCCTTTTTTAAAGATAATAGCGCCGGATTTAATATTTTCTCAACTTTGAGAGCATATTGCTTATTCATGTAACCGTATTTACCAGAAAATACCGGAACGCCATCAACACAGGCTTCAATACTTTCTTTTTTATCTATTGGGATAACATCGCCCTCTTTCATGCTCATGATATTAGAAAGACGAGTTGATATATCTGCAAATTTTGCCACCAATTCAAGTTCAGTTTCTCTGACCTGAGAAGCAAGTGTATTTCGCCATTGTTTTTCTTCTTGTCTTGAGCTTTCCATTGGCGGACTGGTTAACAGTTCGCGTAAAGGTTCAATAATGCTAAAAGGAATGCAAATATCGAACTCTCCCCGGTGCGGGCCTATTTCTACATAAAATGGTGTTGTCACAACAATATCGTTCGGTGATGAAGTGATATTGGTAAATTTCACCTGTATCTCTGCACGAACGTATTCAGTTTTCAGTTTAAAAATAGAGCTCCATGCAAAATCATAGGCTTCCAGCGCCATGGCTAGCATGCGATTAATGACGCGCTGCTCTGTTGGCGTAAATTCACGCCCATCCGCTTTCGTTGGAAATCGGCCATCACCACCAAATAAGTTATCTACAGCCATGAATACCAAATTCGGCGAGAAAACAAAAAGTGCAGTACCGCGCAGGGGGTTCATATGGACCAGATTAAGGTTGGTCGGCACGGGAAGATTCCGCGCAAAATCATGATACGGCTGTATTTTAATATTTCCGGCAGTTATATCTGGGCTACGACGCAAAAGATTAAATAGCCCTATTCTGAACTGGCGAGCAAAACGTTCATTAATAATTTCCAGAGAGTGCAAACGCTCACGAACAACACGGCGCTGTGTATTTGGATCATAAGGCTTGATGCCCTCATCCAATGTTCTATTGTTTGCTATACTTTCATTTTCGGTATTGCTGCCGCCATTTAAAAGGCGGTCTATTTCAGCCTGAGATAATATGCTGTCAGACATAGGATTTACCGTAAAATAAATGCATTAAATAATACATCAGTAATCACCACACTCTGATTAGGTGTAAGTGGCTCACTAACAACGCTTTTAATTTTTTCAATTAATTGCTGCTTCCCTTTATCAGCCGATATGTTTTCTGCTGTTTGCTGTGCTAAAAGTATAAGCAATCGACTACGTACTTCCGGTAAGAATTTTTCTATCAATACTTTTGAATTTTCGTCTTTCACCCGTAAGGTCAAGCCAATATGCAATACACGACCATCATCAGTTGGTGTCGGTTTAAGGCTAACGGTGAACGTATCCATTTGTATATATAATGGAATAATAGGTTCAGATATTGGTGTCGCTACCGTATCGTTGTTATCACCGGATACATGAGCCTTGATATTTTTCATTTCATAAAAAGTGTAACCAGCCAAGGCGCATGCACCTATGGTAATTAACATCATAAACAAAATCACCAGAGAGCTTTTTTTCCCTCCTTTGGCAATTTTGGTGTTATTTTTTGTCATTTTAAAAAAAATCCTGTTATAAAATACTTCGAATGCCAATAACAGAAGGCATTCGAATGAGCAGAGTATTCTATTACAGTTAACCTCTAGGGCAATTCACTAAAGAAATTGAATTACTGCCGCCAATTCGCTTGATGAGTTAATTAGCTAAACAAATGTATTTATTCCACTGGTGTAATTCACCGTTCTGATATTAATTTCACCTGTCTCTTCAGGGAGTTGTCTGATGCTTTCATCATCAAGATCGTGCTGTTTTGCTGCTCTATCAGATTGAGAAAACGCCCCCCACGATGAGGATGAATCAGCGCCAACGCTACTTTGGCCCAAATTAATGCCTGATTCTGCCAATGAGGTACGTAAGTTTTGCATTGAGGCCTCCAGGGCCGCACGTACCTGATGATTTTCCGTCACAAAATGCAACTGTACCTGATCACTATTCATCCGTAGGTTAATTTGCAAAGCGCCTAACTCTTCAGGGTGCAGCCGTAACTCCGCATTATGGATGCCGTTGCGCGAAAAATAAGACAATTGTTGGCTCAAGGCTTGTTGCCATGCGGGTGTCCCTAATCCTTGACTCAACACGGTGGGTGATGTGGTGGTTGAGACTGGCTGGGAGCTGGACACATCAGGAGCCGCAGACAAATGTGGTCGTAGGGTGATGTCCGACGTCTGTGGTAGCTGGCTGTCCTGTGTCAATGGTGTTGGCACATTGAGTGGTGAGTTTACTGGCATCAATGCATTTTCTTTGAGATACGCCGCGCCATCATTCGCCCGTGGAAGTGAAGCATCGCGCTGCTCAGTTGCTGCTTTGTCTGCCATCTGCTTCCCCTGTAGGACTTCCGGCAAAGAGTGGGTGAAACTTTTCGTAATGCTGTTATCACTCATTGCGGCGGGGTTACTCTGCCGCTCCCGACCTTGTGAATTGGCAAGATCAGGATCCGTGTCCGCCATCTCCTCTGCGCCCTGTTCATCTGTCAATTCAACAGGGGCGGGGGTCACCGTGATTACTGGTGTTGTCGCGGCACCCAATGCGACATTAACCACTAACTGCTGCAAATGTTGAAGCTGTGGATCTTGGAGAGCCGGGGTCTCGGGCTGCTGCTCTTCATCGGATATTTCGGCAATCATACCGATCAACTCTGCATCAATAGTGTCCGGGTAATCAGGTCTCTCCACTGTTTCTATCAGGCCAGGAAGCTGCTGTTCAGGTTGCACGAGTTCAGCATTCGACGCCTTTTTCACAGGGCCTGGAGTGAGCATATTTTCCAACGTTGTAGAAAAATCCAAGCCGTCTGCTGTTGCAGCCTGTTGATTGTTTTTTGCGGTCAATCCAGTAATGGCAGGTATGGCATTGACGATCATAATATTTTTTTCCCCATACTGGCACGTTGTGCAAATTCATCCATCATCTTCTGTTCCAGACGATTCTCTTTTAATAGTCTCGCCGCATCGCCTCTGCTTTTCAGTGTCTCAAAGGCGTTGAGACGTTTCTTATCACGTTTCCAATCCAATAATGTCTCTTCGACCGAGTTCTGGCATTTCTCCACATGGCCGGCATGTTGTTTGACGACCTGCCCCAGTGAATCAATAAAAGATTGTCGGTTTAGCAAGTCAGCTATCAGAATACCTTTACCTGAAATATTGGCGCGTAGTTGCTGCTGGTATTCCAATTCGAAACTTTCCAGTTGTTCATGTTGTATCGTGGCCTGAGTGTACACTTGCTGCACTTTGCCTAATTGAACAGTAGTGTCACTCAACGTTTGCTCTGCAAGATCGCGTAGGACATCCATTGGACTGGTAATTGCCATGATTAATTGCTCATATTAGAACTGTCGGAAAACATGTCAGAAAGCCTGTCGCAGGCCTCCTCATAACCACTACTCTCATAGATGACCTGCTGCAAAAAACGCTCCATATCGGGATATAAGCGGATGGCTTTATCCAGTAATGGATCGCTGCCTGCCGCATAAGCCCCGACACTGACAAGATCACGATTTCGTTGATATGATGAGAGTAACTGCTTAAAAGACTGCACTTTTTTGTAATGCGTTGCGTCAATCAACTCTGTCATTGCGCGGCTTATTGATGCTTCAATATCGATGGCCGGATAGTGGCCGGATTCAGCAAGCCGCCGTGATAGAACAATGTGCCCATCAAGAATGGCGCGAGCGGAATCTGCTATCGGATCTTGTTGATCATCGCCCTCGGTCAACACCGTATAAAATGCGGTGATTGACCCACCCTCTTTGACGCCGTTACCCGCTCGCTCCACCAGGGCAGGTAATTTTGCAAACACTGATGGGGGATAACCCTTGGTTGCAGGTGGTTCACCAATGGCCAAGGCGATCTCACGTTGTGCCATGGCGTAGCGTGTTAGCGAATCCATTATGAGCAGTACATCCATGCCCCGATCACGGAAGTCCTCAGCAATACGGGTGGCGTATACCGCGCCTTGCATACGCAATATAGGCGAGACATCCGCAGGTGCCGCGATAACCACGGAGCGAGTTCGCCCCTCTTCACCTAGAATATTTTCGATAAAATCTTTCACTTCTCGGCCACGCTCGCCGATAAGTCCTACGACGATAACATCAGCTTTGGTATAGCGTGCCATCATGCCGAGTAGCACACTTTTCCCCACCCCAGAACCGGCAAACAGCCCCATGCGCTGGCCTCGTCCTACAGTCAGCAGCCCATTGATGGCTCTGACGCCGACATCCAGCACATGCTTAATTGGATCTCGTAATAGTGGGTTAACCGGTTGCGTAAATAAGGATCCGTGCTTTGCACAACCTGGGGGCGGTAGCCCGTCAAGTGGTCGTGCACTCGCATCCAGTACTCGGCCTAAGAGTTCCGGCCCCAACGGTAACTGTTTCCCCTTGGTGATACCGGCACCACTTTCAAACGCATAAACCCGCGCCCCAGGTAGAATTCCATCAACATTTTCAAGTGGCATCAAATACAGGATTTCACCATTGAAACCAACAACTTCACTTTCTATTTTATCCGTGCCATTACCTCTATTTCGCTCAACAATGCAAAGAGTGCCAATGGGTAATTTCAGGCCAACAGCCTCCATCACCAATCCTGTTGCCCGCGTTAATTTTCCATATTGCTGGAAAGGCGGCAGCGAGATGATCTGTTTCTCTTTTCTATCAATGGCATCCAGCCAGTTTTTTAGGCGCAGGGTCATGAGGGATAATCCTCACGTCCGAGTTCACACAGCGCTTGCCAGCGCGTTGTCATTGTCGCGTCGAACTCCCCCTCCGCCGAGGTTATCCGGCAGCCGCCGGGTAGAATTTGCGCGTCAGAACGCAACTCCCATCCCAATGACTCAAGTGACTTACCGACGTTTTGCTCAACGATGTCGACATCCGCAGGGTTAACCCATAACTGTGCTTTTCCCTTAAAGAGGGTTTCTTCTTGTAGCAACTGCTGAATTTTTTCTAGCAGCACTTCATTGTCACAAACAATATTCTTACCCAAGATCGCGCGAGCAGCAGTTAAGGATAATTGCACTAAGCGGGATGGAATCACGCTATCAAGGTTGTCCAGAGCTACCCGAAACGCTTCAAGCAGTGTGGAAAAACGCGCCCCTATTTCACTTTGCTGTAGATTTGCCTCGGTAAGCCCCTGTTCGAAGCCCTCTTTTTGTCCTTGGCTAAACCCAGCTTCGTAGCCCTGCTTTTTTCCCTCTTCAATACCGCTGGCCTGTCCCTTGGCAAACCCCTTTTGTTCCGCTTGTTGGCGAAGCCGTGAGAGTTCAGCCTGCAGTAGCTCATCGGAATGATGGGGGCTTGCCGACTCAATAATCTCATGCTCAGACTGATCATATTCACCCAGTAAATTCTGCGGCTGCCAGCTTTGCCAGTCGAGTTTTGGTTCATTATCAGACATAGGCATCGTCACTGCCCCCAATTGCCACATCACCGGATTCAGCTAACCGTCTAACAATCAATAGGATACTCTTCTGTTCAGCTTCGACTTGAGACATACGAATTGGCCCACGAGAACCAAGATCTTCCATCATTATCTCCGCCTGACGTCTGGACATATTTCGGAAGAACTTATCGCGAAGTGCCGCATCGGCTCCTTTAAGGGCGATGATCAGTGACTCGTTCTCAATTTCCTGGAGAATGCGCTGAATACTGCGATCTTCAATTCCAACCAGATTTTCGAACAAGAACATTTCATCAATAATTTTCTGTGCCAACTCTTGGTCAAATTCACGAACAGCCTCAATTGCAGCCTCTTCCAACTGAGATTTCATCAAGTTAAGAATTTCAGCCGCAGGGCGTACCCCACCCATTTTGCTACGTTTCAAGTTCTGTCCATGCAGCAGACCATTGAGCACTTCTGTCAGCTCCTGCAGTGCCGCCGGTTGAACACCGCCAAAAGTAGCAATACGTAGCATAATGTCATTACGTTCACGATCATCAAATTTGCTCAATACATCAGCAGCTTGCCCACGTTTAAGGTGAACAAGGATGGTGGCTATAATTTGCGGGTGCTCGTCACGAATTAAATCGAATGCCACCTGAGGCTCCATAAAGTTCAGCGTCTCAATACCATTTGTGCCATTTTGCGTATCCAGTAAATCTTCAAGTAAGCTCGATGCTCTCTCTTCACCTAATGCTTTCACCAGCACACTGCGCAGGTAATCATTGGTATTGACACTCAGTGCTGCAAACTCACTGGAGTCGCGCTGAAACTCTTTCAGGACGGAACTAAGCTGTTCATGGGTAAAACCGCCCATGTTGACCATCGACCCACTAATTTGTTTCACTTCGTGCGTACTGAGATGCTTGAATACTTCAGCAGCCAGTCCATCACCGAGTGTCAACATGACAATTGCACTTTTATCAGAGGCATTCATTATGATTTCAGCTCCTTGTTAATCCACTCGCGAATGACCAGAGCAACAACCCGAGGCTCCTGTTCTGCCAATTCCCGCAGATTCTGCGTATTAAGTTCAGCTTCGACGCGTTGTTCCGCTTTGGCTCTTTCACCACTTTCAGCTTTACGCTTATGCGCATCCAGTTCTGCCTGACGAGCTTCTTTCTCTAATTCCAAACGAGCCAATATCAGTTCTTGGTTTCTCAGCCATGCAGGTTTGATAGCCTTGCGCCAGAATAGCCAAGCCACAATCGCCACCAATAAATAGCGACCCGCCGCCATTAACAGATTAATAAAGCCGGCTTGCTGCCAAAATGGCGGTGCAACCTCCTCTTCAACATTGTTGAAAGGAGAATTAACAATATTTACCGTGTCACCACGCTCCGCAGAAAATCCTACGGCCTCTTTCACTAATGCGCTGATCTGCTCCATCTGCTCTTTGGGTAGAGGGGCAGATTCACCCTCTGCGGTCGGTAAGTAATTAATCACGACAGCAATAGAGAGACGTTCGATACTGCCGGTACTGCGCTTGATGTGAGTCAGTGTTCGATCAAGTTCGTAGTTGGTGGTGTTATCCCGACGATTGTTGAAAGGTATCGGAGTTGCGACTGTCGCCGCGCCACCTTTGGCCCCTGTCGCTCCTGCTGTTGCTGCACCTGCCGCCCCAGTCGCGCCAGGTGCCGTCGGCGTAGCCGCTTGAGTTATCGGTGCAGTCGCAGGAAGCGAGGGTTGATTGCTTAATGCGCCCGGTACGCCACCCACACCACCCTTGCCGCCCTGCTCAGCGTCACTGGATTGGCTGCTGCGGATCGACATCCGATCAGGTGCCGTATTCGGTTGAAATTGTTCAGCCGTTTGCTCGTGTAAAGTGAAGTCAAGCTGTGCTGTCACCTGCGATTTGACGTTATTGCGCCCAACAATTGGGGACAGAATCGACTGAATACGCTGCTGAAAATCAGCTTCCACTTCACTGGTGAATTTAAGCTGCGAGGTCTGAGTCGTTTGGCCCCCACGCTGCGTTAACAGACGACCGTTTTGATCCACAATCGTGACGCTATCGGCACTCAAACCCGGTACTGCGCTGGCAATAAGATAAGTGATCGCACTTACTTGTTCGCCTTCCAGTAAGCGCCCATTATTCAGACGGACGGTCACTGATGCGGATGGCTGTTTTTGCTCACGAACAAACATTGAGGGCTTTGGCATAGCCAAATGCACACGAGCGCCATTGACTGAGCCAAGGGTTTCAATCGTGCGTGACAACTCCCCTTCCAACGCACGCTGGAAGTTAACTTGCTCACTAAATTGGCTGATACCAAACTTTTCCTGGTCCAGTAATTCAAACCCAACGGCTCCGCCCTTGGGTAATCCGAGTTGAGCAAGTTTGAGGCGAGCTTCATAGACTTTATCGGCAGGCACCATAATCGCCCCGCCACGATCTTCAAAACGATAGGGCACATTCATTTGTGCCAATTGCGAGACAATAGCCCCACCATCTTGATCCGTAATGTTACTGAACAAAACCCGGTAATCCGGTGATTTTGCCCAAAATAATAGTGCGATAATAAGCGTTATGGCCGCTGAAGCACTGATAAGCAGAATAATCTTAGGGCTGGAACGAATACGTTCTAATACTGCCATAAGATTAGCTGTACTGGTTTTTTTGATACCATTTGTCGTGGCATTCATGCCGTAGTCCTGTAAAAAAATTAATGACGCAATATAGACGTGTTATTGCGAATCAGCACTCCGGTTACGGGGATGAAGAAACGAAGCGGTAAATACACTGACATAATTCAAGTCGCGTATTATCCCCTAATTGTATTTTTTTTAAGTCTCGATAAGCTGAAATTTTCGTCAGCTTATCGGATTATTTTATTTGTAGCTTGCTATGTTAAGCTTTGGTTATTAAATACGAAGTAAGAAAAGCAAGTAAATCTCAATACGTAGATTTAAAGGAATTAGTGATGTCTATTCAATCGATCAGTGGTGTTCTGGAACAAATTAACTTCCAGGCCCAGCAAGTTTCAAACACTCAACGATCGCCATTCATCTCAGATCGTCAAGGTGTTGAAAAACCACTACAATTTTCTGACATACTGTTTAGCAGTGTTAATAGTATCAATGAAATACAAACCCAGGCTAAAAGTCAGTCACAAGACTATCTGACAGGCGCAACTGACATTGGTCTTAATGACGTAATGGTTTCTTTGCAGAAGTCATCTCTGGCATTAAATTTAGGTGTTCAGGTGCGTAATAAATTAGTTAGTGCGTACCAAGAAGTCATGAACATGTCAGTGTAAGTAAACTGCCTAACATATTTGTTAATAAGCAATATAGTCTACTGATAATTTTCACCCTATTTTCCGTAGGCATCTGTGACTTCTAAGTTCCCGAAGCAGAATCGGCTCTTTTTCACTAAATGCCCGCACCAAGATACAGCAGTATTGAGATGTTCTCAATCTTACATGCGTACAGTTATTATCTAGCAGAAACATTGGCGAAATTCAAAATTGAATAATACAAAATTACGTATTCAGGAAGAGCTCTCAGATAAAGACCTGCAAAAGATCAGTGAGTTAATTTATCAACGCGCAGGGATTGTATTAAATAATCAGAAGCGGGATATGGTCTATAACCGCCTTTCTCGGCGGTTACGTGATTTAAAAATGACCAGTTTTACCGAGTATTTAGTGCGGCTCGAATCAGATAAGAATAGCGATGAGTGGCAAGCCTTTATCAATACGCTAACAACTAATTTGACGTCATTCTTTCGGGAGGCATACCACTTCCCTATCTTGGCCGAACATGCCCGTAGCAGAGGGTCAAATTATACCGTGTGGTGCGCGGCGGCCTCGACAGGGGAAGAGCCTTGCTCTATTGCAATGACACTGCATGAGAAATTAGGTTCCAGTATTGCCGGTCCAAGAGTATGGGCGACAGATATAGATACTGAGGTGTTAGGTAAAGCAAAAAATGCGGTTTATCGATTATCCGATCTGGAAAGCCTGACCCAGGATCAAAGAAAAAACTATTTTTTGCAGGGAACCGGAGCACAAGCGGGTTTAGTGAAAGTAAGAAAAGAATTGCTCTCAACTATTCAGTATCAACAACTTAATTTACTCGATCCAAATTGGGATATTCCTGCGCCCTTTGACGCTATTTTTTGTCGGAATGTCATGATCTATTTCGATCAGAAAACACAGGAAAAGTTGATGTCCCGCTTTGCCCGGATGCTGAAACCGGGAGGGATTTTATTTGCTGGCCATTCTGAACATTTTAACAATATGAATGGGCCTTTCCGTCTACGTGGGCAGTCAGTGTATTACCTGGCTCAAGAGACATTATGAAAAAGATAACTGTACTTTGTGTTGATGATTCGGCGTTGATACGCAGTATTATGAGCGATATTGTGAATCAACAACCTGATATGGAAATGGTGGCTACTGCGCCAGATCCTATTATTGCCCGAGATTTGATCAAACTTTATAACCCCGACGTATTAACGTTGGATGTAGAGATGCCGCGTATGGATGGTCTGGATTTTCTGGAACGTCTCATGCGTCTGCGCCCGATGCCCGTCATTATGATCTCTTCCCTGACAGGTAAAGGTTCAGAGATAACACTGAGTGCGTTGGAATTGGGGGCGGTAGATTTTGTCACTAAGCCACAAATGGGGCTTAAGGATGGAATGATGCAATATATTGAAATTATTGCAGAAAAAATCCGTATAGCCTCGCGTGCTCAGGTGCGACGTAGTGGCAAACTGACCAGTCCACCTAAAGCCCTGACTATCCCATTGGTGGGTAGCGAAAAGATTATTGCGATCGGCTCATCCACTGGCGGCACAGAGGCCTTACGGCAGTTATTAATGCCAATGCCACTCAGTTGCCCTGGCATCGTGATAGCTCAGCATATGCCACCAGGATTTACCCGCTCTTTTGCCGAGCGCCTTAACAATCTCTGTCAGATAGCGGTAAAAGAAGCTGAAGATGGTGATCGCGTATTGCCTGGCCATGCCTATATCGCGCCGGGGGATCTGCATATGGAACTCATCCGTAGTGGTGCGAATTACCATATAAGTTTGAATAAGTTACCTGCGGTAAATCGCCATCGTCCAGCGGTTGATGTCTTGTTTAAATCCGTCGCCAAATCTGCGGGGAAAAATGCAGTGGGCGCAATTTTGACTGGCATGGGTAACGACGGTGCCGCCGGGTTATTAGAGATGCGTAAAGCCGGTGCACACACACTGGCTCAAAGTGAGAAAAGCTGTGTGGTATTTGGTATGCCGCGTGAGGCGATTGCGCTCGGAGCAGCTTGCCAAACTGTAGACCTCGACGATATTAGCCAGCACATACTCAGTAGCATTGTCGGTCAGGCTCGCAGAATTTAATTTAACTTACCCCCTACTCTCATTGGGCACCCTTCATTGGGTGCATTTTACATTTATAGGATACATACATGGCAGATAAGAATTTACGTTTCTTGGTTATTGATGATTTCGCCACAATGCGCCGAATCGTTCGTAATCTTCTTCAGGATCTTGGTTTCAAGAATATTGATGAGGCAGAAGATGGTCTGGATGCTTTAACCAAGTTACGTGCATCAAAATTTGATTTTGTGATAAGCGATTGGAATATGCCCAATCTTGATGGGCTGCAATTATTATCCGAGATTCGCAAAGATGAGAATCTGAATAAAATTCCGGTTCTGATGGTGACTGCCGAAGCAAAAAAAGAAAATATCATTGCTGCCGCTCAAGCGGGTGCGAATGGTTATGTGGTGAAGCCGTTTACCGCAGCCACACTCGAAGAGAAGTTAAACAAAATATTTGAAAAACTCGGATGGTAAGCCATGAATACATTACCAGGTAAGTCTTCAGAAGATAATGATAAAGATATTTTTTCCCGTATTGGCCACCTCACGCGCTTATTACGCGACAGTATGGCGAGTTTTGGCTTAGATCGCGCAATTATGGATGTCGCGGAAGCCATCCCTGATGCCCGTGATCGTTTAAGTTATGTGGTTGGAAAAACATCTAAAGCAGCAGATTGCGCATTAAACTGCGTGGAAATAGCGCGTCCCCTTCAGGATGAGCTGAGTAACAATGCAACCGCACTAACTGAACGATGGGATGCATGGTTTGACGATCCAATTGAATTACCCATGGCTCGTGAATTGGTAACAGATACCCGAGAGTTTTTGAGTAACACACCGAAAATTGCCAGCAAGACTAATGAGCAGTTAATGGAAATCATGATGGCTCAAGATTTTCAGGATCTCACCGGTCAGGTTATTCAAAATATGATGGCGCTGATAGAGAGTGTCGAAAAAGAGCTTATTCTCGTCTTGGTCGAAAATATGCCCAACTCGTCCTCATCTCCTGCTGAAAAATTAGATAATCTGAAAAATGGACCTCAGATTAACCAATCCGTCGCAGGTATTGTTGCCAATCAAGATCAGGTTGATGATTTACTCGAAACATTAGGGTTTTAACCCTCAACGTGGCCCAGTTACCTGAATGTCGCAAAGCCGTAGAAAATAGACACCTATTCACGGCTCCCGGACGATACATTCATGCAATGACCACGTGTTATTTTTGATTCAGTCAACCATTCATTAATGTTAGCCAGCATCTGCGGCAGTTTGTTTAGTCGAGCCCATGTCCGAAGAAAGTGATGTAGAAAAAACAGAGGAACCCACCCCCAGCGACGCTCAAAAGCGCGTGAAGATGGGCAAATTCCGCGTTCTAAAGAGTTAACCTCAATACTGATGCTATTGGCAGGATGGTCTCTGATTCTAATTGGTGGCAATCATGTTGCCGGGAAACTTGTCCAGTTGCTGCATAACGGACTGATGTTTGACCGATTGATCGTACTTGATACTGACGTGATGCTTATCCGGGTCTATGAGCTGTTTAAGATGGCTATTTTTTCGGTGCTACCCATCTTACTCGGCCTATTTGTAACCGGTATTGCATCACCGATGCTGCTCGGTGGGCTGAATTTAAGTGGCAAGTCATTAAAAGTAGATCTCAAGCGTTTGAATCCCTTATCCGGATTAAAACGTATGTTTTCGACACAAATGGTGTCCGAGTTATTAAAAAGCATCCTGAAAGTAATGCTGGTTGGTTCTGCCTGTGCCATTTTTATCTTGGGTAATAAAGCACATATGATCCAGCTTATTTACGAGCCGATAAATATCGCCTTAAAGGATGCGCGAACCATTATTTCTGGATGTTTATTGATGGTTATTTTGGCACTGATCCCACTTGTGGGTTATGACGTCTTCTACCAGATAATGAGCAATCTTAAAAAGTTACGTATGAGTCGCCAAGAAATACGCGATGAATTTAAACAGCAGGAGGGGGATCCGCACTTAAAAGGCCGGATCAAGCAACTCCAACGTTTAGCCGCAAGCCAGCGAATGATGAGTGATATTCCCAATGCCGATGTCATCGTCAATAACCCCACTCATTATTCCATCGCCCTTAGCTATAAAGAGGGTGGAATGTTAGCCCCTACGATGTTGGCCAAAGGTGCTGGCGAGGTTGCATTACGCATTCGAGAAGAGGCCCTTAAGCATCGCATTCCAATGCTTGAAGCACCGCCGCTGGCACGTGCCCTGTATCGTCATTGCGAGATAGGGGAACAGATCCCAACAGAATTGTATGGCGCGGTCGCCGAAGTTTTAGCCTGGGTATACAGCATAAAACGCTGGCGAAAAGGCAACGGAATACGTCCTAAAAAACCTGAAAATCTTCCTGTGCCTGCCGCACTGGATTTTGCACAAGAGAGTAAAGAGTGATGGCCAATTTAGCCACCAAATTACATCTACCGGATTTTAAACAAACGCAGTGGCAAATACTGGCAGGCCCAGTATTAATCTTGACCATTTTGGCGATGATGATATTGCCTCTGCCGCCGTTTATTCTGGATCTATTATTCACCTTCAACATCGTGCTCTCCCTGATGATTTTGTTGGTGGCTATGTTTACGCAAAAGACACTGGAATTCGCAGCATTTCCTACTGTTTTGCTGTTTGCTACCCTATTGCGTCTGGCGTTAAACATTGCTTCGACCCGTATTATCCTCATGTATGGTCACACGGGGGATGGGGCTGCCGGCCAAGTGATCGATGCCTTTGGCCATTTCTTGGTTGGCGGTAACTTTGCCATTGGTATTATTGTTTTTGTGATTTTAATCATCATCAACTTTATGGTCATCACCAAAGGGGCCGGGCGTATTGCTGAAGTCGGCGCTCGTTTTGTGCTTGATGGTATGCCCGGTAAACAGATGGCTATCGATGCCGATCTGAATGCGGGAATTATTGGCGAAGAAGAGGCAAAACGCCGCCGTAGCGATGTCACCCAAGAAGCTGACTTCTATGGTTCAATGGATGGCGCCAGTAAATTTGTGCGCGGTGATGCCATCGCAGGCTTGTTGATTATGGCGATTAACGTCATTGGCGGCCTGTTCATTGGCATTCTACAACACGACATGTCGTTTTCTGAGGCAGCGGGAACCTACACTCTGCTGACGATCGGTGATGGCTTGGTCGCTCAGATCCCAGGTTTGATTATTTCAACTGCCGCAGGGGTTATTGTTACACGCGTTGCCACCGATCAGGATGTGGGTGAACAGATGGTAAGCCAGCTGTTTAATAACCCACAGGTTATGGTGCTGGCAGCTGGCGTTACCGGCCTGCTCGGGATCATCCCAGGTATGCCAAACTTTGTGTTCCTGCTGTTTACCGTGGGGCTACTGGCCCTTGCCTGGTGGATGCGCGGCCGCCAATTAGCTGATCCGACTGGCAGTAAGCGGGCAATGAGCAAGGAAGATAAAACGTCGAGTAAAGCGGAGGCACAGGCCGCGCAAGTCAGTGAAGCCTCATGGTCTGATGTACAGCACGAAGATGTTCTAGGCTTGGAAGTGGGCTACCGCTTGATCCCCATGGTAGACAGTGAGCAAAATGGTCAGTTATTGACACGAATTCGCGGCATCCGTAAGAAGTTTGCTCAGGAAATGGGCTTCCTGCCACCTGCTGTACATATTCGTGATAATTTGGATTTAGCACCGACAGACTATCGTATCCTATTGAAAGGCGTGGAAATTGGTCGCGGAGAAATACAGCCAGAACGCTGGATGGCGATCAATCCTGGCTGCGCCGATGGGGAGTTGGCCGGTGAGGCTTGCCAAGATCCTGCCTTTGGTTTACCAGCAGTATGGATTGACGAGGTACTGCGCGAACAAGCCCAAACACTCGGCTACACTGTTGTTGATCCAAGCTCAGTTATCGCCACGCACTTGAATCATTTAATCTCAACCCATACCGATGAACTATTTGGCCGTCAGGAGACCCAGCAATTACTGGATCGTCTAACTAAAGATATGCCTAAATTGGTTGAAGACCTTATTCCCGGCATCATCTCTCTGACCATCTTCCATAAGGTCTTGCAGAACTTATTGGCCGAACGTATTTCGATTCGTGATATCAGAACGATAATTGATACGCTTGCCGAATGCTCAGCGGTCCAAACTGACCCTGATGAACTCACCGCACAAGTGCGTATCAGACTGGGACGAGCTATCACCCAGAAGTGGTTCCCTGGCAATGATGAAATTCAAGTAATCGGATTAGACCTTAATCTCGAAAGACTTCTCATTCAGGCGACCCAAAGTGGCAGTGCGATAGAACCCGGTATCGCCGATAACATCATGCGGCAAACTGAGAAAGCCATTTTGCAACAAGATGCGATAGCTGCACCGTTGGTACTGCTGGTCAACCAACCTTTACGTTTCATGCTGTCACGTTTCCTGCGTCGGGCGTTCCCTCAACTCGCGGTATTATCCAACCAGGAAATCAGCAACAATCGCACTGTACGCATGTCATATATTATTGGTGGAAAAGAATGAAGTGCTCATCGTTAATAATGCTGCTGTCTTTGAGTATATTCCCACTGATGGCTTCTGCTGTCAGTGGCTCGTGGAGTGGCAGTGCCGCCGGTGGGGTTGTCAGTGTCGGGGGGCAAATATTGGCGAGCCGCCCATTAACACCGGCGTTTCCGCCTGGCGCGACGTTACACCGTATTGCATGGCGTATTACACTGCTCTCTGCTGCCCCACCAGGATTACAAATAAAATTGTGCAGCCAGAAAAGCTGTATCTTGCTGGATTCACTCTCCGGGCAAAAGAGCCTCGACACATCATTCACCGCTCAGGGGCCTTTCTATTTTATCTATTCAGTAGAGAGCCGAGGGCAGCTCTTTCCTCCCCTTAATGTGGTAAGCAATCAACTGACCATTAATTATCGTTAATAATTAACTGGGTAAAAAATTTCAAATATAAGAGTATCATTGCGTCAGCAAGAGTGGGTAAATAGGAAGGTAGCATTGGGCTAATTGCCAATGCATCAAAGAGTAAAAGAAAGTTAAGGCTATTTTATTTTCAAAATAGCCTTTTTTGGGATTAATGGTAGATAGAGGTAAATTGTGATAGGTAAGCCTTATTGCACTTCTGTCCCTGATACAAAGAAGATATATCCTGCTTTAATACATCAAGACGCTCTTCGAGCACTTTCGTTATTTCATCTTCATTTTCAAGCAAACTGGTTATAATCATACCCAAACTTTTCTTCTCATCTGGTATCATCTCTGTCGGTTGCGTTTCAATAAGAGCCTGCAAATTAACAATATAAACCTCAGCTAATTCAATAAACTCCGTCCACTTTCCTTCCTTAACCATATCTAATAGGTTCAAATTTAATTTATAAATATTTTCGTAATCTTCTGATAGTTTATTAACCATTTTTTTTCTGTGATTCCTTAGGTTCAATCTCCTTCCATGTATTGGCAAGGTTCGTTAATATTTCGCTGATGCTGGTGAGTTCTGAAGGTGAGTTGTGTAGATTGGCCTGAAGCAAAGTCCTTGACATATAATCATATAAGCGTTCAAGGTCCTGTGCGATATTCTGTCCTTTCTCATGATTCAATGAGGCTCGCAATCCATTATCGATAATATTAATCGCTTTGGATATCATCTCCCCACGCTTTGCAATATTTCCATTTTCAAAATATATTTTTGCTCGTAGCACTGCATTAAGGGCACCATCCAACAGCATCGAAATTAACTGATGAGGTGACGCCCCCGCCAATTGGCTCTCCAGGCCAACTCGGGCGTAGGCTTTAATTCCCGGATTTGAATACATATTTTCTCCGTAATAGATTGGCAGAAGACCTTCATCTCCTGCCAAATTAAGCTGAATAACCTAGAGCGACGCCAAGATAGATCCTAGCTGGTTACTCAGGTTATTAAGTTTTGACATAGTGCTATCGAGATTCTGAAACTGCGCCCGGTAACGCTCCACCTGTGAGTCAATGAGCTTTTGGGTCTTTTCAATTTGGGTCGTCATCAATTTGACTTGCGAGTCAAGACTGGTCGTGGATGCCTTGATGACTCCATCAATCTTTTTATCTGTATCCCCAACATAGTTGGTAATCATCGAGTTCAGCGATGTTGCCAAGCCCTCATTATCGCCACGACCAATAAACATATTAGCGATACCATCGGGATTATTGGCGATGGCTTCATCTAACTTGCCTTCATTCAGGGTCATTTGCCCGGTGGCAGCATCGATTTTGATCCCTAAATCAGCGAGTGAACCATAATCGTCTGACGAATCACCATAAACACCATTGACTGCAGAACGAAATTCACTCACCAGGCCACGCAAGGTGGAGTCACCCATCAGCGCACCATTCTGGCTATTCTGGGTAGCGACATCTGAGTCAGTTAAACCTGAGGTCTCGTTAGGCACATACTTGCTGGCTGCGCTCGTCAGATTGAGCAGGGCATTGTACTTCTCAACAAAGTCCTTGACGCCAGACTTGATGGCTGACGAATCTCTCGTTAGCGTCAGCTGCTCTGATTTTCCCTCTTCCGATTCACTTTTCAGTACCAGTGTCACACCCGTAATGATGTCGGAGATGTTATTTGTCGAGCGGGTATATTCACTGCCATCAACACTGAGTTTGGCATCTTGAGCCGCACTAACCGATGTCATGGCATCACCATTCGAAGTACCTTCCGGATCATTACCGCCGTTTTGGGTGTTTAATATGCCACCCAATTGATCGTCACCCGTGACACTCACCGACATTTCGCCATCAGAACCGGTGTTTTTTGACGTCAGTACCAACTGATAGCCATCATCCGTGCGCTGCACTGAAGCAGTAACATCACTATCCTGCTTGTTAATAGCATCCTTGATTTGGTTCAGAGAGGTTTGATCATCCTTCAGCTCAACGCTCGTTGTGTTACCATTTCCTGTGGTAATGGTAATAGTCCGAGTACCTCCAGCTTGATCACCCAGCCGGTCATCAGCGCTCTGAAACCCTTCGGTCCTGAGTTTGTGTGCCGTTGCCAGCTGATTAATCGTCACCACATGACTATCTGCATTGGCATCAGATGTTGCTGTTGCAGTAAAGGCCTTATTTGAACTGACAGTTAAAGTGTTAAATGCATCGCCAGTCAGTTTTTTAACGCTACTTTGCAATGCAGACAGTGAGCTGGAGATTTGTCCCCAGGCAGAAATTTTTGACTTATAACTGGTTTGCAGACGGGTATAGGGTGCCAGACGTGTCTGCTCCCCCGCCCTGATCTGTTCGAGCATGCTCGCAGTGTCTATGCCAGAGCCGATACCCAATGATGATAAAGTTGCCATTAAATTCTCCTATATAGAATTTATCTTATTTTATTTGCACTTCTCTATTAGCTATCGGTTTTAATCCGATAAAGTTTAATTTTTTGTCACTAACTCATCAACCCAATATCCGTAAAAAAACACGCTCACGCTCTTTTCAACAAATAGATTTAGATATTTAGTCAATTGCGTTTCACCATCAATAGGCTAACCGTCAAATTACCGCCATTAGTGTAGGCATTTATGCAATTTGGCTATTTTGACCGTCAAATTAATAAATTAGCGTATAAAGAGAAACAACTCCACTTCATATTAAATTCAAAAAAAAACGAAAAAATTTGCCACAAGGCATTTAGATGTTTTTTTTAATGCCGATATATTTAACATGCGAACGAAACACGCATAGTTATATTGCAAAAGTATTGCAGTGTTAATCTATAAATATATGAGGCAATTTCATGGCACAAGTCATTAACACCAACTCACTGAGCTTGGTAGCACAAAATAACTTAAATAAATCTCAGTCTTCACTGGGTACCGCAATTGAGCGTCTCTCTTCAGGTCTACGTATTAACAGCGCGAAAGATGATGCTGCGGGTCAGGCGATCAGCAACCGCTTCACAGCGAGCATCAACGGTCTAAGCCAGGCTTCACGTAACGCCAATGATGGTATTTCTCTTGCGCAGACCACTGAAGGTGCCCTGAATGAGGTGAACGATAACCTGCAAAATATCCGTCGACTGACCTTACAGGCGCAGAATGGCACCAACTCCGATTCTGACCGTCAGTCAATTCAGGATGAAATCGATGCACGTCTGGCAGAAATCAACCGTATCTCTGAACAGACTGAATTCAACGGTGTAAAAGTACTGAGTAAAGACCAGTCACTAAGCATTCAGGTGGGTTCCAACGATGGCCAGACCATTAGTATTGACCTGAGCAAGATGGACGCAACCACACTGAATATGGCTGATTTTAACGTAGCCTCCTCAGAGAGCAGCGTTGAAGGTTTTACCATCAAACAAGTGTCTGCAGGCATGACGTTAGAGGGCAAGGATGGTACTGATGATGTCTCAGTGACCTTAACCGCTACTGACATTGCAGCTATGGAGGAGGAAGCATTCGGGGTTGGCGGCTCAGGCACAGTCCATATGATTACAGATGATACGACTGGCGATATCAGCTTTGTTGCCATCGGTCAAAAGAGTGATGGTACAGAAGTTAGCATTAACTTAGACACTACATTTAATTTTACTGATACAGAAGTAACATTTGCAGCGGGCACGGCAGCAAGTGATACTGATCTGGAGATGATAGCTGGCGGAACAAGCACCCAGTTAGCTACGATTGATGAAGCATTATCGATGGTTGATGGACTACGTTCTAGCCTGGGTGCTTCCCAGAACCGTTTTGCTTCTGTTATCAGTAACCTGAACAGCACTGTCAATAACTTACAGGATGCGCGTTCACGTATCCTGGATGCCGACTTCGCGTCTGAAGTATCTGAAATGAGCCGTGCGAATATTCTGCAATCAGCGGGTATCAGTGTACTGGCCCAGGCAAACCAGGTACCTCAGAACGTACTGTCCCTGCTGCGCTAATTACTCTTAATACCCTCTTAGCCCCTAAACCCAGCCCTCATCGGCTGGGTTTTTATTTAGAATAATATCCTCCCATAACTTATTAGTGTAACAGTCTATTTTCTGACTCTCTTTTATTAAAAAGCAGCATGACAAACGTCAATGAATATTTAATGAAGGTACATTATGATTTAATTGGCTATTTAGCCAGAGGACAAACACACCCACATAAATAAAAATTCAAAAGCAGTAACATATAAACCTCATCAACATTATTAGGATAACCACCGCTGACTGAATACCACAACAGATATGAGATGACTTGGTGAGTAACATGCCAGGAAAACAGCGATATCTTTACACTAAAAAGGATACACCATGAAAAACATGACTGACGAGAGAGAAATATTGCTTAATGATGTAATGAATAAGATAAAGATAGATATCGAAAGTATTGTCAACCAATACACAGGAGAAGATCCCCGCATCGAGTTAATTTTAGATAATGAGTGTGCGGCATTTCAATTCTTACTTGAAAATGAGATTGAAGTAAAAGTAACACTCTCACGGACATTGAGTATTCTCCTGCAACCCCAAAAACAGTGAATCCATAAACCGTCCATTCATTATACTTTATAGCCCGTTTTAGCATATAAATGTCGCGTAGCCTGTCAATAACTGGGCAATTCCATAATATTAGTGCAGGTATTTTACTGTGCTATTGCAGAAATAGGTAGAACAACGGGCGGGAAGAACCTATATGAAATCATCGCTTAATCAGATTGAATCGACAGAGGCCAATCCACATCAATCAATAAGCAAAAAATCTAATGTCGGTAATAGCAGAAGAGGGAAATGAGATTAACTAATGCAGAACATCAACATGATGTCGTGTTAATGCAGAGAATCGGGCAAATTGGCATAATAAAAAAGCGGCAGAATATATCCTGCCGCTGGGACTATCGGATTAATTTATTAGCGGGATAATTCTGCTTCATTAAGTTGAAAAACTGACACCATCTCTTCCATTACCATGGTCTGTTCATTCATCAATGCGGTAATGGTCGCAGACTCTTCAACCAAGGCCGAGTTCTGCTGAGTCACCACATCCATTTCATTAATAGCGACGGCTACCTGGCGAATACCCATGCTCTGCTCCTCAGATGCTTGGGTAATATCTTGCATAATACCACTCACTTTACTGACCATGGCAACAATCTCAGTCATGGTATTTTTAGCGCTGTCTACTCGCTTGCTCCCGGTCTGAGTATCATGAACAGAGTGCTCAATCAGACCACGAATCTCTTTAGCGGCATCTGCACTTCTCTGTGCCAAATTACGAACTTCAGTTGCGACTACAGCAAAACCTCGGCCCTGCTCACCGGCACGGGCTGCTTCAACCGCAGCATTAAGCGCCAGAATATTAGTTTGACCAGCAATACCGTCGATCACCTTAATAATATTGGAAATCTGGCTGGCATGATTGGCAATAGTATCCATCGAGTGAACGACATCGACCATAATCAATGAGCCACTATCCGCCATGTCTTTAGTGTCCATGGCCAGCTTATTCGCTTCATGGGCATGGGTAGTATTATTCTCAACGGTGGTCTTGATTTGCTCCATACTGGCTGCTGTTTCTTGCAAGGCACTTGCCTGCTCTTCAGTACGCGAAGATAAATCATTATTCCCCTCAGCGATCTCCACTGAGTTATTTTTGATATTAGTTGCCGCCTCTTTGACTCCTGATATTATTTCAGCCAAAGATTTTCGCATAAGCTCAATATTGACAAACAGTTTACCAATCTCATTACTGCCATATTGCGGCACTTTTTTGGCAAGCTGTCCTTTGCTTATTTCAGAGAAAATAGTTGATGCTTCAGCCAAACGATCAAGTACATTTCGAGTGATATAACGGAACAGTGATAAATACAGCAAGATAAATAGCCCGGAAATGATTACCAACGAGACAATCAGCGCACGGTGCAATAACTCGGTTTTATTCTCGTAAGAGGAGATAAGATCCGCAGATATTTTTAAATATTCTTGGTTTAAACCTTCAAGCTGATGCATAAGAGCATCAGATTCATTGATGATCTGAGCACTCTGATGTAAGTTATCCAGAGAGCGCATGTAATTGTCCAGAAGTTTAACAAATACAGCACCGGCACGCTCAGATAACTCCTGATTATAAGTTGATGTTTTTGGTTCGCGGATCCATTGTTCAACAATACTCCGCACCTCTTTATTATGATTACGTATGGCGTTAACTCTTGCTGGATCAATAGGCTGATTCGACATCGCAGCCATTGTAAGAGAGGCAAGTTCACCACGAACTGTTCTCAATTTATATTGAGCCTGTTGCACCAAATTTACTCGGGTATGTAGACTGACCGTATCTGAAAAATTATCACGGGCATCACTAGACATTTTTAGGCTGAGACCAGCCAGAAAAATAAAAAATAGCACAATCATGCCAAGATAAAATCTCATCATCTTTTTAACACTAACAATATATAACAAAATAACCACCCTTATCACTTTTATAATTATTGCTGTTAATAAAACAAACATAAGTGATTAACTTATGTTTGCCAAATACCGCATAGAAGTATCATGGATACAGAGTCCCATGATAAGAATGCGATAAGCATTAAGATAATAAACAGAGTATTCTAGCCTGCTATATTATTATAGAGGCTTATTTTTCCAAAAATAAAGAGTAGGACAGTCGTATTATTCGTGGATAGTTTCAGTGATTTGATCGACAAGATCCATTTCCTCACTGTTGAGCAGTTTCTCAATATCAACCAGAATAAGCATACGCTCGTTAACTGTGCCTAACCCCAATAAATACTCAGTGGAGAGTGTTACAGAGAAGTCAGGAGCAGGCCTAATTTGTTCATCGGTTAATGCGAGTACATCTGAAACACCATCAACTACAATACCGACAATACGGCTGGTCAAATTTAGTACAATGATAACGGTGTTTTCATCGATCTCTGCAGAATGCAGTTGGAATTTAACTCTGAGATCAATGATAGGTACGATGACACCACGAAGATTAGTTACGCCAGTAATAAAATCTGGGGTGTTCGCAATACGCGTGACACGATCATAGCTACGGATTTCCTGAACTTTCAGGATTTCAATACCATACTCCTCCTTACCTAACGTGAATACCAGATATTCCTGGCCGGAATTTTGTTCACCCATTCGTTTTTCTGTTCCAGATAAGTTCATTGAATTACCTCATTCAATCGATTCAAGTTAATTTTGTTTTTCAGCCACTGTTTTATCTTTACAAAGCGTGACCAAGGCGGCGACGTCCAAAATTAATGCGACACTGCCATCACCCAATATGGTCGCTGCCGATATACCTGGCACTTTACGGTAATTAAGCTCTAGGTTTTTGACCACCACTTGATGTTGGCCAATTAGCTGATCGACAAGCAGTGCATAACGGCAACCTGCACTTTGCAAAATAACGGCAATTCCTTCATTGGCCAGTGTTGAATCGCTGACGATATCGAATATCTGATGTAGTTCGACCAGAGGCATATATTCACCCCGGACCTGTAGCATCAATTCATTACCCGCCATTCGATACAGTGCATTTTCAGACGGCTTGAGCGATTCCATTACTGTTCCCAGCGGCAAAACATAAATCTCATTGCCCACTCGTACTGACATACCATCTAATATTGCCAACGTCAGCGGTAAAATAATTCGAATGGTCGTGCCTTTATTCTCAACTGAATGGATTTCGACATGGCCGCCCATTGCCATAATATTTCTGCGCACCACATCCATGCCAACACCACGGCCTGAAACATCCGTGACCTTTTCTGCTGTCGAGAAACCGGCAGCAAAAATGAGCATCCAAATCTCTTCGTCACTCCAGTTTTCGTTAATCACCATCCCTTGCGAACGTGCACGGGCGAGGATTTTGTCACGATTCAGGCCAGCCCCGTCATCGATCACTTCGATCACAATGCTGCCACCGTGATGTTCTGCTGAAAGGGTGAGATTGCCTTTAGTCGGTTTTCCTTTCTCTCGACGGATCTCCGTTGACTCAATACCATGATCCAGGCTGTTGCGCACCAAGTGAGTCAGCGGGTCAATAATCCGTTCAATCAAGCTCTTATCCAGCTCGGCAGAACCGCCTTTTAAGGTTAATTCAACCTCTTTATTCAGTTTACCGCCCAGATCATGCACCAGACGCGGGAAGCGACTGAACACATACTCCATAGGCATCATCCGGATGGACATCACGGATTGCTGCAAATCCCGTGCATTGCGCTCCATCTGACCAATGCTGCTGATCAATGAGTCATGCAAGGCGGGATCCAGTGATGCTGAAAGCTGTGACAGCATGGCCTGAGTAATGATCAGTTCGCCGACCTGGTTAATGATTTGGTCGACTTTCTCCACCGCGACTCGAAGGCTGCTTGATTCAGACGCCGGGGCTTTTGATGCTGCTTTTGGTCTTGGTGGTGTGACCGCTGCGGGATTTTCACTCGGGGTCGCGGCAGCTTCTTTAGGAGGCTGGCTTGCGGAGATAGTAGGTGTCGCACCTTCCGCATCCGCCGTCATCGGCTCGCTCTGTTCAGTATGATCTTCTGCCGCCGGTTCAGTTGCCGTGATAACAATCTGCTCAGGTTCAAGAATGAAACACAACACCGCGAGTATATCGTCAGCTGATGTCGTAGTTTGCAAATGTACCTGCAACCCATTGGCCTGCGGTTGTATGCTGATCACCTCACCCAGGTTTGCCAACTCTTCTTGCAACACCACTTTATCGCTTTCAGAAATATCACTGAGTGAAACGGTCAATAGATTAAAAGCGAAATTCGGTTCAGCTATCCGTGCTATTTTTTGCTCGGGCTGTACAACCACGGAGGTACTACTATTCTTCTCTTCCAGCGCTATTAGTCGTAGGGCATTACAAATATATTCGAAACTTTCTTGGTTAGGTTCCTGTGAGGATTTATACGCATCAAGTTGATCTTGCATAATGTCTTTGCTCTCCAGAAACAAATTAATGATGTTACTGTTTAACCGCAGTTCCCCACGTCGGGCATCATCCAACAAGTTTTCCAGTATGTGCGTTGTTTCTTGCAACACCGTAAAACCAAAGGTACCTGCTCCCCCTTTTATTGAGTGGGCAGCGCGAAATATCGCGTTTAGCATTTCCTTATCTGGCGAAATGAAATCTAGCTCCAGAAGATGCCTTTCCATATCAGCCAATAATTCATCAGCTTCATCAAAAAAGGTTTGGTAAAAATCACTCACGTCCATCTTGTTCAACCTTTTCCTGTGTAGAATTAGTCTGAACAGAGTCTGTTTCGACTGCGATTTCCGCTGTTTTTTCGCGAGTCGACATCATTTTCAGTTCAGTTATTATTTTCTCACTCCCTTGATTATCTGAAACACTCTGTAAAACGGTATCCTCTTCCAGAATGTCTTTTTCCTTATTCTTGCTCAGTACTAAAATACTGATGCGCCTGTTGATAGGATCATCCGGCCTAACATTTTCCAGATTCATCATGTTTGCCGTGCCTATCACACGCAGAAATTTATTTTCAGCCAATCCACCGGCAACCAGAGTTTGTCGTGATGCATTGGCCCGATCAGCCGAAAGCTCCCAATTGCTGTATCCCACTTCTCCGCGAGCATAGGGCAATGAGTCCGTGTGACCTGTCAGGCTGATTTTGTTTGGCAGGTCGTTCAGCACCGGAACCAATGCCTGGAGGATCCCACGCATATAAGGTTCTAACTCTTTGCTGCCGACCTTGAACATTGGGCGCTCTTGACTATCAATGACCTGGATAAGTAATCCATCCTCGGTCAGGGAAAGTCTAAGATTCGATTTATAATTACTCAGACGTGGATCATTCTTAATGAGGTCTTTAAGTTTTTGGTGCGCACGCTGTAAATTCAGCGATTGCTTGCGCTCATCCAGTTTGTTCAGTGTCTGCCGGAATACTTCCCCCTCTTGTTTCGCAAAATCATCGCCACCACCAGGAATAGGGCTGTCACTCAGACTGACTCTCTCCCCTTGTGCCATCCCCAGCTTGAGCGGTGTTTTGAAATAATCCGCAATTTGCTCACGTTGTAAGGGAGTCGAGGACGACAGCAGCCACATCACCAAAAAAAAAGCCATCATGGCTGTCATAAAATCCGCATAAGCTATTTTCCATGAACCACCATGGTGCTCAGCTTTATGCCGTTTGCGTTTGCGAACAATAATGACGGGTTGTACAGATTTGTTCATGACGAGCTATCCGAGGTATTGCTATTTGAGGTGGATTTCGCCTCACGGACATGATCTTCCAGTTCAAGGAAAGTTGGGCGCTCAGGAGAGAACAGCGTTTTTCGGCCAAATTCAACCGCGATCTGTGGTGCATAGCCATTCATACTGGAGAGCAGTGTCACTCGAATACACTGCAACATTTTGATCTCTTCGCTGCTCTTTTGGCGCAACAGGGAAGCTAGCGGCAACACAAAACCATAGGCCAGCAAAATACCCAGGAATGTCCCCACCATGGCATGAGCAATAAGTTCGCCTAGCTCTGCGGCCGGACGATCTGCTGCGGCTAATGCATTCACCACCCCCATTACTGCCGCAACAATACCGAATGCAGGCAATGCATCACCGACAGCATTTAAACTATGGGCGGGGACTTCATGTTCATGCTCACAGGTTTCAATTTCTTCATCCATCAATGCTTCTATTTCAAAAGAATTCATACTCCCGCTGACCATCATGCGTAAATAGTCGATAATAAACGTCATCAACATTGGATCAGCAAGTAAACGCGGATAAGCAGAGAATATGGCACTATTCTGCGGGTCCTCAATATCACTCTCCAGCGTCATAATGCCATTCTGCCTACTTTTGGTCAGCAGCAGATACAACATCGCCAGAAGGTCCATATAAAGTACCTTGGTATAACTTGAGCCTTTTAATAAATGTGGGAAGGCTTTAAAGGTCGCTTTTATTGATTTACCATTATTACCTACAATAAAAGCACCGACACCTGCGCCTCCGATAATCAAAAGTTCCGTTGGTTGATAAAGCGCAGCAAGCTCTCCTCCTGCGAGACTAAATCCACCAAAAACAGTCAAAATGACAACCAGATAACCAATAATGACTAACACATACACTCCTTAACTCTTAATTACTCTAATCTCACCTAACTATTTGGTTACCATGAGTTTCAAATACAGGGTGTCCGTACCGTATAAGTCCGATACTATTCTTTAATATTAACTTTTTATTAACCACTCAGTCAGTTATATGCCGAGGGTATCACCCACTGCTAAGTCAGGTGTTTTACATTTCTTTACTGCACGAGAAGGTGGGCTACACAGACTACATGTAAATGAACCTTTCGAGTGTTCATTCGTTACGACAAAGCCACCACCACAAATACAGCATTCTTTATGTTTTATAATTCCACAATTGATGAATCTTAATAATGTCCATGCGCGAGTTAATCCAAGAACTTGTTTTTCACCTTGCTGTGGTGGACATTGTTCCAGGTATAATCGATAGGCTTTTACCGTTGCCTCAATTGGCCGACAAGATTCCGTCTTTTGCAAATAAAGGTAAATGTTATAAAACATAGATGAATGAATATTTTGTTCCCAAGCCATAAACCAATCTTCAGAGAACGGCAACATCCCTTTAGGTGGTGGTACACCTCTAAGCTCTTTATAGAGCCGCAATAATCTTCTACGACTTAAACTGGTTTCGCTTTCCAACATTTGCATACGAGCACCAAAAGAAATCAGCTCCATCGCAATTTGTACTTCTTTCATTTCCTGTAATATACTTTTCTCACTCATGATCACAAACTTCCTTAAGACGGTGTAATATTTTGCTCAGAAAGCGAGTTAAGCAAGTTAGTCGACAAAATTATGCCTGTATGGATCTGTTGTAAGGCTTCAATACGAGAATCTTTAGTTAAGTTATCAATCACAATTTCGTTATCAATACGAAGACGGCAAATGAGCTGATTGGTCGATGCCAGCTTAATCAACTGAGGGAGTGAGAGCTCTTTCAATGAATCAATAGCTTCTTCAGTCAATCCTAAACGAAAACCAGCGGCAAACTTATCTTCTCTAATTAATTGTTGCGCCAGCAACAGGTAAGATAAGTTAATGTCGTGTATTCTTTGTAGCTGTTCGTCAATATGTCCTGCAATCATTTTCGTTACCATATTCATCTCACCGACTGCATGGATGAATGTTAATTAATATGTTAAAAATTGGTAATTAGACTAAAACTATAGTTATACTGCTGATTACAGTAAATAGATTAAAACAACCATAGGATAATCTTTACCATCACATTGGTTATAATGTAGAGACGATAAATCCGACTCTGTAAATCCTGCGATTATACAAGCCGTGCTCATGCTCTCTCATTCAGTTGAGATAAAAAATTGTCTTTCTAACTCCGTAAAACTCAATACAAAAAATGACGTTAA
Organism: Yersinia bercovieri ATCC 43970; assembly: GCF_013282745.1. Taxonomy (NCBI): domain Bacteria; kingdom Pseudomonadati; phylum Pseudomonadota; class Gammaproteobacteria; order Enterobacterales; family Yersiniaceae; genus Yersinia; species Yersinia bercovieri. Next base: position 787,390 of record NZ_CP054044.1, read on the forward strand.
TTGCGAAGACCAATAGTCAAACCTAATATCTCAAAGTGATTATTGGCGAGAGGGATACTGTTCAAACATAATAAACACTTAATGTTAGAATTTCAACATTAAGTTGACTAAAACCCATCAACCACCAATATCAACTTGATAAAAATCACTAATAAAATCAAATCATTACAAACAAATCCCCTCTAAAGTGATTAAAGTCACATAGTAAGAATTTTCTTATAAAATTATGTGTAATCAGATGTTTATAGCATCCAATCTTGCCCGCAAACGCTTAATTGCCTGACTATGCAACTGACTGACTCTCGTTTCAGTTACGTTTAATAAAACACTTATTTCCTTCATGTTCAGCTCTTGTTGATAATACAAATTCAATAACAACTGCTCCCGCTCTGGAAGTGCTTTTATCTCTCGGCTAATTTGTTTTGTTAAATTCCCTTTCATTATTTCATGCAAAGGATTTAACATTTCATGTTGCGTATCCGATTGCTCAAAACCATCTGCAAGTTCTTCTTGCAATTCATCTAAAGAGTAGAGTTGGCTGCTATTTGTATCTGCCAGCATTTTCTGATATTCAGGTAATGTTACTCCCATGCTGTTGGCCACATCAGCTTCTGTCGCAACATGGCCACTTTCCTGTTCAATCCGTTGAATTATGACTGCAATTTCACGTGCATTACTGCGAACCCTACGGGGAACCCAATCTCGTTCCCGTAGCTCATCTATCATTGCCCAACGTACTCGTTGGGTAATGTAAGTACTTAATCCAATCCCCTTTTTAGGATCAAAATGATCAATAGCTGTCAGTAACCCTATTGCACCAGCCTGTATAAGATCATCAAGCTCTACACTAGCAGGTAATCTAGCCTGCAAACGCAGAGCCTCATGTCTAACTAAGAAACCATATTTGGGCCATAACTGATCTTTCTGTATTACGCCATCATGGTTATAAATACCATTCACAATTACATTATCCAACCTACAAAAAAACGAACTATATTATTGAGGATTAATGCGAGATCAAATAGCGTGATAAGGTCGTACTATATTGCCCAATCCGGAACTTTGATTTAATCATCACTACCAAAAACGTCATGATGAACCTATCACCTAGGATACTTATTAGTACTGCTAATAAATCCAACAGTCTGATTAAAACGTTTCCCACTGTTCTTCAGCGATACTTTTATTCATCTCGGATTGCTTGGCAGATACAGGTCCAGGTCGTAGCGTTTTTTTATCACGATTTCGCTCTATTCCATTATCGCGTTCTCTATGGGTCTTTCTATTGCCAATATTTTTATTGATAGTGAACTTAGAAATGATGCTATCTAACTCTTCTGACTGCATTTCCAGATTATTGGCAGCCAGTGCAGCTTCTTCGACCATGGCAGCATTTTGTTGAGTCACCTGATCCATCTCATTGACTGCTTGGGCAATTTGATTAATACCTGCACTTTGCTCATCAGAAGCAGAGGTAATTTCACCCATTATATCAGTCACTTGGGTAACAGAGCTTACAATGTCCTTCATTACGGTTCCAGCCTGATCTACCTGCTGAGAACCTGTATTCATGTTCGCTACACAAGTCGTTATAAGCTGACTAATTTCTTTGGCTGCATCAGCACTGCGCTTGGCCAAACTACGTACTTCCCCAGCAACGACCGCAAATCCGCGCCCTTGCTCACCGGCCCTTGCGGCTTCAACCGCCGCGTTAAGCGCAAGAATATTAGTTTGATTAGCAATACTATCGATGACGCCATTAATATCTGCAATTTGACGCGAACTTTGCGTAATCTGTTGCATGATGTCATCAAGATTAGTCATAACATTGCCACCATTGCGTGCATTGAGACTTGCACTTTCTGCCAGTTGGCGTGCGGTATGAGCATTATCCGCATTCTGACGAACCGTTGTTTTGAGCTGTTCCATACTGGCTGCGGTTTGTTGCAATGCCGACGCTTGCTCTTCAGTTCGGGCTGACAAATCATTATTACCCTGAGCGATCTCTTGAGCATTGCTATAAATTCGACTCACACCGTCGTTGATATTAGAGACAGTACCTGTCAACGACACACGCATTTTTTCCAGCTCAACCAGCATCAGACCAAGTTCATTTTCATCACCAACCTGGATCTCTTCACTTAAGTCACCACTGGCGATCTTTTTGATCGATGCTGAAGTTTGTGACATCCGCGTGGTCAAAGTACGTTTTAGCCATATGCGAACAAGCACTAACAAGACGATTGAAATAATCGGCACCACTATCGCCATGGTAACCATCTGGCGATACACACTGTCTGCACCCTGAATAAAGTTATCATTAAGATGATTAGCAATATTTTGGTAGGCGTTTATATTTTCTCTTAAAATCGTGCGTTCTTGCATTTCCTTCTCCAGGGTATCGGGCATACCGGCTGGATTGGAGATATAGTCCGCTTTATCAAGAGTGGTGTTCAATACACGTAGAAACTGCTTATTTAGTACAATAGCGGCTTGTTCTACCTCAGTTGAATTGAACCCCGTTGACATGAAGCTATCCATTGTCGCTTTTGAATTAGCGAGAATATCTTTAGCATTGGCGATCGATTGCGGGTCAATAGTCCTATTAAGACTTGATTGTAACAACAACCCATTAACTTGCGCCAACCCACTATAAAGATTGAAGATGGAGCTTTGCATACCCTCCATATTTGAAGTCGATACAATGGTACGATTAAAGTTATCTTTGCTCTCAATAGAGTTGAACAAACTGAACACGGCTATCACACTCAACGATAGGGCGAACATACATATAATGAAAGTAATGCCTGTAGATATTTTCATTTTTTTTAACATAGTAGATATCAATCTAAGCAGATGCCTGCTTAAATTATTCCTCAAAAATAAGATGTTGTGATTTATTAATACTATAATTTTACATACTAGTTAAGTAATGATGTTTATAGTTTAATTATAGTGAAACACTGTCGAGTTAAGGTTACATATTAAATATAGACATTTTCTGCATACTCTGAAAAACCATCATGGAGGAGCTCAGAGCAAAATCAGACATTTTAGATTGGGCTATCAATGTAATAATTGAATCGTAATCCGACCCCACTGTTTCTTGCAGTCTGGATTCAATATTGATTTTTTGTGTCGCTGAGTTCAAGGCCAAAGAGTCAATCTGCTGGAGATTAGTACCTACTTGCGCCTGAATTTTACCCAGATTGTCGATACCATTTTTCACCGCGATATTGGCGCTATCCAATACTTGATGTAGCGCCTCGCGGTCAGCATCATCAACTATAGGGGTATTTAGTGCAGCAATAGCGCTGTCCAATGCAGCAAAGATATCGTCAGATGTCCCAGTCATAAAAACATCGCTACCAATATGGCCTACCTGCATTTCGGTACTATCGGCGACGATCTGGGTGGGCGGGGTATCCCCGCCAACATACGAACCATCTTTCTGGAAAGGCTCAGAGCCTGTTTTAAATCCAGCGAAAATGAAACGGCCATTACTGTTTTTGCTATTTGCCAAATCCAATAAGTTGTCGCGAATGCCCTGCAATTCCGTGGCCAGTGCTGCTCTGTCTGCATCCGAGTGAGTATCATTGCCAGCTGCAATAATCTTTTCACTCAAATTCTTGGTTAAAATATTCCCCACAGAACTGAGAACATTATCTTCCTGTTCAAGCGCATCTTGAGCATATAAGCGCGCTGTATCAAATTGATTAATATTTGATAGTGCATTTTGATAAATAATGGCCTGTGAAGCACCAGCGGGGTCATCAGAAGGCGTCAATAAATTTCTCTGGGCTGATAAGCGCATGTAAATATTATTGTTAGTCGTCATGGCCTTTGACATACTATCGATATTATGTTGATACATGTACTGGGTGCTGAGACGCATTGTTATTTCCTCAATCTCTTATCAAATTACTCGCAATACCGTTAATGGGGCTTATCTAATACTTAATAATGTGTCAAAAAGGGTTGTCGCCGTTTGGAGTACTTTTGTATTGGCGTTAAAGTATTGGCTATACATTTCCAGCCTCATATACTCCTCATTCAGATCAACACCGATAACGCTTTGCTGTTGAAGTGCTACCGCTTCTAAAACATTACCCCCTGTTGTCACATCGCTTTTTAGTGCCGTCATTGATGACCCAACGGAACTGACCAAGCTGGCATACGCTTCGGTCAAAGTGCCATTACCGATCAACGTGGCGTCTTTAATCGCAATCATCTCTTTGATGTTTTCGTTATTACTGACATCACTCGGATCAGATGAACTTGAGGCCGCTATTTCGTCACCTTGTGTAATGGCGACATTGAGTGACCCCGCAATGCCTGACGTTGGGTTCAAAACAAAACTGTCATTGGGTTCTGGTGTTCCCTGCGGTGTAATAGAAATACCATCGAATTCAAGTTCGCCCGCAGCGCCAATGGTGGGGGTAATCGTTCTACCATCACTGGTTTTTACTTCCCAATCGTTTTGTCCAGGACCTTTATACGTTAAAGTATAATCTTCAGCTTTGACTTGGCTGATATCGGTAAAGCTGATGTCTAATGTGGCATCGCTGGCATTATTTCGGTTAGCGAGTGCAACCGGATTGGCAATATTAAATATATCGCCGCCCGGATTGCCATCAAGATCATAACCTGCAGCATTAACTTCATTGAACTTATTCGCCATCTGCAAGGCGAGCTGGTTTAATTGGTTACGAGCATCTACGAGATCCTCATTGCGGAATTTAAATAACCCGCCCAATTTTCCACTCGTCATTGTAGATTCGTTAAGTTGCATCTTATTACCGGATGCATCAATGTAGGACACTACCGTTTTGCTCGGGTCTTCAGCCGAAGATGATGTTTCAAGCTCATAGGCGCGATTGCCATTAACCAATTGCATCCCATTAGTGAGAGTGACATTCACCCGGCCTGTGGTTGTATCTTCATTAACTCTAATACCAACAGCGCCACTGAGCTGTTCTAATAACATATCTCGCTGATCAAGTAAGTCGGCAGGAAGACCACCCGTCTGTCCATGAATCTTGGTGATTTCATCATTCAGTTTTGCCAACTGTTTTACATTAGCGTTAATGTCATTTACGGTTTGGTTAATTTGTGTATTCGTACTCTTTTCTAATCCGTTGAGGGTACGGCTATTACTATTAAATTGACTCGAGATCGCTCTAAATTGAGATAAGGCTCCCTGGCGGGCAGCTGGACTCACTGGATCACTGCTCATTTTTTCCAGTGCGGTAAAGATATTATTCATCGACACAGAAATATTGTTGGTATCATCGCCGAACATATTATCAATTTGACTAAGTTGGTTATGACGGCTTGTCAATGCGCTGAAATCAGTAACGGCACTACGCAGCTGATTATTGATAAAGCCATCGTAAGCACGCTGGACGCCATCAACCTGAACGCCATAACCAAAGAAACCGACATTGGTTGTGCGACCACCCGCTTGACCGAGCATAATACTCTGGCGACTGTACCCTGCTGTCATGGCATTATTTAAGTTGTTACCTACGACATTGAGCGCTGCCTGAGCCGAGCTCAATCCGCTTTGGGCCAAATTCATTAGATTCATAAATCACCATCGCTATACTTCTTGAAAAATTGCTAGCATTTTCTTCTAGGAAATCTTCCTAGGAAAATTCGTACATATCTAATCTATCGGTTATTAAAAAATAAACTAAACCGTTAAGGGCTAAAATAATGAAGAAAGATCGGTCTTGTAGGCGCTCAGGCCTTGATTTATATTCCCTTTTACCTGTTGCATGATACTGATTAATTTTTTTGCATAACTTGGGTCAGTAGCATATCCACCTGATTGTAGGGCATGTGCAGCATTTTCCGCTGTGTTAGATTTGGCAACATTTTGATAGCGGGGGTTATTCATCAATAATGAGGTGTAATCAGTGAGAGCTTCTGCATAGGATGGATATACTTTGAAAGCAGCTTTGACCTTCTGTGCCTTGCCATTAATATATTCTGTTGTGGTTATTTCAGTCGTCTCACCTTTCCAGTTCGGTGTCGCTTTTATACCGAATAAGTTATGGCTAGGCTTACCTTCTTTCGTCTCAATTTCCCTATTCCCCCAACCAGATTCAAGTGCGGCTTGGGCAATAATTAATTGATGAGGAATACCACTTTTTTGTGCAGCAGTTATCGCTGGCCCCAAGATGCGCGAAATAAAGTGAGTGCTATTCCCCGCAGCGCTGTTGTAGCGTGTCGCCCCCCCCTCATTATTATTCTTCGCCTCAGCACTATTGTGCGCGCCAGCATTGGGTTGAGGTGTGACATATTGCTGCTTAACCAGCGCTGGATTGAGGCTATAGGGTGCCGGGGCTGCGCCCGGTGTATTGGGTATGATGGGCATTTCACCGCCCATCTGTTTCACCATTAAGTCAGCGAACCCCATCTTGCTTTGTTGAGCAATATCCTGCGATATCTGCTGATCATACATGGAGGTAAACATGTCAGATTGCTGACTATTCAATAAGCCATCTTTAAAAGAAGCGTCACGCATGCTTTTGAGCATCATCTGAATAAACATGCCCTCCATTTGCTTTGCCGCTTCTTTTATCCCCTGCGGGGAGTTATTTTTCACCTCTAACTTTAGTGCACCAAGGCTTTGAACATCGAAGGCTGCGCCTGTAGAAAGTGGTGAGCTGCTCATTAGTTAGTCTCCAATTTGGCCCGTAAACAACCCGCGCTTTTCATTGATTGCAAGATTGACATCAAATCATTCGGTGTTGCGCCCAAGTTGTTTAACGCACGAATAACGTTGTTAAGGTCAGCACTGGTGTTTACTCGCTGTAAATAGCCATTTTGTTCACGAATCGATATTTCCGTATTGGGTGTTACCACCGTCTGTCCGCCCGCCAGTGGCGTATTGGGTTGGCTAACCTCATTTGTTTGGGAGACTTCCACCGTCAAATCGCCCTGAGCAACGGCGCAAGCATCAAGCACCACATGCCGATTCATCACCACCGATCCCGTACGAGAATTGATAATCACTTTTGCATCCATGATGTCAATTTGGATTGGAATATCTTGTACTTCTGCCAAAAAGCGCACTTTTGCTGCACTGTCAGTCGGTGCATTGAGTTTGATGGTCCGAGAGTCTTCAGCCATTGCGACCCCACCACCTAATCGGCGATTTATTGCATCACTCATTTTCTGAGCAACAGAGAAATCATCTTCATTGAGCTGAAGACGTAGAATATTCTCATTGGCAAATGAGACGGGAACTTCGCGTTCAACGGACGCACCGCCACTTATCCGGGCACCGTTTAGCTGATTTACCTGTACCCGATTCCCACCACTTTGCGCCCCCGCTCCCGATACCAGTAAATTCCCCTGAGCAAGGGCGTAAATCTGGTTATCAACCCCTTTCAGAGGGGTCATGAGTAACGTACCGCCACGCAGGCTTTTCGCATTACCCAGTGAAGAGACAACAACATCAATTTTCTCGCCTGGACGTGAAAATGGCGGCAACTCAGCGGTGACCATCACGGCGGCAACATTTCGAAGCTGCATATTGGTGCCTGGAGGCACGGTGATCCCTAACTGCGATAACATGTTACTGAGGCTTTGTGTGGTGAACGGGGTTTGCATGGTCTGATCGCCAGTGCCATCAAGCCCGACGACCAGTCCGTACCCCATCAGAGAGTTGCTACGAACGCCCTGAAGAGTGGTTAAATCACGAATTCGCTCTGCCTGAGCATCTTGCGGTACGAGAAAAATCAAGCCGGTAAAAAACAAGCTCAGGCATAACGTTAAAAATGAAGTATTCATTAGCTTTTACATTAAATGGGAGAAATATTGAGGAACAGACGCTGTAACCAACCCATCTGCTGCGCTTCGTTGATGTACCCATTACCGACGTATTCAATGCGTGCGTCGGATACTTGAGTAGAGATCACTGTGTTACTACTGCTGATGGTTCGTGGATTGACTACGCCGGAGAAACGAATAAATTCGGTCCCCTGATTAATGGCGATTTGCTTCTCACCAACCACCCTGAGGTTGCCGTTTTCCAGTAATTGTTGCACGGTGACGGTAATCGTCCCGCTGAAGGTATTTCTCGCGGCGGCCCCGCCTTTACCTGAGAAATCGCTACTCCCACTAATGGCTGTATTGGCCCGATCGCCACCCAGTAGCCCAGACAACATATTTGGGACAGCGTCGACAGATATCCCGGTGGAGCCACCACGGTTAGCACTGGCTGAAGAGCTTTTACTGGCGCTGACATTTTCTTGCAGCACGATGGTCAAAGTATCACCGACATTTCTCGGTCTACGATCTTCAAACATCGGCTGATAGCCATAGCTCATTGCCTGTCCGGTCTGAAAAATTGACCCATTCACGGTGGTCATCGTGGGTGAGGCCGGGCTGGCAGTTGTTACACCCCCCACCAGTGGCTGATGAGGGATGTAGGAACACCCCGTCAGAAACAATGTCAGCACTATCGGGGACAAAAACGACCCCATAACACTTTTAGAACCAAGGAGTGCATGGGGGGCGTTTCTTTTGGGTATGGCGTAACAAGACTGGTTTTTCATTTCATCCACTGCGGTCAAAATAGCCATAAATCGGCCCTTGCTTTGAGCACAAGGGCCTGGCTGATAGGTGTTATCAAAGCTGCGTCAGGCGTTGCAACATCTGGTCAGATGTTGATACCGCTTTACTGTTAATTTCATAGGCACGTTGAGTCTGGATCATATTAACCAGCTCTTCTGCCACGTTGACGTTGGAGGTCTCGACATACCCTTGTCTGAGCGTGCCGCTGCCATTCAGACCTGGCGTAGTTTCATTAGGTGCGCCAGAGGACTGCGTCTCGCGGTAGAGGTTTTCACCGATGCTTTCCAGACCAGAATCGTTAATAAAGGTACTTAACGTGATCTGTCCTACCTGCTGTGGAGCCGTTTGTCCCTGAACGGTGACACTCACGATGCCGTCATTACCTACTGTCAATGTTTCGGCATCCGGCGGGAGAGTGATGGCCGGTTGAACCGGGTAACCGCTGGAGGTCACCAACTGGCCATTTTGATCAATCTGGAACGAACCATCGCGAGTAAAAGCCGTGGTTCCGTCAGCAAGCTGAATCTGGAAAAAACCGTTTCCTTGAATTGCCAGATCTTTGCTGTTGCTGGTTTGGTTCAGGCTCCCCTGGCTATGAAGACGTTCAGTCGATACAGGTCGAACCCCAGTCCCCAATTGCAAGCCAGAGGGTATCGTTGTCTGCTCCGTGGACTGCGCGCCAGGCTGTCGTAGCGTCTGATAAAGCAGATCTTCAAATACCGCACGCTGTCGTTTGAATCCATTGGTGCTCACGTTTGCCAGGTTGTTAGAGATAACATCCATATTGGTTTGCTGAGCTTCAAGACCTGTTTTGGCAATCCATAAAGAACGGATCATACTGAAATTCCTCTTCGCCGGGACTTACCCCATGGCCAGTAATTGGTTAGCTTTCTTTTCGTTATCATCCACCGCACTGATGACTTTTATATTCATGTCAAATCCGCGTGCTGTGGCAATCATGTCCACCATGGATTTAACGGGACTCACATTGCTGCTTTCCAGTGCCCCCGGCGCTAACTGCAAACTTTGGTCGGCAGGTAACGCCATCAATCCGGCATTAGGCGAGGTTTCAGCAATATGAAACAGACCATCGTCACCGTGACGCAGATCCTGAAGCCGAGCATTAACCAGCTTGAGTCTTCCCACTTGAGCAAGCGCTGAAGGCTCCTCTCCCGCGCCGAGAGCGGTAATGGTTCCGTCTGGTGCTATCGTTAATTCTGCCTGTGGTGGGACATTTATCGGGCCACCATCCCCCAGCACGGCACGCCCATTGACCCTCAGCAAACCCTCGCTATCAATATCGATATTGCCCGCGCGGGTATAAGCCTCTCCGCCGCCGAGAAGTTCGACGGCCAGCCAACCATCCTGCGGCAAAGCAACATCAAGGTTGCGGCCTGTCTGGTTAATGGTTCCCATCGAATCATCGTGATACGGCGTAGATTCGGTTACCAATGTGCGGGTTTCAACTGATGGCCCATTAATCGGCACGGCACGAAATGCCGAAAGCTGTGCACGAAAACCCGTGGTTGATGCATTGGCCAAATTGTTGGACGTCACGCCCTGACGATTAAGGGCGGCATTAGCCGCGCCCATTGCGGTGTAAATTGCGCGATCCATAGGAGCCGCCGTTAACTGAGGTTAGCCAGAATCTGAAGGAGTTCAGACTGGGTCTTAATGGTCTGTGAGTTGGACTGATAGTTACGTTGATAAACGATCATATTGACCATCTCTTTACTCAGATCAACGTTGGAGGCTTCAAGTTTATTACCAGACAATTTCCCCAAGTTCCCCGTACCTGAAATGCCAGTGACGGGCTGCCCGGACTCCGGTGTTTCTAACCAACAGTTATCGCCTTGAGATGACAGACCGCCTGGATTGGTGAAGCTCGATAACACAACCTGCCCAAGTAATTGCTGCTCGCCATTACTATAAGAAGCAATAATCTCGCCACCATCTCCAACGGTATAACCATTCATCATGCCGGGGGCGTAACCCGTCGTTGACTGCCTATCCATTGAGGTCTCGGAGGCTTGTTGGGTCATCCCCGCAAGATCCAGATCAAAATTCAGTGGCTCACCGCCGTTAAAAGCAGCCCCTTGAATATTTAATTTTGCAGGTGTGGTGACCAACTGACCCGAAGTATCGAACTGAATGTCCAGCTCCTGATAAACCGCATCACCTGCACCATCAACCTTTGGTGAAGTGGTATTGCTGGAGTAGGCTTTCCATTCGTTGTCACCGGTTTTAACGAAGTAAATATTGATAGTGTGCTTGTTGCCCAAACTATCATATGCATCTAACTGGCTGACTGAGCTATAACTACTGTTATCAGCGGGATCAAAGGGATTGACGGTTTGATCTATCGCCTCAGTACCAGAGTCCAGATTCCCATTCAGGATACCGCTATCAGACGCACGAGCAGGCATCTGCCCGTTAGGGATCTGAATCGGGCCAACGGCAGCACCTGGCTGAATAGTTGGTGGGTTACCGGTAGCCTGGAAACCGGTCAAATTCATGCCTTGGTTATTGACAATGAAACCATCGGCATCGGTTTTGAATTGTCCATTGCGGCTATAAAACACCCGCCCGGCGTCATTCGTTAAACGGAAAAAACCGTTCCCCTGAATACCCATATCCAGGCTGCTGTTCCCCATGCCCAAAACACCGTCACTGAAATTTTGATTAACAGAAGAAACCTGTACCCCCATCCCTACCTGGGATCCAGCAAATACGTCGGCAAAGGCGATAGAACCCGATTTGAACCCAACTGTTTGGGAGTTCGCAATATTGTTACCCACAACATCGAGTGCTTGCGAAGCTGCGCTTAAACCACTAAGGCCCTGTGAAAAACTCATTATTGATATTCCTGAACGCTAAAAAATAAAATTCGAGATCTGATCACTCAATTAAATAAATGTTGCCTAATGTCGCCGTCCCATTTAATCCCAACTGCAATACTGCGCCGGCAGTGGTAAATGAAACACCGTCCACTTTTGCTTTTTTCAAAGCAGAGACATTTGGCACACTACCGTCACTGTTTGATGCTGAGAATGAAACCTTATATCCACCCTCAATATCAGTTGGTGGTTCGGCGGGTTGGAAGCTACTCAAATCGTCGAAAGTGAATTTATTCACACCTGCTTTGACATTTTCCAAGACGGCAGAATAAGCATTACCCTGCGAATCAGTTAACGTCACCGTCACTTTGTCCACATCGGTATCCGCAGCGAACGCAAATTCTTTATTGCCATCGTCTGCAAAAGAAATAACCGATTCGCCTTCAATCCAGACATTACGGCCGACCCACTCCGCAGCATTCATTTGCTGCATACTGGTCACAAGAGTACCGACGCTATTAAGGGTACTATTGAGCTGTTGAACCCCTGATGCGGTATTAAATTGCGCCAATTGAGAGGTCAGCTGGTTATTATCCATTGGGTTAGTTGGATCTTGGTTTTGCATTTGTGCAACGAGGAGTGTCATAAAACTATTAGATAAATCCTCGATACTGTTACCACCGCTGGACCCCGTACCTCCAGATACATCAGTGGAATTCATTACTGATGAAACACCCATTTCTGGCTCCTTACTGACCCAAGGTCAATGTTTTTAACATCATTGATTTAGCTGTATTTAGAACTTCTACATTGGCCTGATAACTTCGGGAGGCAGAAATGGTATTCACCATTTCACTCACGACATTGACATTTGGCATGCGCACGTAGCCTTTATCATCTGCCAATGGGTTACCTGGTTCATAGACCATCCGATCGGGATCACTGCTCTCCATCACATCACTCACCCGAACCCCGCCAATTTCTTGTCCTGGAGCACTATTGACCTGAAAAACAACCTGACGCGCGCGATAAGGTTGCCCATCAGGGCCGACAGCACTGTCGGCATTGGCCATATTACTGGCACTGACATTAAGTCGTTTCGATTGGGCTGCCATAGCTGAGCCCGAAATATCAAAGATGCTAAATGTTGACATCGCTATAATTATTCCTAATTGATGACAGCCATCATGCTTTTAATTTGCGTACTGAGAATCGTTAAGCTGGACTGATATTTCATGCTATTATCAGCAAAATTAATTCGCTCACGATCCATATCAACAGTATTGCCATCTGCACTGGGTTGGTCCGGAATGCGATAAAGTAATTGGCTATCATTCATCCTAGATTTCATACCTGCAATATGTGCACCTGAGGTGAGTCCTAAGGAGAGTGAGCCTTTTTCAGGCGCACTGCGATCCACTGCAGTTTTTAATTGTTGAGAAAAATCAATATCTCTCGCCAAATACCCAGGTGTGTCGACATTAGCTATATTAGAGGCCAAAATGTCCTGACGCTGAGTCAATAACCTTAGTGCATCTTGCTGAAAACGAAACGCGTTATCAAGTTTATCAATCATGAAAGAATTGACCTCTACTAAGTGAAAAATAACGCTGCCATTTTATGGTTGAATGGTTCAATTTTATACTGCGAGGATATGACAAAAGTAACCTTAATTAAAAGGATGACTCACTCAGAGGGCATTAATAACCGCTATCGGGAGAATTGGCGCCAATAATTTGCGTATTTAGCATGTTAATAAACTTAATTTCTGACATATAATTTTTATTATCAAAACCAATTATAAACTCTTTTTGCCCACATCCATATTATTAAGGTTATAAAATCCATGCTTCCCTCACGTAGCCACTTTATTACATTATTAACACTTATTGTCTGTTTCAAGATGTTTGATGCGACGGCGGCCCCCCAGCCATCGGATAACGCACTGGAGACACAAATAGCAGCACTGCTAAATTCTCAGCGCGGGAGTGCCACTGACGCCGACGTTACTCGAACCATAAAAATCCTAACTCCTCCCGAGCAACTCACCTCCCTGTGCCCCAACCCAGAACTCTCACTTGCAGGTAATAACACTCGTCTCACTGGCAACAAAAGTGTGATTGCACAATGTGAAGGCCAGCGAAAATTTATCCAGATAGCGGTGTATGCACAAGGCACTTGGTGGACGCCAAGCCATCCCCTTAAACCAGGCGTCACCATCCAGCCAGAAGATCTTGAATCTCGAACTGGCTCCCTGGCACGCCTGCCAGAGGGGGTAGTCTTCAACAAAGAGCATATTATTGGTCTAACAACCACCCGCTCCATTAATCGTGGGCAGCCTGTGCTTCAAAATCAGTTACGGCAACCTCGGGTTATTATGACCGGGCAGGAAGTCGAGATGATAGCAACAGGGCCAGGGTTTAGGATCCGGTCAAGAGGCAAGGCACTGGATAACGCCGCGCTGGGAGGAACACTCCGAATTATCACGAAGACAGGACAAATAATGACCGGCACAGTCACCGCAGAGGGGAAAGTGAACATTGACCTCAAAGAATAATTTTAGTTTTTTTGATATCCACCGATATTATATTCATACCACTACCACTAGGTCGCAATAGTAACGAATTCCCGGGGATGACGATGAGTATAGATCGAGCACAACAACCATTATCAATGACCACTGCGAATGCTCCGCAGGATTTAAAATTACGCCCAAGAACAGCAGAGCTGAGTTCACAATCCATCGTGAGCAACGAAAACTCCGGCACACAGGTTAAATTGAGTAAGTTGACCAATCAGATACAGACAGATAGCTCCCGCGATATTGATTACGATCGCCTTGCTAAAATTCAGGCATCTATGGATGCAGGTGAACTTGTTCTCGACAGCGACAAAATTGCTAATGTCTTGGTACAAGATATATTTCAACACTAACAAACTATTATAAAAAAATGAAAATGGAAAATTTACGCTCCATTCTACTCAAATTGGAGGATTCCCTCGAGGAACTGGAAGCAATTCTTATCGAAGAGGCGAATCAATTAAAACGGCCACAAATAAATCCTGTTTCACTGCAGATTGTGTCTGACAGCAAAAGTCAATTATTGTCTACCATCAGCCATTATGATGAACTGCGCAAGCAACAGGAGATAACGTTACAACACACGGCGCCTTATCCTAAAAATGCAAGGTTTTCATCCTACTGGAAAAATATTACCCAAAAAGTTAAAGCCGCTGATGAGCTAAATAAAAAAGTCTATGTGTTGCTCGATATACACATGCAAAAAGCCAATAACCTGAAAAACATTGTTAATAAAGCAAGCACAGGCTCATCATTATATGGTTCTGAAGGACATTCAAATCAGCCTTCTTCTGGAAAAGTTTATAACATCAGTGTCTAAATATCTTCGTCTGGCATTTTCACCCTATGTAAACTTCCTTTAACAAGGAAGTTTATTTTCCAGCATCAATCAGCTTATAAGCTGACACTTTTGTCCGCTCCTCGCCCCTTCTCTTTGCCGTTTTTTTTGCCACTAAAGCGTTAAAATAGACTGTGCAGAATTGATTAGCGAATATGCCTAACAGGCAAGGTTGATGAAGTGGCAAAAATAATATTGCGTAGTGGTTATCTAAATGAACTCACTGCGCTGGGTGAGAATGGGCAGACCATATTTGATTCGGCGTTACAAATACGCGAAACATTGCGTCTGCGAAAACAAAAAATAGTGCTGGATTGTTTGGCTATTCCCCAGCTCAATGATGCTGAAGAAAAAGTCGACTGGTATGCCCCATTTGAGGGCGCTATCACACCTTGGGCATCAGCGAGTCAAGACCAGCGTCAACATGCGCTGCGTTATTTGGAAAACTGCCTGGCCACCTCTTCAACGATAAGTCAGCGCTGCCTACACGCCGAGAAAACCGCAGTACAGTTATTCGGTTCCTTGATGACCAAAGCACTCCAATTTCCTGCCAGCCAATATATTTATCTGGTTGCAGATAAGCCCGTCATTACCTTCTGGGGATTTGTGAATTTGGGCGACTCCGCACGGGAGGATGTGCTTGAGTGCTTGTCGCTATCCGAGCTGCCAGATGTAGAAATAGCCGATCCTGTCAAGCCATCTTTGGCAACAACCGTAGTGGAAGAAGCGGATGAGGATGAGGATGAGGATGAGGAGTATCTGGCAGATCCTGAGCCAACTCGAGTCACATTGAGCCAGCCAGAAATGCCTCTTTTATCTCCCGTCGTTGCAACAGTGGTGGCAAAACCGATCCCCCCGAGTGCGTCAGAATCATCACCGGAAAAATCACGCGCACTCCGGCCACGTTTGATGCCAAAAATCATTGCGCTAGTCTCACTTTTTGTCATCGCGCCATTGGCCTACTCGTATCTGGCCGCGGTATTTCCATCGCTATTCACCCAAAGTGAGTCGCCCGACGCGTTTATACCTACAATCGAAGCGCCAATAGCCCCAATGATCCAATTAACTAATACCCTGCCATTACAACCGGCCCAGGTCGTCCCGCCCCCTGTTGTGGTAAAGCCACCGGTCAACACGCCGGAGAGAGAACAGAGCAAACCGGCCAAAAATGCACTGGTGCTTCCTGCGGAGGCGGTTAAAGCCGGGTCAACCAAATTTCTAAATGGTGCCTGGCGAGCCACTATTGATGTCAAAGATCCCCTCACCGGCAAGCCGCCGAGCCTGCGCTATCAGATAAATAATAATAGCGGCACCGTTCGGACAATGCATGGCGACAACGTCACCTGTAAATCAGACATCCAATTAGGCTTGATGCCATCGGGCAATCTCAGTATCAAGAGTCGCGGCCAAGCCAAATGCAGCGACGGCAGCCGCTACCCCATTCCCGATATTATTTGCACACAGCCCCTCTCCGGTGTGGCGCAGTGCACAGGGAGCTATGCGGGTGACACCGTTGTTCCAATCACGTTTATTAAAGTGAGTAAATAACCCATGTTGATAAACCTTATCGATTACCCATCGAGTGTCACTCTGGTCAAAAACAGCGGTATCCAGTTCCTGGATTTTGGTATTACTCCTGTGATGGACAACCCCCATAGCGGCCGTTTTGTTCGCCAAAGTGTTAACGGCCCGCTACTGCGACTCAGCTATGAGACCCAATCAGGCAAATTCACCCTGCCGGGTGAGAATGGCAGTGAGCCGGAGATCCTCAAGCCAGAAAGTACGATTTCACTCGAAGACTCTCTGCGGGTCTTGGATAGTCTCTGGCTGCCGCTGCCTTTTATGCGTTTTAGTTCCGCACGGAGCCTGAGCAGCAGTCCGGAGAACTGGGCACGCGTTCATATTAAGCGCCTGCAAAAACCCGATCCCGCCGGTAATACCTTACGTATCTGCATTGCTTTTGATACCAAAGTGCATGCTGAGGATGATGCCAGCGCCCAATTGATGCCCACGCGAGCAGATGTCCGTAATGGCACTCGTTTTGTCCTCGCCTGGCATAATAATGAAATCAATGAGTTTCTTGATCAAACATGGGTAGATGGCTGGCTTCGTGAGGTCTTTGTCCACTATTACGCCACCCGTCAAGACGAAAATGGGGAGCGCGATATCAATAGTGCAATGAAAGCATTTGAATATCAGGCACATTTCCTCAATATTCTGGAAATGCTCGGCACCCAAGTCGCTGTACCTGACGTGCAAATAGTGACACAGACACTGAACTCGCCCATGGTCCCGGTTGATCTGATACTTGATGTGGGTAATAGCCATACTTGTGGCGTATTACTTGAAGATCATGGCGAAAAAAATGCCGGGTTACAGCAAAGTTCAGAACTACACATCCGTTCACTGGGCGATCCCCAACTTATCAGCGCCCCCCTGTTCACCAGCCGTCTGGAGTTCAATGAGGCAAAGTTTGGTAAACATCATTTCTCAATGGAGAGTGGCCGTGAAGATGCCTTTATCTGGCCCTCGATTGTTCGGGTTGGGGATGAAGCTGGTCGCCTGGCGATGCAGCGGAAAGGCACTGATGGCATTAGCGGGATCTCAAGTCCACGGCGTTATCTCTGGGATGATATGCCCGCCCCTCAAGCCTGGCGTTTCAGCCAGTTCAGTGGCAAAAAACAGAGTGAGCCGCGCGCGATTGCACTTCCACTCATGAATTTGATGAATGATGATGGCCAACCTTTGCATAGCCTGCCACCAGAGGAGCGGTTGCCCGTATTTTCATCCAATTATAGCCGCAGCTCTCTAATGACCATGATGTTATGTGAGGTCATCACTCAGGCATTGGTGCAAATCAACAGTGTCAGTCATCGGCAAAACATGGGGCTAATACATGCTCCCCGTCGCCTGCGTAGCCTGATCCTTACCCTGCCCTCCGCGATGCCAAAACAAGAGCGTGAAATTTTTCGGCTTCGGGTGAAAGAAGCCACACAGTTGGTCTGGAAAGCCCTTGGATGGCAATCGGATGAAGAGGGGATAGACACCTTACCACTGCCAGAGGTGCATATGGAGTGGGACGAAGCGACCTGTGGCCAGCTGGTCTGGCTCTATAATGAAACAATGAATAATTATGCCGGACACGCCCGAACCCTCTTCCAGAGTTTGGCGCGCCCCGAACGCCTGACGCCACCGAATACCGCCTTCGGTAGCACTCTGCGCGTGGCCTCTATTGATATTGGTGGCGGCACCACCGACATGGCGATTACGCAATATCAGTTAGATGACGGCATTGGCAGCAATATAAAAATCACCCCACGTTTGCTGTTCAGAGAGGGATTTAAAATTGCAGGGGACGACCTTCTGCTGGATGTCATCCAGTATTGTGTTCTGCCTGCCCTACAACAAGTGTTGCTTGATGCTGGCATTGCGGATGTCGAAAGCATCATGGCAAAATTATTCGGTGACGTGGATCTTGATGACAACCGGGCCACACTGCGCCAGCAGACCACCTTGCAGCTGTTTATTCCGCTCGGCCATGCCATTCTGGCAAGCTGGGAAAAGAGTGACCCACTGGATCCTTACGCCCAGTTGGAGGGCACATTTGGTGAGCTACTGAGCCAGCCACCCACAGCAAACGTAATAAATTATATTCATCAGCTAATTCAGCCTTTATTACCCGTAGAAGCTCTCCCGTTTGACGTACTGAATACGCCCTTGCAAATAGCGCTGGCGACCCTCAAAGAAGCACTGTTGACGGGGCGATTTAGCCTCACCGCCCCCCTACAGTCACTCGGCGAAATCATCCGCCATTACTGTTGTGATGTACTGCTTGTCACGGGGCACCCCGCTTGCCTACCAGGTGTTCAGGCACTGTTGCGCTACCTGCAACCCGTCCCCATCAGTCGTATTGTCTGGTTAGGGGGTTATCCCATTCACCGACAATTTCCTTTTGGTCGTCATGGCTGTGTTGCGAACCCGAAATCAACCGCAGCCCTGGGCGCCATGTTATACCGGCTGGCGATCGACTTGCGTCTGCCTGGTTTCAATTTTAAAGCGGCAGATATCCAAGCCTATTCCACCATTCGTTATCTCGGCGTGCTTGATGGCAGTCATAATTTGCATGAGGATAATGTCTGGTATGCCGATATTGACCTGGATAACCCCGACGCGCATCTGGATAGCCAGCTTTGCTTCCCACTGAGGGGGGATACCTATTTGGGCTTCCGCCAGTTGGCGGATGCACACTGGCCAGCGACGCCACTGTATATACTGAAAATAACCACTCCCGAGTTAGCTAAGCGCATTGCTGGCGATGGCGTATTGTATGTCCGGCTACAATATGACCCACATAGTGCCGACTTTTCACTGGTGGAAGCCAAAATGCAGGATGGCAGCCCCGTCCCACTCACAGCCCTGAAATTAAAACTAAATACCCTTGCCAACAGCTATAGCGGAGCAAATCACTACTGGATCGATAGCGGGAGTGTCTACTCAAAATGAATCCATCTGACCCGATGCTAACTCATCTGACGAACTGGTTACAACGTACCCGTGAGCACTCTCCACAGCTGCATCTTGAAGCGGACGGGCTGCTGGCACGACTCACTCATTGGTGCCATCGTCAGCAAAAAATTAGCGCGCTAAGCCACACGCCAATGACCCTTGGCTTGTATGGCAACGCCATTGAAGGCAAGCATCATTTACTCAAAATGATCATCACTGAGGGGCGAGATGAGCTGTATGTTCAGTTGGGTGAAAACACACTTAACTACCTGACACACATCAACCCCGGTCATGGGCCAACCTCAATGGCGGTGCGTTTCACCGATGCGCAGCAACCCGTGGTAGAGAATTACCCGCTGTTACTGACCTTGTTCAGTGAAAGTGAGTTAGCCCAACGGCTGATACGCCAACATCCGCCGGGTCACCCCTCCCAGCCGCGATCCAGCAGTGTTATTACGGCTACCTTAGCCAAGCTACAAGCACGACGTCAGCCAGAGCCGAATGCCGGCATGACCAGCGAACAGTTCTCATCAATAATGCACTGTTATCAGCAGAATATTCGCCAGCCATATCAACTGGATGATGGGCTTCAGTACCAGATGGCAGAATTGGCACCTTGGTTGAGTCTCACTGACCGCGCGGAATTACTGTCACTATTATGGGGAGGGAATGCAGCGCTAACATCCCAATGGCGGCAACAAGCTCAAACACTCAAACAGTTGGGAAACCTCTCTCACGTTTTAGCACCAGCCAGTTTGGTTGTTGATGGCTTCCTCCTTCCCCGCGAAGGATTCCTGCTCCCGATTTCGTCAGAGCAATCGGTGCAAGAGGTTGATGTTATTGTTTGCTTGCGTAAAAATGCAGCCGCACCCACATACCAAAGCATCACCGAGCAGGAACTGGCGCGTGTTTGTGCTGAAATCACATTCACACTCAGCCACCCATCTGCACTCGCTGGTGTCGAACTGGTGGATATCCCAACACACCAATTAAGTGACTATCAAGAGCGCCTACAACCGGACACCTTGTTGATCTGTGATGCCGCGATGGATGCTCAACATGTCTCGCCGATGGCGAAGAGTTTGGCACAGTGGGTTCAACACACCCAGCCGCAGAGCCAAAACAGTCTGCCTCGACTGATCTGGGCCATCACGCCATTCGATATGCGTTTTACCCAAGGTAAACCTTATGATAAGGCCGTTCAGCAGGCGATTACCGCACTTGGTATCCGCTGGGGGACATTGCAGGCCGTGGATAAGCGTAACATGGCGAGCTTACAGGAGTGGCTGGCTGTCGCATTAAATACATCATGCCGTCAGCATCGGCAGAGCGCGCTCCAGCGCACCCTAACAGAGCAGGTTGCCCAGCAATTTCAGCGTCTTTATTTAAGCAGTGACATCAGCGCGACGAACCATCAGCAACAAGCCGAAGATCTCATTCGTACACTGCAAACTCAAGCGGCCCAGCACGGTGAACTTATTGACCAACTCAGCCTCCCCCGAGAGAGTATTCATCAGTGCTGGTTGCAATACCACCAGAAGGTCTTCAACAAACCTAAAGATCTTGAGCTAAAAATCGATCTGTTTGCGGATGACGATCTGGCCCCGCTGACGCCGTCAATCAGCAAAAATTGCGACTTCGCCTCACAAGTGTATGCGCTATGGGTCGGCCATTTGCGCCAGTGGGCGCATCGCCAGACCACCCTACCGTCATGGGGACTGGACTCAGCCCAACGTCAAACACTGTGTGACATTCTTATCTCCACAGGCAACCGGCTTAAACTTCAACTGACCTTGGCAAAGGCACTGGCACAAAATGAGAGTGATGCCGCCATCGCCATTACCCGTGCCGCAAATGTCATAAACGACTTTGTTGGCTGGCTGGGATATAACCAGACGCCATTAGCCGATCGCCCAATAAGCCGGATAAGTAAAGAATCAGCGATCTTTGCCCCGCCGCCTCAGGCGAGTGCAGACAACCGCTTGACCTCTCTTGGCGCACCAACCACGGCGGTCAATGCAATATATATCTATGACTGGCTGGTCGCACTATTACACCGCGCCAATGAGAGCCGCCCCTGCTACGAGGATATTGATGATAAACAACGCAAGGCACTACAACTGCTGATTCACTCCCTATTTGGCGACATCAAGCCTTAAAAAGAGTCAGGCTACATATCTTGTAAAGGAAACATTCCACGTAGGAATTCCATTGATATGATTAATTTTATTTATGCATCAAATGATAGGCTTATACTTATCACGGCCATCAATAATTTAATTCAGATCATACAGGAGTGAGAGTCATGCTTAATATTGATCGAAAATACCTCATGAATCTTGATGAAAGTGCATTAAAAAAACAGCGATTGATCATGCGGATCATTGCCGTGCTACTGCTCTTAGGCGGGATATTCTGCCTGATTAACCCATTAGCCTCCGGCGTGGTGCTGAGCAAGATCATTGGTATTCTGCTACTACTCAGTGGTATCGCCCTGATTGTCGGAATGGTGACCAACCGCCGCGCCCATGACCTCTGGCCGATGGTGACCGGTATTTTGCTCGGCGTGGCATACATTGTTATGGGTTATGTATTCGTCACAAATCCAGCAATCGGCATGATAAGTCTGGCGGTGGTACTGGCCGTGCTCTTTGCCTTTGGTGGGGTAATGCGGCTAATCACCGGTTTTAAAACATGGAAAATGCCGGGCGCATGGTTACAGATCTTGCTAGGGGTGTTGGATCTGGTGATCACCTATCTATTGGTCAGCGCCGGGCCATTGATGTCGATCACCATGGTCACCACCTTGGTCGGGATTGAGATGCTGTTCAGTTCATTTAGCTGCTTTATGGTTGCGAGCCTCTATAAACGCGACGCCTAGCCCCCTCCTCTGTGCGGTATCCTGATCTGGGATACCCTCTTCCAACGTCATATTCATGACCGCTATCACAATCAGCGCATCGAAATTTCCCAAGCTGTACGCCACCGTCTAGATTTGAATAAAAAATCTCATCCGACCACTTGCCCAATCCGGCCAGGGCGGCGAGAAATAACAATAACGGTTTGGCTATATTGAGCTGATTGATAGAGCCAGAAGTACACCCGATGGAGACTGCAATGTTAGCTTACCCTCACCTGCTCGCCCCCCTGGATCTGGGCTTCACCACCTTGAAAAATCGCGTATTAATGGGGTCAATGCATACCGGACTGGAAGAGTTAGCCGATGGCCCACAACGTCTGGCGGCGTTTTATGCTGAACGGGCGGCCGGCGGCGTTGGCCTGATTGTCACTGGCGGCATCGCGCCCAATAAAAAAGGGGTGGTCTATCAGGGCGCATCAGTGCTGAATGACCCCGCACAACTCCCCCACCACCAAATCGTGACCGATGCCGTGCATCAGGCAGGCGGCAAAATCGCGCTACAGATTCTCCATGCGGGTCGTTATAGCTATCAGAAGCAACCCGTAGCCCCCTCTCCACTGCAAGCGCCCATTAACCCCTTTGCACCACAAGCTTTGAGCCATGATGAGGTGCTGCAAACTATTGCTGACTTCGCCCACTGCGCCCAACTGGCCAAACAAGCCGGTTACGACGGTGTTGAGGTGATGGGGTCTGAGGGCTATCTCATCAATCAGTTCCTCACCGCCAGAACCAATCATCGCGATGATGAATGGGGTGGCGATTTTACCCGCAGAATGCGGTTTGCCGTCGAAATTGTGCGGGCCGTTCGTCAGGCAACCGGGCCTGATTTTATCCTGATTTACCGCCTGTCGATGCTCGATCTGGTGGAAGATGGCTCCAGTTGGAGTGAGATCGAACAGCTGGCGCTGGCGGTTGAACAAGCCGGGGCCACCCTAATTAACACCGGGATTGGTTGGCATGAAGCGCGCATTCCTACCATCGCCACCATGGTGCCACGGGCCGGATTCAGCTGGGTGACCCGCAAATTGATGGGCAAAGTGCGCATTCCATTGATCACCACTAACCGAATTAACGACCCCGCAGTGGCTGAACAAGTGCTGGTTGATGGCTGTGCGGATATGGTCTCGATGGCACGTCCATTCTTAGCCGACGCCGCTTTTGTCCAAAAGGCCGCGCAGGATCGGGCGGATGAAATTAACACCTGCATCGGCTGCAATCAGGCCTGCTTAGATCAGATTTTCGACGGCAAACTGACCTCATGTCTGGTCAACCCGCGCGCCTGCCGTGAGACTGAAATGCCCATATTGCCAACGCAAGCGCCAAAACGCTTAGCCGTGGTTGGCTCTGGTCCGGCCGGATTAGCCTTTGCGGTAACTGCGGCCAGCCGTGGCCATCAGGTGACACTCTTTGAAGCCGCCGCAGATATCGGCGGCCAGTTCAATATTGCCCGCCAGATCCCCGGCAAAGAGGAGTTCGACGAAACCCTGCGCTATTTCCGCCGCCAATTGGTGCTTCATGGGGTCACTCAGCAGTTGAATACGCCAGTGCAACCACAGCATCTGGCTGATTTTGATGAAATCATTCTCGCCTGTGGTATTCAGCCGCGCTTACCGGCCATCAAGGGTATCGACCATCCAAAAGTGCTGACCTATCTGGACGTCTTACGTGATAAAAAGCCGGTCGGGGAGCGAATTGCCATTATCGGTGCTGGTGGAATCGGTTTTGATACTGCGGAATACCTCAGTCAATCCGGCAGCTCCAGCAGTTTGGATAGCACCGCCTTCAGCCATGAATGGGGGATCGATCAGCAGCTCGCCCATCGCGGCGGCTTAGCGCCAGCAGGGGCCAAAGTGGAACCCTCGCCACGGCAGATCTTCCTGTTACAGCGAAAAACCAGCAAAGTGGGCGAAGGTTTGGGCAGAACAACCGGCTGGATCCACCGTACCACTCTGGCGATGCGCGGCGTGAAGATGCTCAACAGTGTCAGCTACGACCACATTGATGATGAAGGTTTGCATATTACCCGCGCCGAACAGAGCAGCTGCCTGCCCGTCGATACCATTATTATCTGCGCCGGTCAGGAGCCACGTCGCGAACTGCATCAACCCTTGCTGGAGATGGGCAAAACCGTGCATTTGATTGGTGGCGCAGACGTCGCCGCCGAGCTAGATGCCCGCCGGGCGATTGATCAAGGAACTCGCCTGGCGTTGGCGATTTGAATTGTGCAGATGAATAATAAGCAGCGGGTGGTAGCCCCACCCCTGTAACTTCAACTGCGCAGAATAATCACTGTACGACATATCAACGTCCTCCTTCTTAGCCGCATAAGGCCATTTTCATCACACCGCAAAATAATGAATATCCATTATTTAATCACGCTAAAAATAACACCGAATATTATTAATAACACTCGTGAATATATGAGTGGCAAATAAAAAAAACAGCCGAGAAAAATAATAAAAAATAATTTTTATAAGAATAAAAAACTGAACTCACCAATCGAAATATAATAAATTAACCTCCTTGAATCCCCTTTCCCAAACCTAACACAATCGCGTGTAGCCACTCAACTACAGCTGAATAAATAATAGCAATCTCTAATATAAAAAGATTGCTTATTATCAACTCAATTACATGGACAGTTATATTAATTATGAAAAATAGAATTAAGACGCAAAAAATATCTCCGGTGAATGTAAATCATATCCAAGAAAACTCGATTTTAAGAAAAAACAAGAGTCCTCTTGCTACTTTCGTTGCTACTGCACTGTTTGTTTTTGGTAGTGCTCATGCAATAGCCGCACCTGAAGATAAACCCACCTATGATCAAACAATAGGTACAGATGAAGAATATGCAAGGTTAGAGATTACCGGTGATCAAAGGGTCGATAATATGGTAATTCATCATGGTACCCTTCATATATCTGGAAAGGCTAAAGCTTATAGTACAACAGTCCACGACAAAAGTGAGTTATTTTTATCAGGTCACATGCCATCAGCTTTCGATACGCAAATCGAAAGTGGTGGCTCACTTTTCCTTTCTACTGGAGCCACTGCTGACAATACTATCGTTAAGCCCGGAGGAAAAATTTCTATAGGGACACAATCTTCAATGCTGAGCAACTCCACGATAGAAGGCATATTAACATTAGGTGGTTCAGTGCAACTGGAAGGTCGAACTTACTTCCTCCCTGGTTCTAAATTAGAAATTGAGGCTAATGATAATGATGATGATGAATTTGACTTAATAAATAATGGGGAAATTATTTTCTCAAACAGTATGAAAATAGCAGCTGGAATAAAAGGTGATGGAAAAATAACAATACAGAAAGACCCATCAGGCATCAATCCAGATAACACAGAACTAATCTTAATTGGCCGGAATATCAACGATCCTGATGACGCTGATTATGACTACTCAGGGGACACATTTTTAATGGATGGTAGCACTCTTCAAATAAAAGAGGCCACTTTTCATAACAGTCCAATTAGAAGTAACGCTCCGAACCCAGAAGCAACAGAACTCTGGATTGGCGAAACCGGTTCTGATAATAAATCTTATCTACGAACAGTTATACAGGGGGGCACTAATGTTTCTATTCTTAATAATAGCCAGTGGGACATGACTGGAGCATCCTCTATTCATAATTTGAATTTATCATCACGTGGAATAGTTAATCTTAGTCATAATAACAAGCCAGGAAATATATTAACCATTCATGGGAATTATAATGCTGACAACCAAAGTCTATTGGAATTTAATACACAATTAGGCGATGATGACTCACCAACTGACCGCATGATGGTTAGCGGAAATACCTCTGGAAAAACCAATGTCAAAGTCAATAATATTAGGGGTGCTGGGGATAAAACCAATTTAGGTATCCTTTTAATCCAAGTGCTCGGCAATTCAAATGGTGAGTTTATTCAATCGGGCCGTATTAAAGCGGGTGCTTTTGAATATAAACTAGGCCGAGGCGAAGATAATCTTCACAAAAATTGGTATCTGCACAGTAAATTAGCTGATTACGCCGTGGATAATAACAAACCAACGGATGCTGAACCAAACAATAATCCGCCCGCTAAGAAACCTTCTGAGCTACTCAACTTTTTTGTCAATGGGGCACTCAAAGCTATAGACGACTATAATGAGACCTCAGAAACAGCTCAACCACCTTTGTTTGAAGAAAAAAACCAACCAACTAATACAAATACCATTGCCCAAACCTCAAATGCTGATGCTGATAAGACAGACCCCGTTAATCTAGATAAAGAAAATGACGCTAAATTAGATAACGCTGCAGTACCAGCAGTACCAGCAGTACCAGCAGTACCAGCAGTACCAGCAGCACCAGCAGCACCAGCAGCACCAGCAGCACCAGCAGCACCAGCAGCACCAGCAGCACCAGCAGCACCAGCAGCACCAGCAGTACCAGTAGCAGCACCACCAGCAGTAGCACCAGCAGTAGCAGTAGCACCAGTAGCAGTAGCACCAGTAGCACCACCACCAGTAGCAGCAGCAGCAGCAGCAGCAACAGCAGCAGCAACATCATCACCAAGCCAGCCACAAGTTTATGCCCCTGAAAATGGCAGCTATATTGCCAATATTGTCATGGCAAGAAACTTGTTCAACACCCGTTTAGACGATCGCTCAGGCAGTTATCACTATAAAGATGCGAATGGACAATGGCGCACCTCCAGTATGTGGATACGCACCCAAGGGGGACGAAATAATTTTGGTCACGCCGTCGATCAATTAGATATCAACGGGAAATATTACTCAGTCCAGCTCGGGATGGATGTTATTCAAGAGGGGAGCGGACGTCTTGGTGTGCTAGCTGGGTTAGGTAAAGCGACAAACCACAGCCATTCTAAAGTAACAGGGTATTACTCCAATGGTGCCGTCAACGGCTATAACCTTGGTGTCTATGCAACCTGGTTACCTGAGCAAAAAGATAATACTGGCTTCTATATTGATACCCTGGCGCAATATAGCTGGTTTAACAATACCGTAAATGGCCAGGAGCAGGCGGAAGACAAATATAAGTCATCTGGTTTCACTACCTCAATTGAGAGTGGCTATACCTTTAAAATAGCAGAGACAAGCCAATTGGGTTATTTCATTCAGCCCAATGCACAAATTACTCTGCAGGGGATCCGAGCACAGACCCATAAAACAGCCTACAACGAATTAATCAGTGATGATAATAAAGGTCACATGGTCACACGTATTGGTGCCAAAACTTATCTGCAAACTATAAATAGTCAGGATAGCCAATTCATGCCTTTTATTGCCGTGAACTGGCTGCGCCAAAATAAAAATACTGGAGCAATCATTTCAGGACAACGTATTGAGAGTAAAAGCACCAACAGCACAGAATTCAAAATTGGCGTAGAGAGTAATATTGGCCAGCAGCTGAATATCTGGGCGACCCTAGATCACCAAATGGGCCGGTATAACGATAAAAATACCAATGCATTGGCAGGGATAAAATACCACTTCTAGCTGTCAGTAAAACGAATCCCGAATCGCTGATTCAAATCAGTGATTCGGGTAAGTGCGCGCCGCTAACACCCCTGCGGCTTCAAGCAACAGGAAAATACCCGAAGTCATTGGAGTCGCAGGTAGGCAGCAAGCAAATGCATTCCGATGAGCTTACAGCAGTAAGTGATTCGGGTAAGTGCGCACCGCTAACTCCCCTGCGGCTTCAAGCAACAGGAAAATACCCAAAGTCATTGGAGTCGCAGGTAGGCAGCAAGCAAACGCATCCCGATGAGCTAACAGCAGTAAGTGATTCGGGTAAGTGCGCGCCGCTAACACCCCTGCGGCTTCAAGCAACAGGAAAATACCCAAAGTCATTGGAGTCGCAGGTAGGCAGCAAGCAAATGCATCCCGATGAGCTTACATCAGTAAGTGATTCGGGTAAGTGCGCGTAACTAACACCCCTGCGGCTTCAAGCAACAGGAATACCCAAAGTCATTGGAGTCGCAGGTAGGCAGCAAGCAAATGCATCCCGATGAGCTTACATCAGTAAGTGATTCGGGTAAGTGCGCGTAGCTAACACCCCTGCGGCTTCAAGCAACAGGAAAATACCCAAAGTCATTGGAGTCGCAGGTAGGCAGCAAGCAAACGCATCCCGATGAGCTTACATCAGTAAGTGATTCGGGTAAGTGCGCGTAGCTAACACCCCTGCGGCTTCAAGCAACAGGAAAATACCCAAAGTCATTGGAGTCGCAGGTAGGCAGCAAGCAAACGCATCCCGATGAGCTTACATCAGTAAGTGATTCGGGTAAGTGCGCGTAGCTAACACCCCTGCGGCTTCAAGGACGCAGGGTATGCTGGGAATTTAGAAATCGCTATACGACATATCCAAACTCCCGGAACCACCGCCCTCTGAGCGGGATGAGGCTGTTTTCACTGCCTTCAGCACCATAAACTTCTGATTGGAGTCCAGAGTTTCGCAGTTACCAAACAAACGTTTAAGTTTGTGGAAGTAGTCCAGATGGCGATTCCCGACAATCATCAGCTCACCGCCCACTTTCAGGCAGCGCTTAGCATCACAAAACATCTGCCACGCAACATGGTCGCTAACCGCGTGCTGCTGATGGAAAGGGGGATTGCACAGCACCAATTGCAGACTCTCACGTTCGACACCCGCCAGCCCATGGCTCACCATAAACTCACAGCGCGACAAGTCTTGTGGCCGGTTATAGGTGATATTCAGCTCACTGGAGGCCACCGCCATATAGGACTCATCCACAAACAGCATCTCTGCCAGCGGATTTTGCTCCAGTGCGATCAAGCCAACCACCCCATTGCCACAGCCAAGATCCGCGATTTTACCGCTCACATCATACGGCAGGATCTCCATAAAGAAGCGCGCGCCGATATCCAGATTATTGCGCGAGAAAACGTTCGCGTGGTTATGGATAACATACTCGGTATTCGCCAGCGGCCAGTCCGTGGTTGCTGGGACTTCTGTCAGCGGCAGATCAGCCACCTCACAGTGGATCAACCGCGCTTTCTTCCAGGCCAGCGTCGTTTTAGTCGGCCCGAGGATGGTTTCAAACAGTTGCAGGGTCGAGTTATGCACGTCACGAGATTTTGCACCGGCAATAATCACCGTATCCGGCGCAACCACCTGGCGCAAAGCACGCAATTGCTGCTCCAGCAGCGCCAGGGCTTTAGGGATCTTAATCACCACCAGCTTAGGGGCCTCGGGCAAAGCATCAATGCTGCTCAGCAATGTGACGGCTTCTTCGTCCAGATGGTTTAAACGCAAATTATGCGCCGTGGCCAGTTGGCTCATATAAGAGTCACTGACACTGAATGGTCGATGCGCATGTAAGGCACAGGCCAGCGTACCAAACTGATCGTTAAATACCAGCACCGGGCGACCATCGATTTGGCTTAAGTCAATGTTTTGTAGCAGATATTCATCTGCTGCTTCCCACGCCTGTAGGGCATTGGAATTTTCTTGTGGCGGGAAACGCTCAAGTTCAAGGCTCTGCGTTCCCAGTAAGAGTTGGCTCATCACCGCTCCTGAATAATAAATTTGGGCTGTTTATCCCCTAAAACGGGCGATCAGTAAAATGTTTTTTTACTTAAATGGCATTTTATCGAAACTAAGGCCAGCAAAACAAAAAAACACTGAGATCATCCTAAGCAAAGCAGCCAAACAGATAGCTTAGTTAAACCTGTCTTTGATATGGAGATCATATCTTATTAATTATTATTTTAATGTCAAATCATTATCAATACATTCAATTTTTACCGGCTAAACATAGAATAGTTTCTCGAATATAAAATCGCATTACTAATTGATTTGCCATTATCACTAATTCATTTACTTAATTAAGTAACAAGTCACCATCAATATTAAAAACTAAAAAATTAATGATTTATCTTTAAATATTACAAGCAAAGTTATCACTCCAGCTTACGTGTTATTTCTATCATCGATAATGTCTATAGCCAGCAACTGAAGTATCAATTACCAGGAAGGTAAATAAATAATGTCCTTATTAAATTCTATACAGCCGGGCCCTTCTTCACTCCCCTCAAATTCATTTAAATATCATATCCCCCATCGTTTAGCACCTTGCGCCAAAGCCATTAGTATTCTGTTACTTATACTGAGCAATAACGCAGCATGGGCGAGTGTTGATATTGGAAAAAAAGAAAGCGAGCAATTGGCTCAGATGCGGAAGATGGCGCGACACTATACCCACCTAGAGAATGAAGCTAATCAGGAGAGACTGCATCCAAATCAGAGCCAAAAGGAAAAATTAGAGTATCTGCAAAAACAGATCCACCAGCAACGGGAACAACTGAATAAAATGCACCCGAAGTGGGAGGAGAAAATCAATAAGGAGCAGAAACAGAAATATTGGGATCAGTATGACCAAGAACAGGCCGTGCAGGAAAAGACTACAAAAACTAAGAAACCTTTGCCCACTAAAGTTCCTGTAAAAACAGGCAATGCACCGCAAGCAACGAAACCTAAACTGCCTGCCCCCAAAATCACAGCCAAAGCAAAACCTGTAGCAAAACCTGTAGTTAAACCTGTAGCTAAACCAGCCCCCATGATTGGAGATAACCCACAGATCGGTAGCTATATCGCGAACCAGATAGCCGCTCAACAGATGTTTACCACCGATGACCTACAATATCGCCAGAGGGAAGCTCTCTACATTGACCCAATAAGCAGTAAGAAAAAAACGACCAATATGTGGTTGAATAGCTCTAGCGCCACAAACCATTTTCATTCGGGCGACAAACAGCTGCATACAAAAAGTTCTCGCTACACTATCCAACTCGGCGGGCCACTGAGCAAATGGAGCAGTGGCGGAAACGATCAGGGGCTTCTGGGTATCACTGCCGGTTTAGGTCGGGCCAAAAGCAGTAGCTATTCTGCTTCTTCTATTACTTTGTCCCTGGGATCGGTAGAGGGCTATAACCTTGGCCTATATAATATCTGGTATGCCAATAATAAAACTAAGCTCGGGCCTTATGTTGGTTTGCTCACGCAATACAGTTTTTTCAAAAATCAAATTAAGATGCCCGGCGATCAAGTGGCCACGAATTATAGGTCTTATCTATTAACTAATACATTGGAATCAGGTTACACCATTCAGCTGATCGAAAAAGAGAAGGTCAGATTCTCTATACAACCAAATATGAAAGTATCCTCGCAGCGTGCCAGTGGGCTGACACATCAGGAAAGCACTGGAACACAAATAACCATCAAGGAGAACAGCTCCATCGCGACCAAATTAGGTGTACGCACAGCACTGGAATTTGATGTTGATACTTCATCGGCTAAAAAGCTGCAAGTCAGCCCCTCCTTTGAAGCTAATTGGAAACATAACCGCACGAGCGAAGGTGTCTGGCTAAACCACACCCATGTTACACCACAAGGTTATCGTCATATTGCTGAACTGAAATTGGGTATTGAAAGTAAAATCAGCAACAACCTACAGCTGTGGGCGAATGTAGGCCAACAATTCGGCCAGCATAAATACGCCGAGACGCAGGCCATCATTGGGGGGAATTACCACTTTTAAGTTCCCGCTTTAGCTCAAAACGACCAATGCTGGCAAAGTATGATAGTGATGCTGGTATTGGTCATTTTTTGTCTAAACAACAGGAAAACGTTATTATCAGGCTATCAGCACTATCAATAGATTCATCAAATTAGGCAGAGCAAATACATATGCAGGAACTAAGCTATCTGCAAGGTTATCCCGAACAGTTACAATCCCAGGTACGCCAACTTATCACTGACCAGCGGCTGGGGAGTGTATTGCGCCAGCGATACCCACAACCTCATGATTTAAATACAGATAAAATGCTGTACCAATATACGATTGATCTAAAGAACCAGTATCTGCGCAATGCTCAACCACTGAGTAAAGTTGCCTACGACAGCAAAATTCAGGTTATGAAACATGCGCTTGGCTTGCACACTGCGATTTCCAGAGTGCAGGGGGGCAAATTAAAAGCCAAAGCAGAGATCCGCGTCGCCACGGTGTTTAAAAATGCCCCTGAAGCTTTTCTCAAAATGATAGTGGTGCACGAACTGGCTCATTTAAAAGAGAAAGATCACAACAAAGCATTCTACAGTTTGTGCTGTCATATGGAGTCGCAATATCATCAGCTAGAGTTTGATACTCGCCTCTATCTGACACACTTGGATCTTTTTGGCACGATTTACTAGCATTTACAGGTAAATCGGAGAAAACCCATCGGTGACTCCAGGGTCATGATAATCTGGCCGTTCACGTGTTTTTCTTCTGTAGGAATGGAGTTCACTATGATTCGTTTAGCCGTTATTGGCACCAATTGGATCACCGCGCGCTTTGTTGATGCTGCCCACGAAAGTGGCAAAATAAAACTGGTCGCGGTTTACTCCCGTAAACGGGATCAAGCTGAAAAGTTTGGTGCTGATTATAACGTTACTGAATGCTTTGATGATCTGGAAGCGCTGGCGGCGAGTGATCAAATTGATGCAGTGTATATCGCCAGCCCGAACTCCTTACATTACCCTCAGGCTAAACTGCTCCTTAGCCATAAAAAACACGTTATTTGCGAAAAATCATTGGCCTCGAATCTGGCAGAGGTCGAATCACTGGTCGCCTGCGCCCGCGAGCATCAAGTGGTTCTGTTTGAAGCCTTTAAAACAGCCTATCTACCTAATTTTATTCAGTTAAAACAGTCACTGCCGCGAGTGGGTAAACTGCGGAAAGCTTTTATTAATTTCTGTCAGTACTCCTCCCGCTATCAACGCTATCTGAATGGTGAAAATCCCAACACGTTTAATCCGGCGTTTTCTAACGGCTCGATCATGGATATTGGCTACTACTGTCTGGCCAGTGCACTGGCATTGTGGGGTGAGCCAAAATCAGTGCTCGCAAGTGCAAGCCTGTTGCCCAGCGGGGTGGATGCCCACGGCACTATTTGTCTGAATTACGGTGATTTTGATGTGGCTATCATCCATTCGAAAGTCAGCCAATCAGATATTCCTAGTGAAATTCAGGGCGAAGATGGCTCGTTGGTTATCGAGAGCATCTCTGAATGCCAATCCGTGGCTTTTACGCCACGCGGCAGCCACTCACAAGACCTGACGCAACCGCAGCATATTAATACTATGCTGTATGAAGCTGAGGTTTTTGCCAATCTGGTTGAAAATAAGCAGGTGGAACACGATGGGTTGCAGCTATCACTACTGACATCCCGTATTCAGACGGAGATTCGCCGTCAAACCGGCGTTATCTTCCCGGCAGATACCCAG
Source organism: Yersinia bercovieri ATCC 43970 (assembly GCF_013282745.1). NCBI lineage: Bacteria > Pseudomonadati > Pseudomonadota > Gammaproteobacteria > Enterobacterales > Yersiniaceae > Yersinia > Yersinia bercovieri. The sequence goes on from NZ_CP054044.1 coordinate 820,955, forward strand.
CCGCCAGCGATAAGTTAATTTTTTGTTTCAGTGATTGACCCGCAGGCCGTTTTCTATTATTTTTGCGCGGCAAAGGGGAGTAACTTCATTGCCGGTTTGCCGTCATTACAGTGCGAAAGCACCCGGTTACCGGGCAACCTCATTAATGTACCAGTGCCTGTTTAGGGCTTTTGCATTAGTAGAGTTGTAAGTGAGACCTTGCCGGAAGGCGAGGTTTGCTTGCAGCTCAGACATAGCGGCTGGCGTCTTCCGACGTTGGCCGTTTTTTGTTTTTATGAGGTTCCTTAATGATGAATACCGTGGGTACTCCCTTACTGTGGGGTAGTTTTGCTGTTGTGGTGACGATCATGCTCGCCATCGACTTACTGTTGCAGGGCCGCCGTGGCTCGCAAACCATGACACTGCGCCAGGCAGCTTGCTGGTCATTAGTCTGGGTTAGCTTGTCTTTGCTGTTTAACGCCGGTTTCTGGTGGTATCTGGCCGAAACCGTCGGTCGTGAAATTGCCGACAAACAAGCGCTCGCCTTCCTGACCGGCTATCTGATTGAAAAAGCACTGGCGGTTGATAACGTCTTCGTCTGGCTGATGCTGTTTAGCTATTTTGCTGTCCCTGCCAATTTGCAGCGCCGTGTACTGATCTACGGCGTACTGGGTGCGATTGTGCTGCGTACCATCATGATCTTTGCCGGAAGTTGGCTGGTGTCGCAATTTAGCTGGATCCTCTATCTATTCGGGGCCTTCCTGCTGTTTACCGGTATCAAAATGGCAATGGCGAAAGAAGACGATACACCGATTGGCGAAAAACCACTGGTTCGCTGGATTCGTAACCATCTGCGCATGACTGACGAGTTGCACGGCGACCGCTTTACTGTGCGTAAAAACGGCCTGCTCTACGCCACGCCACTGGTGCTGGTATTGATTCTGGTTGAGTTGAGTGATGTTATTTTCGCCGTCGACAGTATTCCGGCCATCTTCGCCGTTACAACTGATCCCTTTATTGTGTTGACCTCTAACCTGTTTGCCATTTTAGGCCTACGCGCCATGTATTTCTTGCTGGCAAACGTGGCAGAGCGCTTCTCCATGTTGAAGTACGGCCTATCGGTTATTTTGGTGTTCATCGGTGTCAAAATGATGATTATCGATCTGTTCCATATCCCTATCGGCATTTCGTTAGGTGTGGTGGCCGGTATTTTGGCTCTGACATTATTGATTAACCTTTGGGTGAATCATCGTGCAGACCGCCACTCTGCAGCAGATAAAGCTGACCATAAATAGTCCCTTTAGCGACACAATATATTATGCGGGGTGATTATAACCCCGCACTTATTTTGCACTTCGCTCCATCAGCCAAATGTTATTGCGATCACATAAATGTAAACAAAATGTTATGCAAATTTGATCTCTATTGGATTTTGCTGATTGCCTCTTTCCTGCCCAATAGATTCCCTTATACTGTCAATGCAAACACACCCAGTTACAAATAATACTAAGTTACAGGTGTGGGAATAATCGCCTGGCCACGTTCCGGCTCAGGCGTTGATCGACTAAAAATAAAACAAGTTCAACTTGGGAAGAGGCATCACTGGAAAACTATGGAAAAGACACCTTCTGGATTCATCGGATTTATTATCCGCGGCAGCTTAGTGAAACAGATACTGGTCGGTTTGATTGCCGGTATTATTTTAGCGTTAGTCTCTACCCCAGCAGCAACGGCTGTCGGCCTGCTCGGTACACTGTTTGTTGGCGCATTAAAAGCGGTGGCACCCGTTCTGGTGTTAATGCTGGTAATGGCCTCAATTGCCAACCATAAGCAGGGGCAGAAAACCAGTATCCGCCCTATTCTGTTTTTATATTTGTTAGGCACTTTTTCAGCGGCACTGATTGCCGTGGTGATTAGCTTCCTGTTCCCATCAACCCTCATTCTGGCGACCAGCACTGCCGAAATTACCCCGCCAAGTGGGATTGTCGAAGTGTTGAAAGGTTTGCTGAGCAGTGTGGTCGCAAACCCAATCCATGCACTGCTGAATGCCAACTATATTGGTATTTTGGCCTGGGCTGTGGGGCTGGGTGTTGCCTTACGTCATGCAGCTGATACCACCAAAGCATTGATTAATGATATGTCTGATGCCGTAACCAAAGTGGTACGTGTGGTTATCCGCTTCGCACCACTGGGTATTTTCGGTCTGGTCTCCTCAACCATGGCAGAAACCGGTTTTGGCGTGTTGTTAGGGTATGCACAGCTGTTGGTGGTCTTGATAGGCTGTATGTTGCTGGTAGCATTAGTGGTTAACCCATTGATTGTTTACTGGAAAATCCGCCGCAACCCCTATCCATTGGTGTTTGCCTGCCTGCGCGAAAGTGGCGTTACCGCCTTCTTTACCCGCAGTTCAGCCGCTAACATTCCAGTGAACATGGAGATGTGCAAGAAGATGAACCTGAATGAAGACACCTATTCGGTCTCCATTCCATTGGGTGCCACCATCAACATGGCGGGTGCGGCGATTACCATCACCGTGCTGACACTGGCGGCAGTTCATACTCTGGGTATTCCCGTCGATCTGCCAACTGCCCTGCTGTTAAGTGTGGTCGCGGCAATCTGCGCCTGTGGTGCATCCGGTGTGGCCGGTGGCTCACTGCTGCTGATCCCGCTGGCATGTGGCATGTTTGGTATTCCGAACGAAGTGGCGATGCAAGTGGTGGCGGTTGGTTTCATTATCGGCGTATTGCAGGACTCAGCTGAAACTGCGCTGAACTCCTCAACCGACGTGTTGTTTACTGCCGCGGCCTGTCAGGCTGACGATGCAAGACTGGCGGATCCAGATCCGCTGGCGAGTCGTAAAATCGTCTGATATTGATCGCTATAATGATTATCGGGGGCTTATGGCCCCCGTTTTTATTGGGCCGCTTCCTCTTTCGTCGCTTTTTTCTCCACCTTAAAAGGGTCTATCCCTTTTAATTGCAGCCGACGGAAACGGATAATATTAAACCCGTTTAACAGCAAGAAACTGCCTTCAATCAATGACCCACCAATAGACCCCAGCCAAACATTATGGATAAGCCAGCAGACAGTGGATATCCACATCACGCAACGGGTTGTCAGGCCACGGGTGCGGAACATGGCCCAGGTACTGATCACAGTACCAAAAATCGGTAATATCTCTATCGCGTGCTGCATACGCCAAAGACCAAATGCCAGTGTTAGGATGATAAACACAATCATCGCAATATTGCTGCGGGTTTTGGCGGCCACCAGATTGCGCAATGCATTAAGCATGGCGCTGCTACCGGCGGCACTGGCCCCCATCAGAAAGAAATGGCAGCCAATAATGGCACTGTAGGCGGAGAGTTGAAGTTTGAAACGCCGCTCATCGCGGTTGAAGAACATGGTGATACCGACAAAAAATGCCAGTACACCAACGGCTTGGGCAAACCAATAGAAGGTCATGGTAGGAGAGTCCTGGCGTGCGGCTGGCCGCACTGTGTCTTACAAATTAATAATCAATCCCCTTCGTACCTGGAGTACGGCGTCTTATTGATAAAAATAAAACGCCGTTTCATATTAATTAAAAACCATGCTATTTACAAGGTGACGCCACTTTTAAAGATCGCCAGTTCACGGAAATCGTTCACTTCATTGCGAGCGGGTTTGCCGTCTGCAATGTCAACTATCAGATCAACAAACTCAGTCAGTAAGCTCTCCATTGAGGTGCCATGAATCAGCTTACCCGCATCAAAATCGATCCAATGGGGTTTCTTGGCGGCCAGTTCGCTATTGGTTGCCAGTTTGACTGTCGGAACAAAACCGCCGTAAGGTGTGCCACGGCCGGTACTAAACAGCACCATATGGCAGCCGGCCCCGGCTAATGCGCTGGTTGCCACCGCGTCATTGCCCGGTGCGCTGAGCAAATTCAGGCCAGGACGTTGTAAGCGCTCACCATACTTCAGCACATCCACCACTTTGCTCTGCCCCGCTTTCTGGGTGCAGCCAAGGGATTTCTCTTCCAGAGTTGTGATACCGCCCGCTTTATTGCCCGGTGATGGGTTTTCATAAATCGGTTGGTTGTGCGCAATAAAGTACTGTTTGAAGTCGTTGACCATGCTGACGGTCTTTTCAAACGTGGCTTCATCACGGCAGCGGCTCATCAAGATGCGCTCCGCACCGAACATCTCCGGAACTTCAGTCAGCACCGATGTGCCGCCGTTAGCAATCACATAGTCGGAGAAGCGCCCTAGCAACGGGTTGGCCGTAATACCGGACAAACCATCAGAACCGCCGCACTCCAGCCCAAACTTCAACTCGCTCAATTTACCCGGAACGCGTTTGTCATCGCGCATCGCTTGATATAAGGCGCGCAGATGCTCGAGGCCCGCTTCGACTTCATCATCCTGCTGCTGGCACACCATAAAGTGCACTCGCTCTTCATCAACCTTACCTAGCGTGGTCTGGAAAACGTCCACCTGATTGTTTTCGCAGCCCAAACCAATCACCAACACCGCACCGGCATTCGGGTGACGCACCATGTTTTGTAGCATGGTGCGGGTATTTTCGTGATCCTGACCTAGCTGTGAACAGCCGAATGGGTGGCTGAACAGATAGACGCCATCAATACCTTCAGCGTCTTGCGTCTCTTTTAGGAATCGTTGCTGGATCTGGCGCGCGATCCCATTCACACAACCCACGGTTGGGACTATCCACAGCTCATTGCGGATACCCACGTTGCCATTGGCGCGGCGATAGATCTGCACCTCACGATCCGCCATTTGCGGCGGCAACTCACTGAACTCTGGCTGGTACTGATACTCATCCAGGTCGCTCAGGTTGGTTTTAGCATTTTGCGAATGAATATGTTCGCCCGGCTGGATCAGGGTTAATGCATGACCGATAGGCAAACCATACTTAACGATCATCTGGCCAGGTTCGATGGCGGTTAAGGCAAATTTATGCCCACGTCCCACCGGCTGAGCTAGCTTAACGCTAAACTCCCCGCATTCAATCACTTCATCAGCGGCCAGGTCTTGCAGTGCGACAGCAACATTATCCAACGGGTGAATTTTTATAATACTTTGCATAGTTAAACCTTTAGCTGTATGCCGCTACCGCAGCTCTCATACCGCGATCAATGATGGATTGCAGTTGTTCTGTCACCTGATCGGCCAGTTGCGGCAGCGCGGTCAAATCCTGCCCCCAATGGGCCGCATCGGACAACACACTGTGAACCAATTCAGCCAGCGTAATGTCGCTGTGTTTTACGCCGCTCCACAGGGTGGAAAAACGCTCCAGCCAGTAGGCATCATCCTGCAATGGGTAAGTTTGACCTTCACGTTCGCCACGGTAAAAGGCGATCAATGCCGCGAGGGCAAAAGTCAGGCGTGGCGGTAATTTGCCTTGCTGCTGCTGATAAGTCAGCAACTGCGGCAAGATACGGGTGCGGAATTTTGTCATGCCATTCAAGGCGATAGAGAGCAATTGATGCTGAATGAACGGGTTGCGGAAACGGCTCAATACCGCCTGTGAGAATGACAACAACTCCTCTTCCGGTAAGTCCAGTACCGGCACAATCTCTTCAGTTATGGTTTTCTCTACAAAGCTGCTGATCTGCGCGTCATCCATGGTCTGACCGACAGTCTCCAGGCCAGAGAGGTAAGCCACCGGCACCAGCGCGGTGTGGGCGCCATTCAGGATAGCCACTTTGCGCTCTTTGTAGGGTTTGATGTCATCGACGATGCGCACATTCAGATCCAACTGATCCAGACGCAACTCTTGCGCCAACTCTTTTGGCCCTTGAATAACAAACAGATAGAAGTACTCTGCAGTGTCGAGGAAACTGTCCTGATAACCCAGTTCAGTTTGCAGCGCCGCCACTTCATCACGTGGGTAGCCGGTGACGATACGGTCAACCAATGTTGAGCAGAAGCAGTTATTTTCAGTCAACCACTGGCTGAATTCGGCTGGCAGTTGCCAATGGCTGGCATAGCGCAGCACTAACTCGCGCAGAGCTTCGCCATTGTAATCAATCAGTTCGCAAGGCAGTAGCACCCAGCCTTTATCTGCGGCACCGGCAAAATGTTCAAAACGTTCGAACAGCAGGCGGGTCAATTTAGCCGGGAAAGAGCTAGGTGGCGCATCGCTGAATTGATCCGCTTCGTTCCAGGCAATCCCTGCTTCTGTGGTGTTAGAGAACATAAAGCGGATATTGGCATCGCGGGCCAGCGCCAGGTACTCATCGAATTGGCGGTAGATATTGATTTCGCGGTTAACGGAGCGGATCAGGCGGGATTCACGCACCGCTTCGCCCTGCTCGTTCAACCCACGGATCACCGCCGTGTACAGGCCATCCTGTGTACTGAGTGATGGCGGAAAATCAGTGTCGATCGGGCGGATCACCACGATCCCAGCATTGAGGTCGGTATGCTCGTTCAGTAGATCAATCTGCCAGTCGACAAAAGCGCGCAGAAAGTTACCTTCGCCGAATTGAATAATTTTGTCTGGATGGCTACGGCCGGGAAAGTCACGACGATTCAGGGTTTGCATCAGGATTCACCTCATAACGCATACAGGCGTGGACCCATCATCGCTGACAGTCCGTGCTTTGCAGGCAAGCCTTTCGTTGCCGATAAGGTCTTGGTCGCAGCGCAGCCGGGCGTTAAAAAACAATAAGTTAAAGTTATGCGGGGCTGGCATACAGCCCCGTGATTTATTACCAGCGATTTATCGCTCAAACAGCTCGGGCGCTTACAGCTCGATGGCGAAATACTGTTTCGCGTTATCGAAACAGATGTTTTTCACCATTGAACCCAGCAGCTCAATATCCGCAGGCGCTTCACCATCCTCAACCCAACGGCCAATCATCTGGCAGAGGATGCGGCGGAAGTATTCATGGCGGGTATAAGATAAGAAGCTGCGGCTATCTGTCAGCATGCCAACAAAGCGGCTGAGCAAACCAAGCTGTGCCAGCTGGGTCATTTGGCGCTGCATGCCATCTTTCTGGTCGTTGAACCACCAGCCGGAACCAAACTGCATTTTTCCTGCCGCGCCTTCGCCCTGGAAGTTGCCGACCATGGTGCCGATCACTTCGTTATCCCGTGGGTTCAAGCAGTAAAGGATGGTTTTTGGCAGAGCATTACGCAGGCCCTGTGCATCCAACAAGCGGGACAGAGGTTGCGCCAGCGGTTGGTCATTGATGGAGTCAAAACCGATATCCGGCCCCACCAGATTAAACATGCGGCTGTTATTGTTACGTAGCGCGCCGATATGGTACTGCTGTACCCATTCGCGGCGATGATATTCGCCAGACAGGAATAGCAATACGGCGGTCTTAAACTGGGCAATCTCTTCAGTGCTCGGCTGATTGCCTGCCAGACGGCGGGCTAAAATTGCATCCAGTGTGGCTTCGTCAGCTTCACCGTAAACCACCACGTCCAGCGCATGGTCAGAAACTTTACAGCCGTGGGCGGCAAAGTGATCCATACGTTTGTTCAGTGCGCTACAGAGATCGGCAAAACGGCTGATAGAGGTATCGGCGGCAGCTTCCAGGCGCTGCATGTAGTCGTTAAAACCGGCGGCTTCAATGTTGAAAGCTTTGTCCGGGCGCCAGCTTGGCAACACTTTAATGTTAAAGCTGCCATCGGCGGCAATGGCTTTATGGTGGCGCAGGTCATCAATAGGGTCATCTGTGGTGCCGACCATTTTGACATTCATCTGCTGCATGATTCCGCGTGCAGAGAAGTTGTCCTGAGCCAGTAATTCGTTACCGCGCTGCCAGATCTCTTCTGAGGTTGCCGGTGACAATAATTTGCCTGTAATACCAAATGGACGACGTAACTCCAGATGCGTCCAGTGATACAGCGGGTTACCGATGGTATGAGGAACCGTTGCCGCCCAAGCTTCGAACTTCTCACGGTCACTGGCATCACCAGTACACAGACGTTCGGCTACACCATTGGTCCGCATCGCACGCCATTTATAGTGGTCACCTTTCAACCAGATGTCATACAGATTCTTAAAGCGGTAATTTTCTGCAATCTGTTCTGGGGGTAAATGGCAGTGATAATCATAAATCGGCTGATCTTTTGCATAGTCATGATAGAGACGACGGGCGAATTCGGTGTCGAGCAAAAAGTCTTCGGTCAAAAACTGCGACATATTAGGTTCCTCACTTGAGTACATCTTCGAGTACTGCTTCCTGTTATCGCGAAGTTATCACACCAATTTCATCTATCGTCCAGCATTTTTTTATCGATAGAGATCGCAAAAAGCTAACAAAAAGAACAAATACTCAACATTTATAGTCTATTTAGTCCCTTGCGGCACTAAGTCTGTCGGGTTCTATTATTCCCTAATTGAAAAGTGGTTTTTGTGATATCACTCAACTTTTAAATCTGTATGACAAGTTATTGTTGCGTCGTCCTCAGTCATCTCATCCGCCTTGTTCGATCAACCGCGCTGATTTGACCTTGAATGGGAATAGACAAGTAAGAGTGAGAGCAGTTACAGCACAGCGGCTCTCAATAGGAAGGGATACCCAAAGTAGTTGAGGCTGCCAATGCATTCGAGCCTCAACTCAAAAAAGAAGGCATGACCCAAAGTAATGGGGTTGCAGGTCGGCAGCTAACACCACTGCAATGCTAATTAAGAAAGGTCAGGTACCTCCGCATGCACAGCAATGTCGGGTTGGACCAAATTGCGCCATGAAATGCGGCTACAGACTGCAATTCATAGCAGTAATCTTAGACTGGGAGAAAGTTATAAATGGTGCGTAAAATTAAAGGCTTACGCTGGTATATGATCGCTTTGGTCACCGTCGGCACGATATTGGGTTACCTAACACGTAACGCGATTGCTGTTGCCGCACCAACGTTGCAAGAGCAGTTACATATCACAACACAGCAATATTCTTACATTATCGCCGCTTATTCTGCTGCTTACACCTTAATGCAACCGGTGGCCGGTTATGTTCTGGATGTCATGGGCACTAAAGTGGGCTATGCCATGTTTGCCATTATGTGGGCCATCTTCTGTATGAGCACCGCGTTGGCTAGCAGCTGGGGTGGTTTAGCTATCGCCCGTGGTGCGGTAGGTATGGCAGAGGCTGCTATGATCCCTGCGGGCCTGAAGGCCAGTAGTGAATGGTTCCCGGCAAAAGAGCGCTCTATTGCCGTGGGTTACTTCAACGTCGGCTCCTCAATCGGCGGCATGATCGCACCACCATTAGTGGTGTGGGCTATCGTGATGCATAGCTGGCAGATGGCATTTATCATCACCGGTGTGCTCAGCCTGATTTGGGCTATTGCCTGGTTGATTCTCTACAAACACCCGAAAGATCAGAAAAAACTGACTGATGAAGAGCGCGAATACATCCTCAGTGGTCAGGAAGCACAGCACTCAACCGCTAACGCTAAAAAGATGTCTGCATTGCAGATTATCCGTAACCGTCAGTTCTGGGGTATTGCGATCCCGCGTTTCCTGGCAGAGCCTGCCTGGGGTACGTTTAACGCGTGGATCCCGCTGTTCATGTTCAAAGCTTATGGCTTTAACCTGAAAGAGATCGCCATGTTTGCCTGGATGCCAATGCTGTTTGCCGATTTGGGCTGCATTTTGGGTGGCTACCTGCCGCCACTCTTCCAGAAGCATTTCAAAGTTAACCTGATTGTTTCCCGTAAGTTAGTGGTAACCATGGGTGGCCTGTTAATGATTGCACCAGGGACTATCGGCCTGTTCACTAGCCCTTATGCTGCGATCGCACTGCTGTGTGTTGGGGGCTTTGCTCACCAATCACTCTCTGGCGCACTGATTACGTTGTCGTCTGACGTCTTTGGTCGAAACGAAGTGGCAACAGCTAACGGCTTGACCGGTATGGCGGCCTGGACTGCCAGTACCATGTTTGCTCTGGTGGTCGGTGCCTTGGCAGATACCATGGGCTTCAGCCCACTATTTGCCGCCCTCGCCGTGTTTGACGTGTTAGCGGTAGTGGTTATCTGGACTGTACTGCAAAACCGTCCGGCAGCTGAACCGGCTCTCGACCCCATTCAGCAAACACCGGCCGGACAGAACTGATCCCATTAGCGATCATTAACTCTGCGCCTCAATGAAAACCCGGCCACTATTTGCCGGGTTTTTTTATTATCTCTCAGCCCCGATATACCGCGCGTTATCCATCACAACTGTGATCGCAATGACTAGAACCCAGTAGGGATAAGTGGTATAACAAGTCCAATTATATCTCCTTTGGGATATCAAGCCTTCCAGACAAAATGAGCCGCAAAATATGCGGCCTCAGTTGATCCAAGAGCCTTAATCATGGAATTCACAGAAACCAGACGGTTGTACCAGCAGTTAGCCGCAGAGTTAAAGCAGCGAATCGAAGCGGGTGTTTATCCGGTAGGTGATAAATTGCCTGCAGAACGCTACATTTCCGAAGAGATGAATGTCAGCCGAACCGTGGTCCGTGAAGCGATTATCATGCTGGAAGTGGAGGGTTACGTCGAAGTGCGTAAAGGCTCCGGCATCCATGTGATGTCGAATCAGCAAAAGCACCTGGTGATGCCCAATCACGGTATTGAGTTCGCCACCGCAGGCCCTTTTGAGCTGCTACAGGCGCGCCAACTGATTGAGAGTAATATTGCAGAATTCGCCGCTACCCAAGTGACACGGCAAGATATTGTGCAGTTGATCGAGATCCAGAAACATGCCCGGCAGGAAGATCGTTTCCGTGATTCGCAGTGGGATCTCAAGTTCCACGTGCAGGTGGCGTTGGCGACCCAAAATACCGCCATGGCCACGATTGTCGAAAAAATGTGGAGCCAGCGGGTGCACAACCCTTATTGGCTCAAGCTCCATGAGCACATTGACGATAAGTCGATCGAGAGCTGGTGCGAAGATCACGACCGGATCCTTGAAGCCTTGATGCGCAAAGATCCCTACGCCAGTAAACTCGCCATGTGGCAACATCTGGAGAACACCAAACAGATGTTATTCCGCGCCACGACCGATGATTTCGAATTTAATGTGGACCGCTATCTGTTCACAGAAAACCCGGTGGTTCACCTCGACATCCCCAAAGAGATTGGGGTGAGTGAACGCCGCTAACACCCAAGCGAAGTGGAAAATCGAGGGGGAGAGAAACTCACACTATTGTTTCTCTTCCCCCATGAATATAGCGCTTTGGGGTCAGCAAATGTCGAGTTCTGTCAGCAAATGTCAGTGTGAGACCTGTTTTTAAACCATTGGTTAATAAATGCCCAGTTGGCATCTATATTTCCCTGTTTCATATCCCGCTATTTTGCTAAAGTGGCAGCACTTTTTTATTCGGGTGCTTTGGGAGCGAAACGCAAATATATGCGCTGGTTGTTTGCTCTATTTATTGCAATGTCTGGCTGGGCCGGCTCGGTCTCCGGTGGCATGCCCTTGCACACCAATTCCAGCCCATCAGGCATGGCGTTATCCGCGCAGAGTGCTGTTTATTCTGACACATCTCTTGTTAGCGCTACGCCACCATCCGCCAGTGCATTTTCCTCCTTCCTGAGCCTACAAAATAGCGTCATACACTCGCAATTACGTCTGGTGGGTGTGCCAGCCAAGAAAACCGCCATAAAAAATCGGCTGGGGGCGGCCAAATTTACCGGTTCTGCCAATCCTTCATTGGCCAATAACAGCTGGGTTAGTGCAAACCTGGTTACATTACGCAGCAGTCGGGCGGATGAGATCTATAAACAGCCACGGCAATCACTGCCACTGGTGAATTATTCCAACTGGATATTCCATGTATCGACACAGCGAAATCGTGTGGGTGGCTGGAAAGAGAGTAATATTCAATATAGCGGGATGCTTACCTACCACCATGATGATGTGATGACTTTTCCGTTGTCATAACCTCAAAGTTGTCACAGCGAGAAGTACATTTACCTGTTGATATCAGCGAATGGGTTTGTTTTGAATACCTTTATCAAAACCATCGTTTAAATACGAAAACTATCAGATATCTTCGCGGATCGTGCTTATAAACTAACGGATATACCCAAAGTAATTGCAGTTGCAGGTAAGCAAAACACCCCCCCGCAGCTTTAAGTACGAAGGATATATAACAATGACGTTTTAGGAATACCAGATGGATATCATTAAAGAACTCTTACATGCTTTATGGGCACAAGACTATGAGACGCTGGCTAACCCGTCTCTGGTGTGGGCCATCTATATCCTGCTGTTTGTAATACTTTTTCTGGAAAATGGTTTGCTTCCGGCAGCATTTTTACCGGGCGATAGCCTGCTGATTCTGGTTGGCGTATTGATTTCAAAAGGTGCCATGAGTTTCCCGGTCACACTCGTCGTTTTGACCACCGCAGCCAGCCTTGGGTGCTGGGTCAGCTATATTCAGGGGCGATGGTTGGGGAATACCAAAGTGGTACAGGGCTGGCTCTCCCATCTGCCGGCTCATTATCATCAGCGCGCCCACAATCTGTTCCACCGCCACGGGTTATCCGCCCTGCTGGTTGGCCGTTTCCTGGCCTTCGTTCGCACCTTGCTGCCAACAATCGCCGGTCTCTCTGGCCTGAGTAATGCCCGTTTTCAATTCTTTAACTGGATGAGTGGATTGCTGTGGGTGTTGATTCTGACCACCATGGGCTTTGCTTTCGGTAAAACCCCGGTCTTCCTTAAATACGAAGATGAGGTGATGTTCTTCCTGATGTTGTTACCACTGGCGCTATTGGTGATTGGCTTATTTGGCTCTTTGTATGTGCTTTGGCGCAAGAAGAACGCCGCCCCCGTTGACGACAGTAATGACAAAGGTCAGTCAGAGTGATCAAGCTCAGGGGCCGTTTTGGCCGCCCAGTTTGGCACTATCTTACTCTGCCAGTAACCGCTTTGTTGTTGGCGGCACTGCTGTTTACGCCGATAATTTTGCGCACCGAGAGTGCATTAAAAATTCGGCCGAATCAGCAGGGATTGTCGCTGCCTGATGGGTTTTATCTGTACCAACATCTCGATCAGCGGGGTATTCGTATCAAAAGTATCATCCCAGAGAAGGATAGTCTGGTGGTGAATCTGGAATCCCCTGAGCAGCAGAAAGCAGCTATTGAGGTATTGCAGGATATCTTACCGAGTGGTTATGTCATCGTTTCGAGTGAGTCAAAAAAACGTCATCGATTATTACCTGCATTCAGAAATAGCATACAAAATGTAGGGTAATTCACGCGACGGAGGGGATCTCTCCGTCGTCGCTTCTCCTTTATTCCCCCTTTATTCTGCTGATATCTGATTAATCTATAAAAAATCCTGTAGTAAACTTGGGTATCACATCATTCGGCGCTATGCTTAGTCATTCACGGCAACCTGTTTCGACTCTGAATCTTGCTGTAAAAGGAAGCAATACTATGTTGTTACGTACGGCGTTATTACGTCACTCTCTCCTGTTGGTTTTACCTATCATCATCTTTTCGAGTACCGCTCAGGCGGCGGCTGATAATGAGTGCGATATAAAAGCCAAAGAGATCCAACAACAGATAGAATATGCCAAACAGCATGGCAATACCCGCCGCGCCGCAGGGCTTGAAACCGCGTTAAAAGAAGTTAAAAATAGTTGTACTGCGGAAAATCTGAAAGCTGAACGGCAGAAAAAAATTCGACAAAAGCAGCACAAAGTCACTGAGCGTCAGCAAGAGCTGAAAGAAGCCCAGCAGAAAGGTGATGCTAGCAAAATCTCCAAGCAGCAAAAGAAGTTAACAGAAGCACAAGCTGAGTTAACGCAAGCTAAGGAACAGAAGTAGCAACCTGGTTTTTCACAATACAAACAGCGAATCATCCGAGGTTATTTTAGGATTATTAACCTGTTAACCTCCGGAGATATTCGTTACGTTTAGTATTCACCTCAGTTATGTTAAGGAGCTATTACATGCCACAAGATAAAACCTCTGAACATTTACGTGCTGAACTTAAGTCACTGGCAGATACGTTAGAAGAAGTACTGCAATCTTCGACCGATAAGCCGAAAGCTGAGTTAGACAAACTGCGGGCCAAAGCAGAAAGCGCGTTGAAAGATACACGTGAGCGTCTGAGCGAAACTGGCGATAAAATTGCCGCCCAAACCAAAGAAATTGCCGATAAAGCAGATACTTATGTTCACGACAACCCTTGGGCTGGCGTCGGTATCGGTGCCGCAGTTGGCGTGGTGTTAGGCGTTCTGTTGTCTCGCCGCTAATTATGGCTGAGCAACCTCAAACTAAGGGCCCCGGCAAAGGGGTCCTCGACACTGTTCATCGCATTGCCACCATTGTGGTTGGCATGGTCGAAACCCGCGTGCGGCTGGTAGCCATTGAGCTGGAAGAAGAGAAGGCAACACTGATTCAGTTGCTGATGATGGCGGGGATCACCCTACTGTTTACTGCTTTCGGTTTAATGAGTCTGTTAGTGTTAGTCATCTGGGCTATTGACCCTGTCTATCGCTTAATGGCGCTGGGAACCACCACCGCGGTGCTGTTAGCACTGGCGATAATTGGTGTTATCTGGACACTCACCAAGGCGCGCCGCTCCACACTGCTAGGTTCGACTCGTCAGCAACTGCAAACGGATCGCGAACTATTGGAGAAAGAGCGTTGAGCCGCCGTCAATTAGCACAGGAAAAGGCCGCATTGTTACGTGAGATCCAGCAACAACGTCTGGATCTCGCCAACAGCGCTGCGCATTGGATTGAAGTCACCGCCCCTTATGATCGTGGCTGGGCGCAAATCGTCGGTATGCGAAAATATTTGATGATTGGTTCGAGCTTATTGGCGTTATACGGTGTTCGCCACCCCAGCAAATTAATCCGCTGGTCACGCAGAGCCGTCAGTGCATGGGGCACTATCCAATTGTTTCGACGCACTTTTTTATTACGCTGAATCGTCACCATGCAGCCGCGTGGGGCGTTTTCAGCATTTCGCGCTTCCCAGTTCAATTTTTTTGATAAAAACCAACAGATTTACTTGCTAACAACTTCTCAACTTCTCCACTAACATTCTCTCATCAACTCAGGAAACTTGCGGGATAACACCAGCAGGCAACCACATACAAAACATCTTTTGTTAACCATTAACGCCCGCAGATGCCCGGCATTAATACAAATCACTTTTTGGAGAAGTCGTCGATGAACAAATTACAAGATACTGGCCTGTTGGTAGCGCGCATTCTGATGCCAATGCTGTTTATTGTGGCCGGTTACGGCAAAATGGGTGATGCCTATGCTGGCACCCAACAATACATGCAAGCCATGGGTGTCCCTGGTTTCTTCCTGCCACTGACGATTTTGTTGGAATTTGGCGGCGGTCTGGCTATTTTGTTTGGTTTCTTGACCCGTACCACCGCGCTGTTCACTGCTGGTTTTACCATTTTGACCGCATTGATCTTCCACACTAACTTTGTGGAAGGCGTTAACCAACTGATGTTTATGAAAAACTTGACCATCGCTGGCGGTTTCATCGTTCTGGCCGTCGCCGGCCCTGGTGGCTTCAGTATCGACCGCCTGTTGGGTAAAAAGTGGTAATCAAGGCCTAAAAGCAGTCATGACGACTAGACTATAATTAATGCGCCCTATCATTTGGTAGGGCGTGTTTATTTAGGGGATATAGATGGGACAGTTAATTAACGGTGAATGGAAAGATATCTGGTATGACACCCAATCTACCGGTGGTCATTTCAAGCGCAGTAGCTCGCAGTTCCGCAATTGGGTCACGGTAAATGGCGAGGCAGGCCCGCAGGGTAAGGCGGGTTTTAACGCCGAGGCGAATCGCTACCATTTATATGTCTCGCTTGCCTGCCCTTGGGCCAATCGAACTCTGCTAATGCGCACGCTAAAAGGTCTGGAGCCTCTGATTTCCGTTTCAGTTGTACACCCGCTGATGCAGGAACATGGCTGGACTTTCGCTGACGATTTCCCCGCCGCTACTGGCGATAACCTTTATCAGCTCGATTATCTGTATCAGCTCTATCTGCGCGCGGACCCAGCTTATAGCGGGCGCGTGACAGTTCCGGTGTTGTGGGATAAGCAGCAGCAAACTGTCGTTAGCAATGAGTCAGCTGACATCATTCGCATGTTCAATAGTTCTTTTGATGGTATCGGAGCTAAAGTTGGCGATTATTACCCTGCGGCATTACGTAGTGATATTGATGATATCAATGACTGGGTCTACGATCAGGTCAATAATGGGGTGTATAAGGCGGGATTTGCTACCACTCAGCCAGCCTATGACGAAGCGGTCAATAGCTTATTCGATGCCCTGGATCGACTGGAACAGATTTTAGCAAAACAGCGCTATCTGACCGGTAACCAACTCACCGAAGCCGATTTGCGCTTATGGACCACACTGGTGCGCTTCGATCCGGTCTATGTCACCCACTTCAAATGTGATAAACGGCGCATTAGCGACTACCCGAATCTCTATGGTTTCCTGCGAGATATTTATCAGATGCCCGGTATTGCTGAAACAGTGGATTTCGCCCACATCCGCCATCACTACTACCGCAGCCACGGCACCATCAATCCATATGGAATCATCTCCATCGGCCCGCAGCAAAATCTGCTGGAGCCTCATGGCCGAGATAGCCGCTTTGCCTAAATCCACCTTGCCGCTCAACACAACAACTCAAGGCGAAGCCGTCCTATCCTCGCCCCAAAAGCTTAGGGATCTCCCGCAGACACCACGACTTAGCCTCGCCCATACTATCCCGCCGCCACGCCATAATAATATCCGCCTCACGGCTATACTCCGGCCCGACAACCCGCAAACGTCCAGCTTCGATATCTTTTTCGACCATCTCATACGGCATGGTCGCCACCCCTAAACCGGCTAACAGCGCCCGCCGTTTGTCCTCAATGGTACTGACAGTCAACCGCTGCTGTTTATCCAGCAATTGCACGGTCAACACCGGCCGCTCACGAGCAGTATCGGCGACAGCAACACCACGGTATTTCACCCGCGTCAGCTCTGAAAGCGGTTCCGGCTCCAGATGGATTGGGTGGTCTGGGCTGGCAACATAGACGCTGGTCACTTTGTACAATTTGCGGCTGTTAATCTCTGAGGAGGCGCGAAAATGCATGTCGGGCGCTATCACGATATCTGCCCGCCCCTGCTCTAATCGCTCCCATGCCCCGGCTAATACTTCAGTAAAAATAGAGACTTGCGTATTGGCTTTGAGCGCCAGTTTGTCCACCAGCGGGAAGAGTTTCCATGCAGGTGAGAGCGCCTCACTGACGATAGTAATGTGGGTTTCCCAACCGCGTGCCAAGGCCTCGGCGTCGGTGGTTAACTTATCTGCCGCTTCCAACAGCACCCGCCCACGATCCAGCAACATGCGGCCCACATTGGTAAACTTGGTGCGATGCCCAGAGCGGTCAAACAGCACCACATCCAGCTCCTCTTCAAGCTTTTGCATGGTGTAGCTTAACGCAGAAGGCACCCGCCCCAACTCATCAGCCGCCGCTGCAAAACTGCCACGACGATCAATGGCATCCATCACTCTCAATGCTTCTAACGTTAGAGCCCGATCTTTGGCCATCATTTTCTCAATCAGGAAATTTGAATATAGCGACCAGATTAACTGGCTAACAATCCGGCGTCCAGACGCATACCATGTCTTTATCGATTAATCTCTTCAATATATACCCAAAACCATTGGTGTTGCAGATCAGCCGCTAACAACAGTGTAATACCAGGTACGCAGGGTATGGAGGCCATCATGATCACATGCAGAACAGCAAAACAGTGCGGGCAAGCTGACTTTGGTTGGCTTCAGGCCCGCTATACTTTCTCATTCGGCCACTATTTTGATCCCAAATTATTAGGCTACGCCTCACTACGCGTCTTGAATCAGGAGGTGCTGGCACCCGGTGCCTCATTCCAACCGCGCACCTACCCACGGGTGGATATCCTGAATCTGATTTTGCAAGGTGAAGCGGAGTATCGGGATAGTCTGGGTAACCATATACGCGGCAAGACCGGCGATGTGCTGCTCTTCTCGACGCAGCCTGGTGTCAGCTATAGCGAGCATAATCTAAGTGCAGATCAACCCTTAACCCGCATTCAGTTATGGCTCAATGCCTGCCCGGAGCAGGAGAGTCATCCTGCTCAGCATTTGTCACTATGCACTCAGCCATTGCGGCTACTGGCTTCGCCTGACGGCGAGCAGGGTAGCCTGAAGCTGCGCCAACAAGTGTGGATTCATCATCTGGACTTAGCTGCGGGTGAGCAATATACGATTAATCTGCATGGCCCTAGGGCATATCTGCAATCCATTCATGGAACAGTTGCCGTGGAGGGGCCACAAGTCAGCGAAGCTCAGCGCCTAACCTGCGGCGACGGGGCTTTTGTGCAAGAAGAGCAGCATTTAGTGATTAAAGCAGAGACGCCACTGCGGGCGCTGCTGATTGATTTGCCAGAGTGAGCAGAGTGGCTATCACAAAAAATGCCACCTAATAGTGGCATCTCAGTGAGAGTGGCAACTTAAGCTTTTAGCGACGCCATATCAATCACGAAACGGTATTTCACATCGCTTTTCAGCATACGTTCGTAGGCGTCATTGATATCTTGAATGTTGATCATCTCGATATCGGAGGCGATGCCATGTTTGGCACAGAAATCCAACATTTCCTGGGTTTCCGCTATGCCGCCAATGCATGAACCCGCCACCGAACGTCGCGCCAGAATCAATGGCATGGTGTTCAACATCGGGCTGAGGTCGCCCAAGAACCCCACAAACACCAGTGTGCCATCCACATTCAGCGTCGGCATGTAAGGGTTGATATCATGCACGTAAGGGACGGTATCGATAATCAGATCGAATTGCCCTTTAGTGGCGGCCATCTGTGAATCGTCGGTGGATAACACGATGTGATCGGCCCCTAAACGGCGGGCATCGGCCTCTTTACTCGCTGAACGGGTAAAGAGTGTCACTTCAGCACCCAGTGCATTGGCCAACTTCAATGCCATATGGCCCAGGCCACCCAACCCGACAACCGCCACTTTACTGCCCTTACCCACTTTCCAATGACGTAGCGGCGACCAGGTGGTGATACCCGCGCACAGCAGTGGCGCGGCGGCTTTCAGATCTAGACCTTCGGGCATTTTCAGTACAAAATCTTGTGATGCAACAATAGCTTGTGAGTAGCCACCAAAGGTTGGCGTATGGTCATGGCGATCAACCCCATTGTAAGTTTGCACATTGCCAACTTCACAATACTGCTCCAGCCCCTGCTGACAGGGTTGGCACACGCGACAGGAGTCCACCATGCAACCAATGCCGGCAAAGTCACCCACTTTGAATTTGGTGACATCTTTGCCGACCGCCGTCACTCGTCCAACCACTTCATGACCAGGCACCAGCGGATAGGTGCTGAACCCCCAGTCGTTGCGCGCCTGATGCAGATCAGAATGGCAAACGCCACAGTAAAGCACCTCCATCACCACATCATCGGGGCGAGGATCACGGCGGGTAAACTCTAACGGCGCCAAAGGAACTTGTGCTGACTTGGCAGCATAACCGAGTACTTTCATTGTCATCTGGTATCTCCGGTATTATGAGTACAGTAACTTTAAACGCGATAAGCAGCCCCACCAACACGGGCAGATGGCGTCGCCTGAAAAGGCGCATCAATGCGCACCTGGCCGCTAAAGTAACTCTCTGGGCCTGAACGAGAAGGCTGGGAACCACTTGGCGTAATTTTCACTTTTTCCTCCACTGCGGCAACAGCCGCCGGACTTAACATGGACAATATAACTGTAGACGCTGCGAGTCATTTCATCGTTATTCCTCAATTCAAGCTGGCTAGTGCGCTGAGCGAAAGTAGCAAATACCTGAGTGGAAGATTAGAGGGATAAACTCGCATGGTTCTATGAATTTAACTCATAAGTTTGGGGGAGCAAGTCGCGAAGGATATGATTGCGGTGCGGATTGGGCCAGATATGAGCATGGCCGTGGTCGGCTCCCCCACTTATCTGGCTAAATATGGCGTGCCTGCTACCCCGGCTGAGTTACAAAATCATCGTTGCATCAATATGCGCCTACCAACCATCGGTGGCCTTTATGCTTGGGAGTTTGAAAAGGCGGGACGTGAGCTAAAAGTGCGGGTTGATGGTCAACTCACCTTCAATAGTTTGCGCCAACGTATTGATGCCGCTGTGATTGGTTTTGGTCTGGCATACGTACCGGAGGACGCAGTAAAAGATGAGATTTCCAGAGGCAGCTTGATTCGCGTACTGGAGACCTGGTGCGAACCCTTTCCTGGCTACTATTTGTACTACCCTATGCCTTCCCACTGGTGTGGCAGTATCGATTTTATCGCGATTTTGCCATGCGAGGGCAGACCCTTGCCGAGATGCTCCCAACTTATGGGGCCTATTTGATCTTTTTAACGGTAATCGCTTTTGTGCTGGTGTTACTCTACTACCGCACTCAAAAACAGGTTGAAGCCGTTAACTGACAGTGCTCAGATTGAGCAAATACACAGGTATTTTAATGATGTCGTCTCTCTATCGCAGTACAAAGTTTAATACCAACCAATTTACTGGAAGCACGGTAGAAAATAGCCAGTTTTTTGAATGCGATTTTTCTGGTAACGATTTAACCGATACACAGTTCATCAACTGCCAATTCTACGATCGAGAAAATCAGGTGGGCTGTCAATTTAATCGCGCAACCTTAAAAGACGCCAGTTTTAAAAACTGCGATCTAACCATGAATAACTTCATGAATATTAATGCATTGGGAATAGAAATAAGAGATTGCCTAGCTCAAGGCGCTGATTTTCGCGGGGCCAGTTTTATGAATATGATTACCGCTCGAAGTTGGTTTTGTAGTGCATATATCACTAAAAACAATTTAAGTTACGCGAATTTTTCGAAGGTTGTGCTAGAGAAATGTGAATTATGGGAAAACCGTTGGATTGGTACTAATGTTTTAGGGGCAACTTTTAGCGGATCTGATTTATCTGGCGGTGAATTCTCATCTTTTGACTGGAGTTCAGCAAATTTCACACATTGTGACCTGACCAATTCTGCCATCGGTGAATTAGACCTGCGTAAAAACGATTTGGAGGGTGTCAAATTGGATAGTGACCAGGTATCACAGCTAATGGGCCGCCTTGGAATCATCGTTCTAGAGTGACTGGCATTGCCAAAATAGGCTAATTGACCTTTTTTAACGAATAAAAACGAGTCCCGTGGGCAGCCACTCCTCTCCCTCACCAAACAAAAACCCCGCCGAAGCGGGGTTTGATGGAATGAGTGGAGTTGACCGGTAAGGCAACTAGCCAAAAGAAAGGCCGCTTCCTACTGCATTTACACGTAGTTAAAGGTTAGTGTGTATCTCGATTTGTATCCCATCATAGCAAGCTAATTGCATAGGTATACATAAAAAATACCCTGCCAGTATAGTGCTCACAGGGTATGCTGCTAGTACTCTTAGGT
The DNA here is from genome assembly GCF_013282745.1 of Yersinia bercovieri ATCC 43970. NCBI lineage: Bacteria > Pseudomonadati > Pseudomonadota > Gammaproteobacteria > Enterobacterales > Yersiniaceae > Yersinia > Yersinia bercovieri. The sequence goes on from NZ_CP054044.1 coordinate 842,383, forward strand.
TACAAAATCTTCGCTCTTGCCGTTGGCAAGCTAATTTCTTTAGGAGACGTAGCTGTAATTTTAGCGCTTATATCGTAATGAGTTTACTAGCCTATCCCAAATTTCAATCATCTGAGTTTCGCTATAACTCGTTTTTATATCATCATTACTTATCCCAATGGTTAACCATGGCTTGTTCGATGTCGCCCCGGCCTCATTGGCATAGAAAGTAAAGTCATAGGCAGGAATAACTTCATCCTCTCTGGTCACTGTATCTTCAAATTTTTGTTTACCACGAGATAACCATTCCTGAGATGGTATTCCGTCAGGAGATAGTTCGCCTTTTTTAATAGTGAACTGATTAGAAACTTTCATCGCCTCATCAATCTGAGTGCTTCGATTCAAAAGTGTGTCACTTGACCCGGAAAAAGTATTGTTGGTATATAGCCCCAAAATAAAGTCATCATTCTTATAACTAAATGATACTTTTTCGCTATGATTACTGCCATCATCCTTAATAAACCCATTCGGAATACACACGCCTTTCCCTGTCGGAATATCATCATCCTTTCTACCGCTTAATCTCGATATTAAGGATTTCATTGCGGCTAACTTTACGGGTTTATCATTCATCTGGGCTTCCGTAAAACCAGCATTGATATATACTTTTTTTCTTTCTAAATATTTATTTCCTGATAAATCTAATATTTTTATTGTGATAATGAATGCAGTCATGTCAACATAAACATGGGCTTCTAAAATACGACCTAGGTCATCCTCTCCTGAGATGTTTCTATCAAAAATAACACCCTTACCTTCAGGTAAAATGATAATTTCTTTTATAAATGGGGTGTTTTCTAGATCATTTCCGGGCTTATCTATTTCATTCCGTAATGCTTGCTCTCGAAGAGCTATCCGTTGCTTGAAGGCAGGCGGATAGAGAAATTTACTTTCGATTTTAAAGTCATCAATAAAAATCATGTTATGGAGCTGGTTATCAAATGATTGAGGGACATCAATCACATAACGTCCAATACATTGCGGTTTGGTTTGAGAAAATAAGCCGTCTATCACTGGATAGTCCTTATGAGATAATGTCGATGCCATGACCGGCGAAAAATGAATTATGCCCATCATAACGAGAGGTAACACCTTGAGCTGTCGGGAGCTTTTCATGGGGAAGGTACCTCTTGCACCATTTTAACAATTGCTCTAAGGGTAAACTGGATCGCAGGTTTAGAATGTATGTCCTTTAAATTACTAACGTTATAGGCGCCCTGATGGTCAACATTGGTCGCAAGGATACTCTTGATACCGTTATCGTGACGTATCATTCTCAATGATTCGACAGGCACAGTCCCATCACCCGGCGTATTTGATGAGACAACTTGGTATATCTGAGAGTGATTAAACGGCAAAGGAATATTTCGATAATCATTCGGTAGTTTCTTATTGCTCTCATGCATATCCTTAGGATACGTGATTGATGTTTTTCGCCATGTTAACGAGCCATCTGAGTCAATCTTATTACCATAGAATGCATAGGTGTTCGGGTGATATCCCTTTAGTTCTAATTTAGATATAAATTGACGAACAGGACTATCAACTAATTGGACGTAGGAATTCCAATTACTTTCACTGGTCGCCACATCTTTATCGATGATATCTGATTCATATAAACGCCACCAGAGGGTTTTATTCAGGTAGATCTCACTGAAAGGATCTTGATTTTTTGGCAGTTTTAAATCACTGCCATCCACGTTACCCCCTTTAATGGTTAACCAAGGGGCACCGGAGAGATATTTTTCTGAGGGCAGTAATTGGAGGGGGGCGGGTGCACGGGCTAATACCGGCATGAGTTCTTCCGCCGACTTACCTAAAACAATACCTGCGGCCCCCTCTTGCTTTGCTCCAATCTTCATTCGTCTATACGCGGCTGGGGAACCGAGGTCAGGAATAACGCCGTGGACAATACCAAGAATATTATCTTTGGCCCCAAAGACCTGAGATGCATATCGTGCAACCAGTCCTCCCATTGAGTGCGTAACGATAATGACTTTTTCCTGTCCTTCAGGAAACGGCATTCCATTACCATGGTGGTGTTTATAGGTTTCAATTACTTTATCAATATATTTAACCAGTTCTCCCGCAGACGTTTTATTATCCTGAAGCCAGTTATAACCAAAAACATGAACCGGAAATAGAAACTTTTTAAAATGACTTAATTCGTCATCTGTCATCACTGATTCATTGGTGATTTCTGCACCTTTATCGTCAGCTAAACGTTTGTTCCTCAATTCACTTAATACACCCTTTTTGCCATCGGTCTGTTTTGCCGCATTCATCGTGACCTGCTGCCAATCATCCATCAGTGCGCCCTGAAAGACACTTAAAAACTCACCGTAGCTAAATGATAAAACTTCGCCCCAACCTCGTTCTTGCCGAGATTGAAACATTTTGCCATTAGCCGACTTTCCATCATCTGAATACTTAGAATAGATTTTTTTACTGACATTACCGCGGTTATCAACATTCGTCGTATCTGGATTGAGCAGTTCTCGACGTTGATTACCATTTTTTCTAGCCCATTCTGCATACACACCGACTTCACTATCACCACGCCAAATAGCTTTATCTTTTCCTTCTTGACTAGACTTCAGATTTGACCCCATTACACCGGGGATAAATATGATGGGAATGACCTTAGTAGGCGGCTTAATTAAAATAGCCATGGCATTCAATGAGCTATCTTGACACAACACTTCATCCCAATATACTTTCCCATTATCGTCCCATTTAGGGAGATGATAGGAAGTATGTTGGCACTCATCGGAGGCTAACGTTTTTTCATCTAACATCACGACATCCTTATCTCGGGTTATCCATAAGTCCAATAACTTAGCGCAATTAACGACAAATTACTGTCCATAAGACTCAAAAGTCTATTTGACGACGTTAGCATATCATTACCCCTTCAGTGAAATATTCGGTACGGCTTTAGGTCGACACTTAATTTTAATATTTAATTGATAAAATGATAAATAACTGAATAGGTTCACTCAGTGCTGCTTAACCATTCTTATCGAGTACAAAACCTAGCACCGATCTTTCTCAAATATCACTAGCCATCAGTCTCAAATAAGTAGACTCCACTAAGACTCCTTAAAGCATTGCAATAGAGTATCAATAATCTCTTGGTGTAAGTCTAATGACACTGTATCGTTTGATCCACGTTAACGAGACTTGAGGTGGTTATGGCTTCTTTTGGATATGTGCGTGTTAGCAGTAAAGATCAAAATGTGAGTAGGCAAGTTGAAGCATTGCAGAACGCAGGCATAGAAGAGCAGTGTTTATTCATTGATAAAGTCAGTGGTAAGAATACTGAACGCCCTGAACTTCAAAAGCTCCTAAATAAAGTCCGTGCGGGTGATAAGGTTACAGTTAAATCAGTAGATCGATTAGCTCGTAACACAAAAGACCTTTTATCATTGTTGGAGGAATTGACGACCAAGGGCGCATCTGTTTATTTTTTAGACAACTCTATGATGTTTGATGATAGCCCCACCAGCAAGTTTATGATCACTATGCTGGGAGCTGTGGGTGAACTAGAACGTAGCTTCATCCGCCAGCGCCAGCAGGAAGGTATAGCAATCGCTAAAGCGAAAGGTGGGGTATTCAAAGGTAAAGCAAGAGATGAAGAGTTACATACTCGGGTAAAGAGCTACCTTACAAATAGCCAGTTATCCGCTGATGAGATTGCTAAGCTATGCGAATGTGGGCGTGCCACGGTGTTCCGTATTAAGAAGGAAATGGCTTTAAGTTGAGGCTTGATTGTTAGGAAAAGCTATCAATGATGAAAAACCCAATGCAGAGCGATTTAAGGCCATTTAATTTAGACCATGTGGGTATGCATTACCTATATGAATATATCATCACAGACAGCGTTACAGGCTCTTTTATGGGGATTTTAGAGGACAGCCCGTGACCAATATGAATTAAAAATTTAAATCGGTAATGCCAGAGTGTAAAGAGAGCTTTTCTATCCAACTTGACTTATATTTGAGGAAATCATTCCAAGCCTCAGCCAAGGTAAGTTGATTCTCGCTGTTGGAGTCGTCAGCCGTTGGTGCAGTAATATGAATAGGAACACTAGGTGTAATAGGTTCTAAAGACTTAACAATAGCGTCATAATCTTTCAGGTTCTTACTGAAAAAAGCAGTTCTGGCATCCTGCCATTGTTTGAGGAAATAGTCGTACTGTACAGATGCTTCCGTAAGCTAATTTTCCATTCCAGTTACATCAAATTGAGCACTGAAATAATCGGTTATATGATCATTGGAAAATGGTTTAGCTCCATTGTAAAGAGTACCCTCTAGGTGCTCTCCTGCGAACTCTGAGAATCCTTTAGCTAAATCTACAGGTATTGGCTTACCCCCAGAAGTAGACGCTTCCCTAGCCTCAAATTTGGTCCTACGGGCTTCTTCATAGATTTCTGTTTGAACTTCTAGTAGATAATCATCAATATCACTTTGCGTTAACTGCCTCATTTTTCTCACAATCGTCTGTAACTGGCTGTTTTCTATCCTACCAAGTTTCAGCAATGAAATGAAAAACATCAGTCTGGATGTGAGAAATCTCGCCCTTTTTATCTCAGTACATGCCAAAGATGATTTAAAAAAGCGGTTATCTGGTAAACGAAAGTAGAGGTAGAAAGTACCATTGCGACGGAACGTATAAGGAAGAGAACAAAAGTTGATGTATCCCATCATGTATCCCATCATGTATCCCACTCAATGTGAAATGCAGACGGGACACACCAACTCATTGTTTTTAAAGAGGAGTGGAGTTGACCGGTAAGCCGGGTTCTGTCGTGGACAGTCATTCCTCTAGGCCAGCAATCACTCACTGGCTCAAGCAGCCTACCCGGGTTCAGTACGGGCCGTACCATGTGAACCCCTATTTGGCCTTGCTCCGGGTGGAGTTTACCATGCCACGAACTGTTGCCAGCCGCGCGGTGCGCTCTTACCGCACCCTTTCACCCTTACCTGATCCCACTTACGCGGGCCATCGGCGGTTTGCTCTCTGTTGCACTTGTCGTAGGCTTGCGCCTCCCAGGCGTTACCTGGCACCCTGCCCTATGGAGCCCGGACTTTCCTCCCCTTCACCTGTCTCCCCCGAAAGGGACGGCAGCGAAGCGGCGACTGTCTAGTCAACTCCGCGGCGGATTATAATCACATTACGATTGAATGTCATCTTCCGCTTGGTCTTGACCGCCATTTTGCTGTTCAAGTGCATATTTATAGAGCGCGTTCTTTTTCACACCGTGAATTTCTGCGGCCAAGGCGGCGGCTTTTTTCAACGGCAGCTCTTGTTGCAGCAGCGCTAAAGTGCGCAATGCGGCGGCGGGTAATGCATCATCGGTCTGCACTTTATGCCCTTCAACAATCAGTACCATTTCGCCACGACGACGGGTCTCTTCTTCCTGAACCCAAGCCAGTAACTCGCCAACTGGCGCACCATGGATAGACTCCCAGGTTTTGGTCAACTCTCTGGCCAGTACCACATAGCGTTGTGGGCCAAGTACGGTTACCATGTCCTGTAAACTTTCCAACAAGCGATGCGTTGATTCATAGAAGATCAGTGTTCGAGGTTCCTCAATCAGCGCTTGCAGAGTATCCTTACGGCCTTTGGTTTTCGCGGGCAGGAAGCCTTCGTAGCAAAAACGATCTGAGGCAAGACCGGCGGCAGAAAGGGCAGTAATCGCCGCACAAGCGCCCGGTAATGGCACAACTCTGATGCCAGCTTCACGGCAACGGCGCACTAAATGGTAGCCCGGATCATTGATAAGTGGCGTTCCTGCATCTGAAACCAGCGCAATACTCTGGCCCTCTTGCAGTTTCGCCAGTAAATGATCGGCTTTTTGTTGTTCGTTATGGTCATGAAGTGCAAATAGGCGGGCGTTGATCGCGAAATGCTGTAACAGCAACCCTGTATGACGTGTATCTTCTGCCGCAATCAAATCAACGCCTTTCAGTACCTCTAACGCCCGGTGGGTGATATCCCCTAAATTACCGATTGGGGTAGGTACCACATAAAGCGTAGATGCAGAAATCACTGCTCGATCGTGTTGATTCATTGTTTCATCCGAATTACCGATTTAATATTGAGCATCTTGAAAAAAACATCACTGGATACAGTATGCTTTCCTCAACATTCGTTCGTTCCAAAGCAGGGCTTTTCCCTGTTGTTCTTGCTGCGCTAATACTGGCAGCCTGTTCAGGCAGAGCACCACAGACACCGCCACCCGCAAATATACAGGACGAAGCCAGCGCTAACGCCGACTATTATTTGCAGCAGCTGCAACAGAGCAGTGATGATAACAAGGCTGACTGGCAATTACTCGCCATTCGTGCCCTGTTACGTGAAGGGAAGACTCCTCAGGCGGCAGAACAGCTTGCTACACTACCGGCTAATCTGAGCGATACGCAACGTCAGGAACAGCAATTACTGACCGCAGAACTGCTGGTGGCGCAGAAAAACACGCCTGCTGCTGCCGATATTCTTGGCAAGCTAGATGCCACCCAGCTCTCTGCTAATCAACAAGTTCGCTTCTATCAGGCCCAAATTGCGGCCAATCAAGGTAGGGCTACGCTCCCACTGATTCGGGCATTTATCGCCCAGGAACCGCTGCTGAAAGATAAAGCCCATCAGGATAATATCGATAGCACTTGGCAAGCACTGGCACAGCTAACGCCACAAGAATTGAATAACATTGTAATTAATGCAGACGAAAATGTGCTGCAAGGCTGGCTGGATTTAACCCATGTGTATCAGGATAACAAACAAGATCCTGAACTGCTGAAAGCCGCGATTAAAGATTGGCAGAACCGCTACCCGCAAAATCCAGCGGCGAAGAGTTTGCCAACGGCGTTGACTCAGATAAGCAATTTCAGCCAGGCATCCACGGCGAAAATTGCGCTGTTGCTGCCATTGAGTGGCCCGGCACAGGTGTTCGCCGATGCTATCCAACAAGGTTTTACTGCCGCGCAGAGTGGGTTACCGGTAGCCGCTTCGGCTCCCGTAACACCGGATGCCACGGCGCCCCCCCCTTCTGATGCCACCGCACCGGCAGAAGTAGCCGCCATGGCCACTCCAGCGCCAGTAGCGGCACCGGTTGTTGCCACCAGTAATGCGCAAGTGAAGATCTACGATACCACTACCCAGCCCATTGCCGCACTATTGGCGCAAGCCCAGCAAGATGGCGCAACACTGGTTGTTGGCCCACTACTGAAGCCCGACGTTGAGCAACTGAGTGCGACCCCAAGCACCCTAAATATCCTGGCCTTGAACCAGCCGGAAGTGAACACCAACAATCCGAATATCTGTTACTTCGCACTGTCGCCAGAAGATGAAGCCCGCGATGCCGCGCATCATCTGTGGAGTCAGGAAAAAAGAGCGCCACTATTGCTAACCCCGCGTGGTGCCTTCGGTGATCGCGTTGCTAAAGCCTTCGCTGAGGAGTGGCAGAAACAGGGTGGGCAGACAGTATTGCAGCAGAATTTCGGTTCCACTGCTGAGTTGAAACAAGCCATCAATAGTGGTGCCGGTATCCGTCTGACTGGGCAGCCGATCGCCATTTCAAGCGCACCTGCTGCGGCACCCGCCTCTGTCACCATTGCCGGCCTGACAATTCCGGCACCGCCAGTGGATGCGCCGGTCGTCTCCACCTCTGCCGGTGGTAACATTGATTCGGTGTATATCATTGCCACCCCTGCTGAACTGACGCTGATTAAGCCGATGATTGATATGGCCACCAGCTCGCGCAGCAAACCTGCGCTATTTGCCAGCTCACGTAGCTATCAGGCGGGTGCCGGCCCGGATTACCGCTTAGAGATGGAAGGTATTCAGTTTAGTGATATCCCATTGATGGCAGGGGCTAATCCCGCATTGATGCAACAAGCGACGGCCAAATATGCCAATGACTACTCACTGGTGCGTTTGTACGCCATGGGGATTGATGCATGGACATTGTCGAACCATTTTGCTGAAATGCGACAAATTCCGGGCTTCCAAGTCAGCGGCACCACCGGTGAATTAACCGCTTCCGCAGATTGCGTTATCACCCGTAAGCTGCCTTGGTTACAATATCGTCAGGGCATGGTAGTACCTGCCGCGTAAAGTGATTAGGATCAGTGGGAGCAGCTAACAACCCTGCAACTTCAAGAACGAAGCGTATTCCCAAAGTCATTGGAGTTGCAGGTAGGCAGCAAACGAACAAATCCCGATGAGCTTACTCAGGTAAGTGATTCGGGTGCGTGAGAGCAGCTAACAACCCTGTAACTTCAAGAACGAAGAGTATTCCCAAAGTCATTGGAGTTGCAGGTAGGCAGCAAACGAACAAATCCCGATGAGCTTACTCAGGTAAGTGATTCGGGTGCGTAAGAGCAGCTAACAACCCTGTAACTTCAAGAACGAAGCGTATTCCCAAAGTCATTGGAGTTGCAGGTAGGCAGCAAACGAACAAATCCCGATGAGCTTACTCAGGTAAGTGATTCGGGTGCGTAAGAGCAGCTAACAACCCTGTAACTTCAAGAACGAAGGGAATAGGTATGAGCCAAAAGGATACTGGCGCACATTACGAACAGCAAGCCCGTCGCCATCTGGAGCGGGCCGGCTTGATTTTTCAAGCGGCCAATGTCAGCTATCAAAGCGGTGAGATTGACCTTATCATGCGCGATGGACCAACCTGGGTATTTGTTGAGGTTCGCTTTCGGCGCAATGCCCTATTTGGTGGTGCCGCGGCCAGCGTCACCTACCGCAAGCAACAACGGTTACTCCGAGCCGCCGCCATTTGGCTCGCTCAACGAGATGCCAGTTTTGCTACCACACCGTGCCGTTTTGATGTGTTTGCTATCACCGGTAGTCAGTTAGAATGGCTACCTAACGCCTTCAATGCGGATTAATAAGTTTCGCCGGATTGTTACCGGAATGATTAAATAATAAGTGAGTTAAATCAACGTGCTGGATAGAATCAAAGGCTGTTTTACCGAAAGTATTCAAACCCAGATTGCCGCGGCTGAGGCACTGCCTGATGCTATATCCCGTGCAGCAATGACGTTGGTTCAGTCACTGCTCAACGGCAATAAAATTCTCTGCTGCGGCAATGGCACTTCTGCGGCTAATGCGCAGCACTTTGCTGCCAGCATGATAAACCGTTTTGAAACAGAACGGCCAAGCCTACCAGCTATCGCTTTGAATGCTGATAATGTGGTGCTGACGGCTATCACCAATGATCGTTTACACGATGAAGTCTATGCCAAACAGGTACGGGCGCTCGGTCACGCTGGCGATGTTTTGCTCGCCATTTCCACTCGCGGCAATAGCCGTGATATTGTGAAAGCGGTCGAAGCCGCAGTGACCCGTGATATGACCATTGTTGCCCTTACCGGTTACGATGGTGGTGAGCTGGCTGGCCTGTTAGGTCAGCAGGATGTTGAAATCCGCATCCCTTCGCACCGTAGCGCGCGGGTTCAAGAATTACACATGCTCACAGTGAATTGCTTGTGTGACTTAATTGATAACACTCTATTTCCTCATCAGGACGATTAAAGGAGCACGAATGAAGGTTGGTTATATTTTTGCCATGCTATTCAGCGCCCTGCTGCTGCAAGGCTGTGTCGGTGCCGTGGTTGTCGGCAGCGCAGCGGTTGCTACAAAATCCGCAACAGACCCACGCTCTGTCGGTACTCAGGTAGACGATGGCACACTAGAAGCCAGAGTGGTCAACGCGCTAAGTAAAGATCAGCAGATAAAAAGCCAGACACGTTTTGTAGTGACCGCTTATCAAGGGAAAGTATTGCTGACCGGGCAAACACCAACCGCAGAGCTGTCTAATCGCGCAAAACAAATTGCGGCGGGCGTCGATGGCGCCACCGAAGTGTATAACGAGATGCGCTTGGGTAAACCAGTTGATCTGACTACCGCGTCAATGGATACCTGGATCACCACCAAAGTTCGCTCACAATTACTCACCGCCGACTCGGTTAAATCGTCGAATGTAAAGGTGACCACCGAGAATGGCGAAGTGTTCCTCTTGGGTCTGGTGACTCAGCAGGAAGCGCAATCAGCTGCACAGATTGCCAGCCAGGTCAGTGGTGTTAAACACGTCACTACCGCATTCACTATCGTGAAATAATCCCGCTTATTGGCGTGAGATCAAACTATTATGGGCTTAGATTTCTCTAAGCCCATTTTTTATCTGCAATCCTGTAATACATGTACCCAAAGTTATTGGCGCTGCAGGTAGGCAGCCAGTGAACTCATCCCGATGAGCTTACACAAGTAAGTGATTCGGGTGTGCGAGCGCAGCTAACACCCCTGCGGCTCCAAGGACGAAGGGTAGGGTTAATCCAAAGCGCTCTCTTGTAAAAAATCTTTCCCGCCCAACTGACGCATCTGGCGCAAAATCCATTGCTGCCGTGAAATCACGTAACCCGAAGGCGCATTAGCCTTAAAACGTAACGGATTGGGTAGTACTGCGGCCAATATGGCGGCTTCTGATGCGCTCAATTTGCTGGCTGGCTTGTGGAAAAAGTGCTTTGCAGCTGCCTCTACGCCAAAAATACCCTCGCCGAACTCTGCAATATTCAGATACACAGTCAAAATACGACGTTTGGTCCACACCAGCTCAATACCGGCGGTCAACCCCACTTCCAGCCCTTTACGCACCCAGCTTCGCCCATCCCACAGAAATAGATTTTTTGCCGTTTGTTGCGATAACGTGGATGCGCCGCGGATACGATGTTGATTGCGCTGATTATGAGATAGCGCAGATTCAATGGCGTCGACATCAAACCCCCAATGCTCGGGGAATTTTTGATCCTCCGCCGCCATCACGGCCAGCGCCATGTAAGGTGAAATTTCATCCATTGGCACCCAGTCAGAGTGCGCAACATATAAAAAATCTCCGGTTAACCAAGCACCTAGCTGCCTTTCGATCATCACCATGGAAAAAGGAACCGGCAGGAAGGCAAAAATCAAAATACCGGCCAACCACAATGCAACAATGCCAATGACGCCCCGTTTTACCCAATACCAAAGCCGATTTAGTGCGCGCCTGGCTGACTTCATTCGGTTAAATCCAGCACCTTCGTGACCAATTTATCAATCCCTTTGGCGGCTTCAGACATTGATCCCGCCAACATATAAGCCGGGGTTGTCACCACTTTATTATCAATATCAATCACCACATCATCAGCAGGGCAAATAACATGTTCCCCACCCATAATCTCAATTGCATCAATAGTATCGGGATCGTTACCAATCGTCAGGCGGATAGGTTTACCCAACAGTTTCGGCAGCATAACCGGCGAAATACACATAAATCCAATTGGTTTACCTGACTTATGCATTGACTGGGTTAACTTAACTAAATCTGGGTCTATGGTGCATTCAGAACCCTTAATTGCGAAATCGCTGAGGTTCTTGGCGGCCCCAAAACCACCGGGGACAATCAAAGCATCCAACTGCGCTGAATTGGCTAAGGAAAGTGGGGTGATATGCCCACGGGCAATGCGCGCGGACTCCACTAATACATTCCGCTGCTCAGCCATCGCTTCGCCGGTAATATGATTAATAACATGCAGTTGTGGCTTATCGGGGGCAAAGAGTAAAACCTTAGCTCCCGCACGATCCAACGCCAGCATTGTTAAGACAGATTCATGTATTTCAGCACCGTCGAAAACACCACATCCGCTAAGGACTACACCGACCGTTTTCATCACACCTCTCCTTTTCTTACGCTGTCAATCGCTTAACCCGTTCTAGTGACAAAGACCAATCTCTATCACATATTTTAATGAATCTTGTAACAAGAGCGCTTACATTTGCTATGTTATTGCTTGTATGATGTATGGATGAATCCTTACAACCTGCAAATCCACTCGAAATCGAAATAATATGCAGGTTAACGATTTCCCTGGTGTTGGCGCAGTATTCGCGCACCCCGGCCTCGGTCGGGGTTATTTTTTTTCAGCTTCCGCCGCCCATTCACGTAACACCTGCACATCATTGCGCCACTCTAATTTTAATTCATCGACCCAATCTTGCACGTTATCCCACCATGCTGGCAGTGTCGGTGTTTGAATCTGCTGGGCAAGCTGCTGGATGTGACGCAAGCCAACAGAACCTGCCGCACCCTTAATTTTATGCGCTTCTTCGGTAATCCCCTTTTGGTCCCGCGCGGTCATATTTGAATCCAACACCGCCAGGTATCCCGGCATCATCTGTTCAAACATTTCCAAACTTTGATGAATCAATTGCGGGCCGACCAAATCGATGTACTGTTCCAACATCGCAGTATCAAGTAACGATTCATGGGTTTGCATCACTTTATGTTCCTGTTTTTTGGCTGAGGAAGAGGGCTTATGATCCCAGAATTGCTTAATCATGGCCGTGAGCGCTGGCACCGACAACGGCTTACTCAGCACGTCATCCATCCCGGCGTCTAAATACTCTTTTTTGTCTTTAAGCACGTTGGCGGTCAATGCCACCAGTGGTGGCAGTGATTCGGAGTCATATTGCGCTCGAATCTGCCGCGCAATATCCAATCCACTCATATCCGGCAGTTGAATATCCAGCAGTACCAAATCAAAATCATCCGGTTTAAACATCGCCAATGCATCGTGGCCGTTCATCGCCACCTCGACACTGTTGCCCAGTTTCTCCAACACCGAGCGCGCGACAATCACGTTCAGCTCGATATCTTCCACCAGCAAGATGTGGAGCGCAGGTAGCGGTATCTCATCACCTGATGGCGCGCTGACAGCTTGCTGCACCGCCGGCGCTTTAATGGTCAGTGTAAAGCAGGAGCCTGATCCTTGGGTGCTTTTCACGGTAATATCGCCGCCCATACTCTGTGCCAGCCGCTTAGAGACCGCCAGGCCAATCCCCGTGCCAGTTGCCGGACGACCGCCGTTACTATCTTTCACCTGATAATACATGGCAAAAATCTTATCCTGCTCATCTTCAGGGATGCCCATACCTGAATCTTCCACTTCAAAAGTCAGGCGGTCATTACCCTCACGCCGCACCCGCACCACAATTTTGCCCTGCTGGGTAAATTTCACGGCGTTGCCAATGAGATTCCACAAAATCTGGCGTAAGCGCGTACCGTCGGTGATGATCTTCTCCGGCAGCGGTAATTCCGGCTCCATAATGAATTTCAGCCCTTTCGGCTGCACCAGCAAACCGGTGAGATTCTCCAAATCCGCCATAAATCCTGTAAAATCAATCGGTTGATTATCTAACTGAACTTTGCGCCGCTCGAGCTTATCCATCTCAATGATATCGTTGAAAATATTACCGAGGGTGATAGCACTGACATGAATGGTTTTCAGGTATTTCAGTTGTTCGCTGTCTAATTCGGTATCCAGCAGGATGCGGCTCAGCCCCACAATGCCATTAAGCGGCGTGCGCAGCTCGTGGCTGATAGTGGAGATAAAGGTGGTCTTATCCCTGCTGGCATTCTCCAGCGCATCCTGATAGCGCTTACGCTCGGTTATATCGCGCCCAAAGCCCATTAAGCCGTGACGTTTGCCGACACGATCATAAAACGGCACTTTTCGCAGTTCAAAGCAGGCTTTCCGGCCATCGGGGTAAACCAGCCACTGCTCGTAGGTGAGAGAGACATTGTGACGGAAGACTTTTTCATCGGTTTCCATCACTTTTTCAGCAATATCCGGCGCATAGACATCTTTTGGCGTCAACCCGACCAATTGCTTCTCACTTTTGCCGGTCAGCAACTCCATCGCGCGGTTACAGCCGGAGAACTCATTATCTTCGTTACGGTAATAAACCAGATCCGGCGAGGCATCCAGAAAGGAGCGCAAAAGAGCGGACTGCTGCCCCAACTCAACCTGAGCCTGTTCCCGGTGGCCCATCTCTTCTTTCAGTTTATCAACTACTTGCAAGTGCGCTTTCTCTGCTTTCTCGCGCTCGACGATCTCCTGATTGAGCTGAGCAATATTTTCGGTCAGCTGCTTATTCAGTTCCAAATCGCGGTAGCGCATCACTTCAAGCTTATCCACCAGACGCGATAGCCGTTGGCGCGACTCCTCCAACTGCTCCACCACCACTGACAGGAAATAGACCGCCCAGGGTGTTATCAGCAAACCAAAGAAGATAGACCGCACTAGATCGAGGGTTTCCACTGAGCCACTCAGCACAAAGGTCACGGCCATCTGTACCACCATGGCGAGCAACACCAGCACCGAGGCCAATAGCAGTGAGAAGCGAACCAGCCCCAACTTAACCATTAAATCAACGTAATACTGGGCCAATACCCTGATTTGCTTCATCGCAACCCCTGTCTCTATTTCTGGATATCCCCAAGGAGATAAATCATACCGTAAAACGAGCGAGAGATAAGATGGCTTCCTCAGAAGTGTGGAAAAGAGTGCAAATAACGGGAGAGATTGGGAAAACAAGCCGATTATCTGCCCACAAACGGCAGGCAGATATAGCCAAAATAAGGTGCGGGTCAAAACTGACGGCGCAGTAGCCGATCACAAAGCAGAGGCTTGCCCACCATGAGCAAGCATATAATTATTCAGCTCATTCATACCGGTCCAGCGATTCTCACACCACAGGGGGGCAAGCAGCGTAGGGCGGCGCGCACTGGCGGAGATCCGGTGATAAACAATCTCGGCTGGCGTATGGCGAATCATTTCACCGGCCGTCTGCACGTAATCCTCCAGCGCCAGTGCTGGCAAGCGCCCTGCGCGCCAGGCTTTCGCCATGGTGCTGCCCTCAACGATATGCAGCGGATGCAGTTTCAGCCCATCAACGCCCGTTGCCACCACCATTTCCAGGGTCTCCATCCCCTGCGCCTGATCCTCGCCGGGCAGGCCAACAATCAGATGGCAGCACACTTTGAGGCCACGGGCGCGGGCGCGGCGCGCAGTCTGCTGATAGCAGGCAAAATCATGGCCGCGATTAATACGTTTAAGAGTTTTATCATTCGCAGTCTGAAGCCCTAGCTCAAGCCAGACCTCATAACCTTGCTGATGATAACCACTCAGCAGATCCAGCACCGCATCCGGTACGCAGTCAGGGCGGGTTCCCACACATAAACCGACAATATCAGCTTCGGCCAGCGCCTGCTCATACATCACCGCTAGCGCATTCACCTCTGCATAAGTACTGGTATAGGCCTGAAAGTAAGCCAGGTAACGATTTGCTCGATTGGTTTTTTTTGCCTGTGCCGCTAACTGCTGCGCAATACTTTGCTGCTGCATTTGCTCATCGGCAAATGAGGCCACCTGACAAAAAGTGCAACCGCCACGACCGAGTGTTCCATCACGATTGGGGCAGCTAAACCCGCCATGTAGCGTGAGTTTATGCACTTTTTCACCATAGCGCCGTTGTAAATCCGCACCAAACATATTGACTAATCGCTGCAACTGCATAATCTTGGCACTACCTGTCTGAAAAGAACCCAAGGTTACCCGCCAACGATGTTGTGCGCGATGACAGAGATCAACTCCCATGCCCTTGGGTGCAACTTCGCATAACCATTCATTATAAATGCAAATAAAATCACTTGACCGATGATTAAATTTTCTTATTTGCACCAAGCCCTTAGCGCTTCTATTACAATTCAGTGAAAAATAGTTTTAAACATCAATAAATATAATAAAAGCAGCATATAACTCCAGCATCCCCGTCAGCACTAGCATGGTGCAGAGATTTGTCGATTGCACTATAGTGAGACAGCTCACATTTCTAGGTCTACTGCACAATGCATCCGACGGGTTGAAAATGCCAATAACCTATTATTTTTCATGGCGATAAAGCCACTTATCACCTTAAAGATATATCTTAAGCCTATATTTGACCTGAGTATTCTTTCTCGCTAAGTTGGAGGTCCGCTGGAAGCTTTCTAGACGGGCAAACGTCTAGTCATAATTATGCAGTAATTTAAGACTCCCTCTTAAAACAAGTCTTTTACCACTTGTGAGAACCGCCACAAGAGGCCATTGGCGGAGGGCGGAAAAGCAGATTTGCCGCGAAATACGCGCCTGTCAGCCCACACCGCCTCAGTCACGATGTCCTTCTGGAGTCGGTTTGTGAGAGTCTCGCAGAGCCTGGGGAGGTTCACTGATATGTTGTACGATAAATCCCAAGAAAGGGACAACTGTGGTTTCGGCCTAATCGCCCACATAGAAGGCGAACCTAGCCATAAGGTCGTGCGTACCGCTATACACGCACTGGCCCGCATGCAACACCGTGGCGCGATCCTTGCTGATGGCAAGACTGGCGACGGCTGTGGCCTGCTTTTACAAAAACCGGATCGCTTTTTCCGGATGGTCGCTGAAGAACGCGGATGGCGTTTGGCCAAAAACTATGCCGTCGGCATGATGTTCCTCAGTCAGGACGAAGAACTCGCCAAGGCAAGCCGCCGCATTGTAGAAGAAGAGTTGCAAAACGAAACGCTGTCGATTATCGGCTGGCGTGAAGTGCCGACCAACCCAGATGTTCTTGGTGAAATCGCTCTCTCCTCCCTGCCTCGGATTGAACAAATTTTTGTGAACGCCCCTGCGGGTTGGCGTCCACGTGATATGGAGCGCCGCCTGTTTGTGGCGCGTCGCCGTATCGAAAAGCGGATTTCAGGTGACAAAGATTTCTACGTTTGTAGTTTCTCTAACCTGGTGACGATCTATAAAGGCTTATGTATGCCTGCGGATCTACCCCGCTTTTATCTTGATTTGGCTGACCTGCGCCTTGAATCGGCAATTTGCCTGTTCCATCAGCGCTTCTCAACCAACACCGTGCCGCGCTGGCCGCTGGCTCAGCCGTTCCGCTATCTGGCCCATAACGGCGAAATCAATACCATCGCCGGTAACCGCCAATGGGCGCGCGCACGTGCTTACAAATTCAAAACGCCATTAATCCCCGATTTGCAGGATGCAGCGCCATTCGTCAATGAGACCGGCTCAGATTCTAGCTCGCTGGATAACATGCTGGAGCTGTTCCTCAGTGGCGGCATGGACTTGATCCGCGCCATGCGCCTGCTGGTGCCACCGGCCTGGCAGAACAACCCGGATATGGATACCGACCTGCGCGCCTTCTTTGACTTCAACTCCATGCATATGGAGCCATGGGATGGCCCGGCGGGGATCGTGATGTCAGATGGCCGTTATGCGGCTTGTAACCTTGACCGTAATGGCCTGCGCCCTGCGCGCTACGTCATCACCAAAGACAAGCTGATCACCTGCGCCTCTGAAGTCGGTATCTGGGATTACCAGCCCGATGAAGTGATTGAAAAAGGCCGCGTCGGCCCCGGCGAACTGATGGTGATCGATACCCGCAGTGGCAAGATCCTGCACTCTGCCGAAACCGATAACGACCTGAAAAGCCGCCACCCGTATAAAGAGTGGATGGAGAAGAACGTTAAGCGCCTGGTGCCGTTCGAAGATTTGCCGGAAGATCAGGTGGGCAGCCGCCAGTTAGATGATTCGACACTGGAAACCTACCAGAAACAGTTTGGTTACAGCAGCGAAGAGCTGGATCAAGTCATCCGCGTGCTGGGTGAAATTGGTCAGGAAGCGACCGGTTCAATGGGCGATGATACCCCATTTGCCGTGCTGTCCAGCGGCCCACGCATTATTTACGATTACTTCCGCCAGCAGTTCGCCCAGGTGACCAACCCGCCAATCGATCCGCTGCGTGAAGCGCACGTCATGTCACTGGCCACCAGTATCGGCCGTGAAATGAATGTGTTCTCCGAAGCGGAAGGTCAGGCGCACCGTCTGAGCTTCAAGTCGCCCATCTTGCTGTTCTCCGATTTCCAGCAGCTCACCACGCTGGAAGGGGAGCACTACCGCGCCGATCGTCTGGATTTAAGCTTTGATCCCGCTGAAACTGATTTAGAACAAGCGGTGCTCGCCCTGTGCGAAGAAGCGGAGCGCAAAGTGCGTGATGGTGCCGTGATGTTGGTGCTGTCAGATCGTGCTATTGCCCCGAATCGTCTGCCGGTTCCGGCTCCGATGGCAGTTGGCGCTATCCAGACCCGCCTGGTAGAGAAAAACCTGCGCTGCGACGCCAACATTATTGTTGAAACCGCCAGCGCCCGCGACCCACATCACTTCGCGGTGCTACTCGGTTTTGGTGCAACTGCGATTTACCCTTATTTAGCTTATGAATCATTGGCTAAATTGGTTGATTCCCAGGCTATTGATAAGAAGTATCGCGATGTGATGCTTAACTATCGTAATGGGATCAATAAGGGCCTGTACAAAATCATGTCCAAAATGGGCATCTCCACCGTCGCCTCATACCGCTGCTCTAAACTGTTTGAAGCAGTTGGCCTGCATCGTGAACTGACTGATCTCTGTTTCCAGGGTGTGGTGAGCCGTATCGGCGGGGCCAGCTTCAGCGATTTCCAGCAGGATTTGCAGAATCTCTCCAAACGCGCCTGGTTAAAACGTAAGCCATTGGATCAGGGCGGTTTACTGAAATTTGTTCATAACGGTGAATACCATGCCTATAACCCGGATGTGGTCAGCACCTTACAAACTGCGGTTCACAGCGGCGAATATAGCGATTATCAGGCTTATGCCAAATTGGTAAATGAGCGCCCGATCGCCACACTGCGTGATCTGTTGGCAATCAAACCGCAAGGTACGCCGATCCCTGTCGATCAGGTGGAGCCGGCTGAATCCCTATTCACCCGCTTTGATACCGCCGCGATGTCTATCGGCGCACTCAGCCCAGAAGCCCATGAGTCACTGGCTATCGCCATGAACAGCCTCGGCGGCTTCTCTAACTCCGGCGAAGGCGGCGAAGATCCGGCCCGTTACGGCACCAATAAGGTCTCCCGTATCAAGCAGGTGGCCTCGGGTCGTTTTGGCGTCACACCGGCGTATCTGGTGAATGCTGATGTTATCCAGATCAAGGTAGCCCAAGGGGCGAAACCGGGTGAAGGCGGTCAATTACCGGGTGATAAAGTCACGCCGTATATTGCCAAACTGCGTTATTCCGTGCCGGGTGTGACCTTGATCTCCCCGCCACCGCACCATGATATTTACTCAATTGAAGACCTGGCGCAGCTGATTTTCGACTTGAAACAGGTCAATCCGAAGGCATTGATTTCAGTGAAATTGGTCTCTGAGCCGGGTGTGGGCACCATTGCCACTGGTGTAGCGAAAGCCTACGCCGATCTGATTACCATTGCTGGCTACGACGGCGGCACTGGTGCTAGCCCACTTTCGTCGGTGAAATATGCCGGTTGTCCGTGGGAGCTGGGGCTGGTTGAAACACAGCAAGCACTGGTTGCCAATGGCTTGCGCCATAAAATCCGCCTGCAAGTGGATGGCGGCCTGAAAACGGGTGTTGATATTGTTAAAGCGGCGATTCTGGGGGCAGAGAGCTTCGGTTTCGGCACTGGCCCTATGGTGGCCCTGGGTTGTAAATACCTGCGTATTTGCCACCTGAATAACTGCGCCACCGGTGTCGCCACCCAAGATGAGAAACTGCGTCGTGACCACTATCACGGCTTGCCTGAGCGTGTGGTGAACTACTTCCAATTCATTGCGCGGGAAACCCGTGAGATCATGGCCGAGCTGGGTGTACGCCAACTGGTTGATTTGATTGGCCGTACCGACATGCTGCTGGAGCTGGATGGCATCTCCGCCAAACAGAACAAGCTGGATCTGTCGCCAATGCTGAAAACCGCCACGCCACATCCGGGCAAAGCACTCTATTGCACCGAAAGTAACCCACCGTTCGACAAAGGGTCACTGAACAAAGAGTTGCTGTCGCAGGCCGAGTCACATATTGAAGCCAAACACAGCAAAACGTTCTACTTTGATATCCGCAACACTGACCGCTCGGTAGGCGCGTCATTGTCCGGCGCGATTGCCACTAAACATGGCGATCAAGGTATGGCGACTGATCCCATCAAAGCTTACTTCTCCGGCACTGCCGGTCAGAGCTTTGGCGTCTGGAATGCCGGCGGCGTTGAGCTGACCCTGACTGGCGATGCCAACGACTATGTGGGTAAAGGGATGGCGGGAGGCCGTATCGCGGTGCGCCCTCCGGTGGGTTCTAACTTCCGTAGCCACGAAGCCAGCATTGTCGGTAACACCTGCCTGTATGGTGCCACTGGCGGTAAACTGTTCGCCGCAGGCCGTGCCGGTGAGCGTTTCGCGGTGCGTAACTCCGGTGCTATCACCGTGGTTGAAGGTATCGGCGATAACGGTTGTGAATATATGACTGGCGGAATTGTTTGCGTACTGGGTCGCACCGGGATTAACTTCGGTGCCGGTATGACCGGTGGTTTCGCTTACGTTCTTGATGAAGACGGTGAATTCCGTAAACGTGTTAACCCTGAACTGGTAGAGGTCCTGGATGTCGATCAACTGGCCATCCATGAAGAGCATCTGCGTGGGCTGATCACTGAACATGTTCAGTTGACAGGTTCTAGCCGTGGCGAAGAGATTCTGGCTAACTGGCCGGAGTGGGTGACCAAGTTTGCTTTGGTTAAACCGAAATCCAGCGATGTGAAAGCACTGTTGGGCCACCGTAGCCGTTCCGCAGCTGAGCTGCGGATTCAAGCGCAGTAAGGGGTTGAAATGAGTCAGAATGTTTATCAGTTTATCGACCTACAGCGCGTAGATCCGCCGAAAAAGCCGCTGAAGATCCGTAAAATTGAATTTGTTGAGATTTACGAGCCATTCTCGGAAACACAGGCCAAAGCACAGGCAGACCGCTGTTTATCTTGCGGTAACCCTTACTGTGAATGGAAATGTCCGGTACATAACTACATCCCCAACTGGCTGAAACTCGCCAATGAGGGGCGGATTATGGAGGCGGCGGATCTGGCTCACCAGACCAATAGCTTACCGGAGGTCTGTGGCCGCGTGTGTCCACAGGATCGTCTATGCGAAGGCTCTTGCACCCTGAATGACGAGTTCGGTGCGGTCACTATCGGTAACATCGAGCGCTATATCAGTGATAAAGCTATCGAGATGGGCTGGAAGCCGGATATGTCCCATGTTCACCCGACCGGCAAACGTGTCGCGGTGATCGGCGCTGGCCCTGCGGGGCTGGCCTGTGCTGACGTATTAGCGCGTAACGGCGTGCAAGCGGTGGTGTTTGACCGTCACCCAGAGATTGGCGGCTTACTGACCTTCGGTATTCCAGCCTTCAAGCTGGAAAAAGAGGTGATGATTAAGCGCCGAAAAATTTTCTCTGAGATGGGCATCGAGTTCCAGTTGAATATCGAAGTCGGCAGAGATATCACCATGGATGCGCTGCTGAAAGAGTATGACGCGGTATTCCTCGGTGTGGGTACTTACCAATCTATGCGCGGCGGGCTGGAAAACGAAGATGCATCCGGTGTTTACGATGCGCTGCCATTCCTGATTGCCAATACCAAACAGTTGATGGGCTACGAAGCAGCCGCTCACGAGCCATACATCAGCATGGAGGGTAAACGTGTGGTGGTGCTGGGTGGTGGTGATACCGCGATGGACTGTGTGCGCTCTTCTATCCGTCAAGGCGCAACTGACGTGGTTTGCGCCTATCGCCGCGATGAAGCCAACATGCCGGGTTCCAAGCGGGAGGTGAAAAATGCTCGCGAAGAGGGGGTCGAATTTAAATTCAACCTGCAACCATTGAGCATTGAAGTGAACAGCAATGGCAAAGTTTGCGGCGTGAAAATGGTTCGCACCCAACTGGGCGCGCCTGATGCACAGGGCCGTAGCATGGCAGAGCAGATCCCAGGTTCAGAACATGTTCTGCCCGCAGACGCCGTGATAATGGCGTTTGGTTTCCGCCCACACAGCATGGAGTGGTTGGCTGCCCATGACGTGGCGCTGGACAAGCAAGGCCGTGTCGTTGCCCCTGAAAGCACCGATAATGCCTTCCAGACCAGTAACCCGAAAATCTTTGCTGGCGGCGATATTGTCCGTGGCTCTGATTTGGTGGTAACCGCCATCGCCGAGGGTCGCAAAGCCGCAGAAGGCATCATGAATTATCTGGAAGTCTGATACTCAGGATTTTTCGATCATTTAATGGTATTGAGGGCTGGTTATCCAGCCCTCAAGTCGATGACAAACCCAACATTAAGCCAGATGTGTGAAGGGGCGACTGCCCCTAGGGGCGCTTCGGTCGCTTACGCGACTACGACCCCAACGGAACATTCCCCCTTCAATCAATTTGGTCAATGGTATAATGGCTGGCTATCCAGCATTTTTATGAGTTTATCCCCCCCACCCAAGATTTTGTAACAATCTCACCCCCCTTATTTGCAGCATTTTAACCGTGAAGCGCTATAGTAAAGGCCGAGTTTATATTGGCTTTTGGGCCGACACCGCTTGGCCTACTTATCTTGTTACGCCCCGTTTTAAAGAAAGGATCATCTGTTATGAAATCTCACTTACTTTTTATTGCTGGCGGATTGCTGGCGATGAGTGGCAGCGCATTGGCGATGTCGCTGAATTATCAAGAAGTTGGCTATAACATTGAGGCACGTGGTGCCCGCGCAGTGGTGGCTGAACTGGCAAAAGCTGGGCAACTGCCAGCGGTAGAGAATAATATCAAACTGGGTGATGATAATTGGATTGCCATGGCCCCTAAACTGGCCGATGGGGGGAACGCAAATTTCACCGCAGGGGTAAAATCAGCACTCTCTTCCGCACTGATTTACAACCCAGCCGCAGTACTAAAAGCGGTAAGTGATAGCAAAACACTCAAATTATCAGAGATTTGTACCGCGCCAGCTGATATCAAAGATAGTGCCGCCAAAGCTAACTTCCAGCAGCGCGCCTCTCATACTTTATCCACGATCAGAAATAGCGACATGATGAGCCAGCGTGATAACTGCCTGGCTGAATTGAAAAAGTTATCTTGATTATTGGTTATGAGGAAATGATAAGGGCGGCCAATGCCGCCCTTAGAAAGACTAATACTTTGCTTGAAAACGAAGGGGCTACTTAACGACCCGCAATGCTGGGCGACCACCACTGCGTGGCGGTTGTGGCGGCTCATCATCAGGTGAACCATTATCGTCTTGCGAAGATGGTGTTTCGTCCGTGACTAACATCAGATTGTCAGCCGGTGCGTTATTGCCCTCTTCCTCTTCGATGCCCTCGAAATTACCCTCAGCATCCGAATCGTAAGCCTCTTCAGGTTCAAACATGGTGCCAGAACCATTTTCTCGCGCATAAATTGCCACTATCGCAGCCATAGGTACGATGACCTGACGCGGTACGCCACCAAAACGGGCATTGAAGCTCACGCCATCATTACCCAGTTCCAGGTTACCCACGGCGCGCGGTGCCACATTCAATACAATCTGCCCATCACGTGCAAACTCCATTGGCACCGAAACACCTGGCCTTGTCACATCAACCACCAGATGTGGCGTCAGTTGATTATCAATCAACCATTCGTAAAATGCGCGTAACAGATAGGGACGGCGCGGAGACATATCCGACATCTCCATAGCAATTAACCTCGGGTTTTCAGGTGCATTTCACGTTCAGCTTCAGTCAGGGAAGCCAGGAACGCATCACGCTCAAACACACGTGTCATATAGCCTTTCAACTCTTTAGAACCCGCGCCAGTTAGCTCGATGCCCAATACTGGCAAGCGCCACAACAGCGGAGCTAAATAGCAATCAACCAGGCTGAACTCTTCGCTCAGGAAGTAAGGCGTTTCATTGAATACTGGGGCGATAGAGAGCAGAACCTCGCGCAGTTGCTTACGTGCTGCTTCTGCCTCCTGTGCATTGCCCTGCTCAATTTTATGCATCAGGGTGTACCAGTCTTTCTCAATGCGGTGCATCATCAAACGACTGCTACCACGAGCAACTGGGTATACCGGCATCAATGGCGGGTGAGGGAAACGCTCATCCAGATACTCCATGATGATGCGGGATTCATATAATGTCAGCTCGCGATCAACCAAAGTAGGGACGGTCTGGTAGGGATTGAGGTCAATCAGGTCCTGCGGCAGATTACCAGCTTCAACCTGCTCAATCTCAACACTGACACCTTTCTCCGCCAGTACGATACGTACTTGATGGCTAAAAATGTCGGTCGGGCCGGAAAACAGCGTCATTACCGAACGTTTGTTGGCAGCGACAGCCATGAAAACCTCCAAGATTATCTAGAAAACAGTGCGAATAGCCCACGGTGAGGTTGCTATCCTGAGTCGTTTTACCGCCAGTTCGCAATCTCGACAGCTGCTGCCGTAAATAAGCCTTGGTCGAGAGAATAATTCAGCCAGGGAGATAGACGGGCGCCAACAGTTCGCCGAACAGGCACAAAAGTGAGTGATAGTTTACCAGATTTTGAATGTTTTGTGGGGGTGGTACGGCTATTTCATAAAAAATCGTCTATCTGACAATTAGTTAGCGGCAAAAAATATAATATATGGCGTGGTAGGGAGGTGTTTTTCAGATATGTTTTTCAAATATATTTTTCAGAGAAATAAAAAAACCCGGTGAAACACCGGGCTTTTACCATCAATCTGATGCCATAAAGGCAAAAAATTAACGTTTGGAGAACTGTGGACGACGACGTGCTTTACGCAGACCCACTTTCTTACGCTCAACTTCACGCGCATCACGCGTTACGAAGCCAGCTTTACGCAGTTCACCACGTAGAGACTCGTCATATTCCATCAGTGCACGGGTGATACCGTGACGGATAGCGCCAGCCTGACCTGAAATACCACCACCTTTAACAGTGATGTACATGTCAAACTTGGTAACCATGTCTACCAGTTCCAACGGTTGATTAACTACCATGCGGGCAGTTTCACGACCGAAGTAAACTTCAAGGCTACGTTGGTTAATAACGATTTTACCGCTGCCCGGCTTAAGAAAAACGCGAGCTGCAGAACTTTTGCGGCGACCAGTGCCGTAGTATTGATTTTCAGCCATTGCCATAATCCCGATTAAATGTCCAGAACTTGCGGTTGCTGCGCCGCATGATTGTGCTCAGTACCTGCGTAAACTTTAAGCTTACGATACATTGCACGGCCCAGCGGACCCTTCGGCAGCATGCCTTTAACCGCGATTTCAATCACACGCTCAGGACTGCGGGCAATCATCTCTTCAAAGGTCGCTTGTTTGATACCACCGATGTGGCCGGTGTGACGGTAATAAATCTTGTCTGTACGCTTGTTGCCGGTTACAGCAATTTTTTCTGCGTTCAGAACGATGATGTAATCACCAGTATCAACGTGCGGGGTGTATTCCGCTTTATGCTTGCCGCGTAAGCGACTAGCCAGTTCAGTAGCGAGGCGACCTAAGGTCTTACCATTCGCGTCAACAACATACCAGTCGCGTTTTACAGTTTCTGGTTTAGCTGTGAAAGTTTTCATTATAAAAGCTTACCCAATTAATAAGTTACACGTTGGTGAACACCCAAACGTTCAAAAACAGTTGAGGCTCACACGACCATCAGTCCAGCAAACCTACCCCTTCGAATAGCCAATGCCGGCACTATCAAAGTTTTTGGGAAAAAAACTTTGTTGTAACGTGGGGTCGCAAGATTATAGAGAAGTCAGCGTTAAAGATCGAACTGTTTTTGACGAGAAAGGCATAAATTAAACATGTTAAGTCAGGGCGAAGGATAATCGCCCGCAATAGAATAGCATTTTAGCATGTCAAAAGTGAATAACTGTGGCACAGAATATGCACTTACGGCAGATGCGGCAAAGAGAGATACTCTTCACTCTGCATCTCTTGTAGCCGCGATAAGCAGCGCTGATATTCGAATTTGAGGCGCTCACCACCATAAATCTCGAACATAGAAGTTTCAGCCGCAATGATAAGCTTCACTCGCCGCTCGTAGAACTCATCGACTAACGCCAGAAAACGCCGAGCGGTATTCTCATCTCGCGTCTCCATGCGGTGGACATTGTGCAACAAAACAGTGTGATAGAGTTTCGACAGTGCAATGTAATCCAACTGGCTGCGAGCCTCTTCACACAAAGTATGGAAATCCACCGCCAAAACGCCCTGTGCCGCGCAAATGGCGGGCAGTGGCCGATGATTCACCTCCAGTACAGGGGCGCGCTCATCCACTTTACCCGCTAACTTGACAAAAATCTCATCCATCGCCTGCGCGGTTTGTTGACTGAGCGGCGTCAGATAGAGATTCGCTTGAGTTAACGTGCGCAAGCGGTAATCAATACCAGCATCAACATTCATCACGTCACAATACTGCTTGATCAATGCAATAGCCGGCAGAAAGCGGGCGCGCTGTAACCCATTTTGGTACAGATTATCCGGTGGAATGTTGGATGTCGCGACCAGTGTAATGCCTCTGGCGAAGAGTGCGTCCAGCAGTGTTGCCAGCAGCATGGCATCCGTAATATCGGTGACAAAAAACTCATCAAAGCACAGCACATCAGTCTGCATCTTGAAGTTATCGGCGATAATTTCAAGTGGATTTTCATGACCTTGTAGCTCGGCCAGCTCTTGATGTACCCGCAACATAAAGCGGTGGAAGTGCAATCGCAGCTTGCGATCACCCGGCAGGCTGTGGAAAAACATATCCATCAGCCAGGTTTTACCGCGCCCGACGCCACCCCACATATATAGGCCCTGAACCGGACGTATGACTTTTTTGGCTGACGTGCGCCCAATCAAACGGCTCAACCGCCCACGTAAACCGGTGCCAGTCGGTGGCTCATTCTGGCGCTGTTGCAGTGCGTGATAAATTTGGTCTAGTTGGGCTACAGCGCGCCGTTGCACATCATCAGATTGATAGTCACCAGCATCAAGTGCCTGCTGGTAAAGTGTTGTAGGTGTACTTGATTGCATGTTTATCACCAATCCCTGATAAAATAGTTATCTACTTTTCGCGCTACTTTCTCACTGATTTATCGTGCAATCGCAGCATTTACCGACTCTATCTCTGCGGAAAAAACCTGATAACCAAAAGCAAAGTTGCATCAGGATTCCACTCAGACAAGGTTAGCGGTTATAGTGGCTATTATTAAGTGAAAAGTCCTGCTGAACAATGAAGTCAAAAAAGGAGTCATCATGACCTGGGAGTATGCGCTTATTGGGTTGGTTGTTGGTATCGTGATTGGCGCGGTAGCTATGCGCTTTGGCAACCGCAAATTGCGTCAGCAGCAAGTGCTGCAAAATGAGCTGGAGAAGAGCAAAACAGATTTGGAAGAGTACCGTCAGGAACTGGTTGGGCACTTCGCCCGCAGTGCTGAGTTGCTGGATAATATGGCTCGCGACTACCGCCAGCTCTATCAGCATATGGCGAAAAGCTCCAATAACTTACTACCGGACTTACCGTTGCAGGATAATCCATTCCGCTACCGTCTGACCGAATCTGAGGCCGATAATGATCAGGCACCAGTGAAAATGCCGCCTCGCGACTACTCTGAAGGGGCATCGGGCTTATTACGCCCGGAGCATCAGACCCGCGATTAAGCACATATATACCATGCTGACTACGCAATCGTAGTCAGCACATTTACACTTCTATACTCACCCCTCCTTGAATTGCTCCACAGCGAACCTTATATCAAGCGGTATCTCAGGCTACGTATTTTAAGGTAACAGTAGCCTTTTGAAATAAGTGAATTTTTTAGCTAACTCAGAGTCTGAACTTACAACGGGCCTGTAACAGCCATCCACCCTATTCATTCACCGTTAGGTATTGAGAGAGTTTAAATCAATGAAGAAAAAGTCATTATTTCTTAGTGCGCTGGCAATGAGTGTCGGCTTAGGTCTCGCTAGTGTTCCTATGGTGAACGCCGCAGCACTTCCAGCGGCCGTGGCCGGGCAGGCAGTTCCTAGCCTGGCACCAATGCTGGAAAAAGTTTTGCCCGCGGTTGTCAGCGTTCATGTTTCTGGGACGCAAGCACAGCAACAGCGCTTGCCAGAAGAGTTCAAATTCTTCTTTGGCCCCAATGCACCCGCCGGTAAAGAGAGCAATCGTCCCTTCGAAGGGCTGGGGTCTGGCGTCATTATTAACGCTGAAAAAGGTTATGTGCTGACCAATAATCACGTGATCAATAATGCGGATAAAATTCGTGTTCAGCTCAATGATGGCCGTGAGTATGATGCCAAACTGCTGGGCCGTGATGAGCAAACTGATATCGCACTATTGCAGTTAACTGATGCCAAGAATCTGACATCCATTAAAATTGCTGACTCCGATAACCTGCGGGTGGGTGATTTCGCGGTCGCAGTCGGTAACCCATTTGGTTTGGGGCAAACCGCGACTTCAGGGATCATTTCCGCCTTGGGCCGTAGTGGCTTGAACCTTGAAGGGTTGGAAAACTTTATCCAGACTGACGCCTCCATCAACCGTGGTAACTCTGGTGGCGCTCTGGTTAACCTCAATGGCGAATTGATTGGGATTAACACCGCGATCCTGGCACCGGGCGGCGGTAACATCGGCATCGGCTTCGCAATCCCAAGCAACATGGCGCAGAATCTCAGCCAGCAGTTGATTGAGTTTGGCGAAGTGAAACGCGGGTTGTTGGGTATCCGTGGTAGCGAAATGACCGCAGACATGGCAAAAGCCTTTAATATCGATGCTCAGCGTGGCGCATTCGTCAGTGAAGTATTGCCAAAATCAGCCGCATCTAAAGCGGGCATCAAAGCCGGTGATGTGTTGGTTTCCGTTGATGGTAAGCCAATAAGCAGCTTTGCGGAGTTGCGCGCCAAAGTGGGCACCACTGGGCCGGGTAAAGCCGTTAAAGTTGGTTTGCTGCGCGATGGAAAACCACTTGAAGTTACAGTCACGCTAGAGAATAGCAGCCCAACTTCAACCAGTGCAGATACTTTATCTCCCTCATTGCAGGGTGCATCCCTGAGTAATGGCGAGATCAAAGGCGGTAGCAAAGGGGTTAAGGTTGAGAGTGTCACTAAAGGCTCACCAGCCGCACAGTCTGGCTTGCAGAAAGATGATGTGATTATTGCCGTAAACCGTGTGCGAGTTCAGGATATCGCCCAATTACGGAAAGCTATCGAAGCCAAACCTGCTGTAATCGCACTGAATATTGTCCGTGGTGACGAGAATATTTACCTGCTAATACGCTAATTTGCAGAAAAATCGGACACAGCACCATGCTGTGTCCGCCAAACTCATGCTATTCTCCGGATATCCATTCATTCACGCCTTAAACCTCATGTTTCTTAAGCTATTGCGTTCAATTGTTTTGGGGCTAATTGTCGCCGGTCTTTTACTGGTCGCAATGCCTATGCTGCGTAATCCGGGTCACTTTTTTTCCGGTAACAGCAGTAGCTTAGATGAAGAGACGCCCGCCAGTTATAACCAAGCGGTGCGCAGAGCAGCACCAGCAGTGGTTAATGTGTATAACCGTAGCTTAAGTCCGACCCAAGATGGGCTGGCCATTCGTACACTAGGTTCTGGTGTTATCATGAGTGATAAGGGTTATATCCTGACCAATAAGCACGTTATCAATAATGCTGAACAGATCATTGTGGCATTACAGAATGGTCGTATATCAGAGGCACTCCTGGTGGGTTCAGATAATCTGACCGACTTAGCCGTTTTGAAAATTGATGCGGTGAATCTGCCGGTCATTCCCATCAATATTAATCGTATACCCCATGTTGGTGATGTCGTGCTGGCCATCGGTAATCCCTATAATCTGGGTCAGACAGTCACTCAAGGGATCATCAGCGCGACCGGGCGTATTGGCTTGAGTGCTTCCGGGCGGCAAAACTTTCTCCAGACAGATGCCTCAATCAATCAGGGTAATTCCGGTGGTGCGCTAGTGAATACCTTGGGCGAATTAATGGGGATTAATACCCTATCTTTCGATAAAAGCAGCAACGGTGAAACACCAGAAGGTATTGGTTTTGCTATTCCAACCGCACTGGCGACCAAAGTCATGGAAAAGCTGATTCGTGACGGGCGGGTGATCCGTGGCTATATCGGCGTGACTGGCGAGGAGTATCCCCCCTTCAATGCCAGCGGTAATGGTTCATCAGACCGGATACACGGCATTAAAGTGAATCGAATATCGCCAGATGGCCCAGCCGCGAAAACCGACCTGCAAGTGGGTGATATCATTCTTAGCGTGAATAACAAGCCTGCAACGTCTGTGATTGAAACTATGGATCAGGTTGCAGAGATCCGCCCCGGCACCACAATTCCAGTCTTATTCTTGCGCAACGGCCAGCAAATGACGATGCAGATAACCATCACGGAATTCGATCAAAATGCGGAGCTTAGTAGTCAGCAAGAGTCGCTACAGCCATAATTTTTAGTCAAAAAAATACCAGCTCGTAACTATCGGCTGGCATTTTTATTGGTCTGATTTAGCGAACTTTTATTCGCCTTTCACCCGCTCAATTTTGGCACCCAGTGCACGCAGTTTATCTTCGATACGTTCGTAACCACGATCAATATGATAGATACGATCCACGATTGTGACCCCGTCAGCGATACAGCCCGCCAATACCAAACTGGCAGAAGCACGTAGATCGGTTGCCATCACCTGAGCACCGGATAGCTGCTCAACACCATAACAAATCACGGTATTACTCTCGATCTCCGCATGTGCGCCCATGCGGATCAGCTCAGGCACATGCATGAAACGGTTCTCGAAAATAGTTTCGGTGATAACCCCCGTCCCCTCCGCCACCAAATTCAATAAGCTGAACTGGGCCTGCATATCCGTTGGGAAACCTGGGTGTGGCGCGGTGCGGATTGTCACCGCTTTAGGGCGCTGCCCATGCATGTCGAGGCTGATCCAATCATCACCAACTTCAATATCAGCGCCTGCTTCTCGTAGCTTAGCCAATACCGCATCCAGCGTATCAGGGCGGGTCTGACGACAAACAACTTTACCGCCAGAGATAGCCGCTGCAACCAGGAAAGTGCCGGTTTCAATGCGGTCAGGCAGCACACGATAGACGCCGCCCCCCAAGCGCGCAACGCCCTCGATGGTAATGCGGTCACTCCCTGCGCCGCTGATTTTAGCGCCCAGCGTATTCAGGAAGTTCGCGGTATCGACAATTTCTGGCTCACGGGCTGCATTTTCAATCACCGTGCTGCCTTCAGCCAAAGTCGCAGCACTCATAATGGTCACTGTTGCGCCAACGCTAACTTTGTCCATCACGATATGCGCGCCTTTTAGGCGGCCATTGACCGAGGCTTTCACGTAGCCCTCTTCCAGCTTAATTTCAGCACCCAGCTGTTCTAAGCCCGTGATGTGCAAGTCAACCGGACGCGCACCAATAGCGCAACCGCCGGGCAAAGAGACTTGCCCTTTACCAAAACGAGCAACCAGTGGCCCCAGCGCCCAAATAGAGGCACGCATGGTTTTGACTAAATCATAAGGCGCACAAAACTCATTCACATCACGCGCATCAACAAAAACAGAACCCGAGCTATCGCGTTCAATTTTGGTGCCTAGTTGGCCAAGCAGCTTAATAGTGGTATCAATGTCTTTTAGCTTTGGGACATTTTGCAGCTCTACCGGCTCTTCAGCTAACAACGCAGCAAACAATATTGGCAATGCGGCGTTTTTCGCGCCGGAAATAGTGACTTCACCGCTTAGGCGAGTCCGCCCCTGCACACGAAATTTATCCATTGTGACCACTCTCTGTTGTCAAATTCGAATTCACTGCCCGCCTTAGCTGTTTACGATAACGTTAAACAGCCCACCAGCCAGCAGTATTAAAAGCCGTTTAGCTTGCGATCCCGCTGCCACTCTTGCGGCGTATAAGCCTTAATCGATAAAGCATGAATACGGTTATCAGCGATATATTCCATCAAAGGCGCATACACAGCCTGCTGTTTTTTCACCCGGCTCATGTCAGCAAACAACTCACCGACCACAATCACCTGAAAGTGGCTGCCATCACCGGTAACATGCGCTTCTTGTAGTGCCAATGCTCGCATCAGCACGTCTTTAATTTCGTTAGTATCCATAAGATTCTTTCTATTTTATGAGGATCGATAGTGTTATGAGGAGCATAGCCAGCCAAACATATTAGTGGAATACGGCGTGCTCCGAAACTAAAGAAAAGCCCCTGTCTCATTATTATGTTCAGGGGCCTAAAAACTTTAGTTTTTTGTTTTGGAAATAGGCGACACAAAAGCTCGCCGACTTAATTCCATTGACTACGTACTGACTGTTTCTACCGGAATGATATCCCGAAGGTTGTAAAGCTCAATCAGAGTCGATAACCGATCACTGACACCGGTTATAGTGAGTGAGACCCCTTGTTTGCTTCGCAGTTCACGAAAGTGCACCAGTAGCGCCAAACCGGATGAGTCGACACGCTGTAATTGGCTGACATCAATATGGGTTTTATCGGCCAGCAGTGCCGCGCGCTGCTGCCAAAGAGGCAACAGCGTTTCACGATCCAACTCACCTTGTAGTACCAGCGTCTCCTGCTGGGAGTGCCAGTTCAGTTCATTTGCCATCATTATTTCTTGTCTAAGGTAATCGGCTGTTTCGCTGCAATCAGCAGTTGTTGAGTCAAGCCATCAACCCCCTTCTGGCGCAGGATAGATGCCCACTCATTTTGCTTGGTGCTGATCATGCTAACCCCTTCGGCTATCATGTCATACGCCTGCCAGTTACCCGTTTGGCTATTTTTACGCCATTGGAAATCTAAGCGCACCGGTGGGCGACCATTGGGGTCAAGGATAGTCACACGAATAGCCACAATATTGGCATCACCCAGTGGTTGGTCTGGGGCAACGTCGTAAGTTTGGCCGTGGTACAGCGCCAATGCCTGACCATATGCCTGTTCCAGATATTGGCCGAAGGCATTGAAATAAGCCTCACGTTGCGCTGGTGTTGCCGCTTTATAATAGCTACCAAGCACCAGTGCGCCGGCATACTTGATCTGGACAAATGGCAACAGCTCTTCACGGACGATGGTGCGTAAATAGTCTGGGTTTTGTTTGATCTTAGGCTGTTCAGTTTTCAGGCGCGTGAATGTTCTTTGCGCCGCTTCATCCATCAGACGGTACGGGTTGGTTTGATCGACAGCATTTGCCAGTGGGGCAACCACCAGCAATGCGACCATAAGTAAGCGTTTAAACATTCAGATTCCCTTTTATGGATGTTGAGTTGCAGGCAAACTACCATTTGCTGCCGGTGTTAGTTCGCCAGCTGTTGGTGCTGCTGGCTCACTCGCTGGCGCACCAGAATTACCATCCCCGCCACTTTTGTACAAGAACTGACCGATAAGATCCTCCAGAACCAGCGCTGATTTGGTGTCTTGAATCACGCCACCATCTTTCAAAATAGTAGTACCCATATCTGGATCTTCAAATCCGACATTTAGCGCGAGGAACTGCTCACCTAACAATCCGGAGGTGCGGACTGCCAGTGAACTGGTATCTGGGATATGGTTATAGCGCTGTTGAATATCCATCGCTACACGAGGGCTGTAGTTTTTGGTATCCAGAGTAATATCTGCTACCCGCCCAACCACCACGCCACCAATCTTGACCGGCGAATTGGTTTTCAGACCACCAATATTGTCAAAATTTGCGTAAATCCGGTAAGTTGGCTGATTGCCCACCGATTTAATGTCTGCTACTTGTAGGCAGAGGAATATGACTGCCAGTATAGCAATCAGTATAAACGCGCCTACCCAGACTTCACTTCTCTTCGTTTGCATCGACTCAGTTCCCAAACATCAGTGCTGTCAGCACAAAATCTAATCCCAATACCGCCAGCGATGAATGCACCACGGTACGGGTCGTTGCCCGGCTAATCCCTTCAGAGGTTGGGATCGCATCATAACCATTGAACAGCGCAATCCAGGTCACGGTAATGGCAAATACCAGACTCTTAATCAGGCAATTTAGTAAATCTGTACGCCACTCAACCGCATTCTGCATCGCCGACCAGAAGAAACCGCCGTCGATCCCTTTCCAGTCAACACCGACCACCGAGCCGCCCCAGATACCCACGGCAACAAAAATCGCGGTCAATAATGGCATGCTGATAAGACCCGCCCAGAACCGAGGCGCGACTACCCGCCGCAGCGGATCAATAGCCATCATTTCCAGGCTGGAGATCTGCTCCGTCGCTTTCATCAAGCCTATCTCAGCGGTCAAGGCAGAACCCGCGCGACCAGCGAACAGCAGCGCCGTCACCACTGGCCCCAGCTCACGTAGCAGTGACAGTGATACCATCATGCCGAGGCTAGCTTCCGCGCTATAGGTGGTCAGGATCAAAAAGCCTTGCAACCCCAGAACCATGCCGATAAACAGACCGGAAACCACAATAATCAGCAGGGATTGCACCCCGACGCTATACAGCTGCTTGACCAATAATGGCCACTGCTTTCGCGGTTCAGGCCGCCCAACGAGGGCATTGAACAGCATTAAACCTGCGCGACCAAAGGAGGCGCAGACATTAATGCCCCGGCGACCTAAAGACGCTAACGCCTGTACTAACATGAATACTCCATCAGCCTAATAGCTCGGTTTTATAATCCCCGGCAGGGAAACGGAAAGGCACCGGCCCGTCGGCAATACCATCGAGGAACTGGCGTACCCGCATATCGTCGTTGGCTTGTAACTGCTCAGGTGTTCCTTCAGCAATAACATGCTGATCTGCAACAATATAGGCATAATCGGCAATGCTGAGCACTTCGGGTACATCATGGGAAACCACCACACAGGTGACCCCCAGCGCATGATTCAGCTCATCAATCAACTTCACCAGCACACCCATGGTAATGGGATCCTGGCCGACAAACGGCTCATCAAACATAATCAATTCAGGATCAAGAGCAATCGCCCGCGCCAATGCCGCACGACGCGCCATACCGCCAGAAAGCTCCGCGGGCATCAGATTAGCCGCGCCACGCAACCCCACTGCCTCCAGCTTCATCATTACCGTGCTGTGCAGCAGCTCTTCTGGCAAACGGCTATGTTCACGCAGTGGAAAAGCCACATTTTCGAAGACGGTTAAATCAGTAAATAGCGCCCCGGATTGAAATAACATGCTCATTTTCTTGCGCACATCATACAAACGCTGACGTGAAAGCGTCGGAATATTATCACCATCAAACCAGATTTCGCCGGCATCTGGAGCAAGTTGCCCACCAATCAGACGCAGCAGCGTGGTTTTACCTATACCTGAAGGCCCCATAATCGCAGTCACTTTGCCGCGCGGGACCGTCATATTGATATCGGCGAATATCGGACGCTCACCACGGGTGAAACTCATCCCCTGGATCTCTATCAAATTCGACGCCATTTGATTCATTATCATTCGTCCTTTGAGCCTTTTATTACTCATCCAGCCGCCAATGCTACATCAAATGGCCGCAACGAGCGCAATTGGGAAGTAGTTTGGCAATTTATTACTGTTTTTTCGTAGCCAAAGTTGCCATAAGTTTTACTTTTCTGACTCTCGCAGTCAAAATTAGAGCCTAAGCAAAAATAAGTGTGAACACCTATTGTCAGCCATTTTTTGCCAACGGGCTATCTGTTACCAGCAGCCAATGGATCGGGATTATACCTAATAAAGGACTCTGCATGTTTCTTGCGATAACACTATTAATCATTGGCTTGGTTTTATTAGTGTATGGCGCTGATCGATTAGTCTACGGCGCAGCGGTGTTATCCCGCTCTTTCGGTATTCCGCCGCTCATTATTGGGATGACCATTGTGGGGATCGGCACATCGCTGCCAGAGTTGATTGTTTCGGTGACTGCGGCCCTCAATAACCAGACCGATATGGCGGTCGGCAATGTGCTTGGTTCCAATATTACCAACCTGTTGCTGATTGTGGGTGGCGCCGCCTTAATACGCCCGTTGACCGTGCGCTCAGAGATTTTGCGCCGTGAATTACCCTTAATGTTGCTGGTCACGGTGCTGTGTGGCTTCCTATTGGCCAATAATCATCTCAGCCGTGGGGATGGGATTATTTTGCTGCTGGCGGCGGCGGCATTTATTGTCCTGATGCTTAAAATTGCGCGACTGGCCCATGCGGAGGGAAATGATATCCTGACCCGCGAACAGTTGGCTGAATTACCGCAGGACAGTAGCACCACCGTGGCCCTATTGTGGTTAGTGCTGGCCTTCATTATTTTGCCGCTGTCGGCCAAAATGATTATTGATAATGCGACGGTTATTGCCCGCGTCGCTGGCGTCAGTGAGCTGGTCATTGGCTTGACCGTGATTGCTATCGGCACCAGTTTGCCTGAACTGGCGACATTCATTGCTGGCGCGTTGAAGGGCGAAGATGATATGGCGGTCGGTAATATCATCGGATCAAATATTTTTAATATTGTGATTGTGTTAGGTGTACCTGCGCTGCTATCCCCGGGTGATATTAACCCAGAAGCTTTTCAGCGGGATTATTGGGTGATGCTCGGTGTTAGCGTGATATTCACGATTCTTTGTCTGGGCCGTAAACATCGAATCGGCCATATGGCGGGTGCTCTGTTATTATGTGGGTTCATCGCTTATCTTGCGGTGCTGTTTTTCGCCCCTTTTAGGGTGGTGTAGCATAAGTAATGCTACCTAAAACAGTGCCACACAAAGCAGTGCTGCATAAAGCCGCGCGATAATAAATTGTGGCCTATAAAAAAGTGCTGTGTACGGGAACCAAGTATGTCTTCTTTTGATTCGCAACCAAGAATGGATTTTCAGCAGGCGGGTAAACAGGTATTGCACATTGAGCGCGAAGGACTGGCACAGCTCGATCAATACATTAATGACGATTTTTCCAGCGCCTGCGAAGCGATATTTAATTGCCATGGCAAAGTGGTGGTGATGGGGATGGGTAAATCGGGCCATATTGGCTGCAAAATTGCAGCGACCTTTGCCAGCACCGGTACACCTGCATTTTTTGTCCACCCTGCGGAAGCCAGTCATGGCGACCTTGGCATGGTCACGCCGCAAGATATCGTCTTGGCTATCTCCAATTCAGGTGAGTCCAACGAAATTCTTGCGCTGATCCCGGTGCTCAAGCGCCAGAAAATCAAGCTGATCTGCATGAGCAACAACCCTGAAAGCACCATGGGTAAAGCCGCCGATATTCACTTGTGCATTAAAGTTCCGCAAGAAGCTTGCCCGCTAGGTCTGGCCCCTACCACCAGTACCACCGCCACTTTGGTTATGGGTGATGCCCTCGCTGTGGCATTGCTACAGGCGCGCGGGTTCACCCAGGAAGATTTTGCCCTCTCCCATCCGGGCGGAGCACTTGGGCGCAAGTTGCTGTTGCGAATCAGCGATATCATGCACACTGGCGCGGAGATCCCACACGTCAGCCCTGATGCTTCATTGCGTGATGCACTACTGGAAATTACTCGGAAAAATCTGGGTTTAACCGTAATCTGTGACGATCTGATGATGATTAAGGGTATCTTTACCGACGGTGATTTACGCCGGGTATTCGATATGGGCGTTGATTTGAATAGTGCGAAAATCGCCGACGTGATGACTAGCGGCGGTATTCGAGTTCGTCCGACCATGTTGGCGGTCGATGCGCTCAATCTGATGGAGTCACGTCATATTACGGCGGTGTTGGTGGCTGACGGTGAGCAACTGCTCGGCGTGGTGCATATGCACGACATGCTAAGAGCCGGTGTCGTTTAACAAAGGATAAATTATGAGCAGCACCGTCTATTTGGACACATGCTACGGCCCAGTCGCTGACAGTGTCATACAGCGCGCGGCAAACATTCGCCTGCTAATCTGTGATGTGGATGGCGTGATGTCCGATGGCCTGATTTATATGGGGAATCAGGGCGAAGAGCTGAAAGCGTTCAATGTGCGTGATGGCTATGGTATCCGCTGCCTGATAACCTCAGGTATTGAAGTGGCGATTATCACCGGCCGCCGCGCCAAATTACTGGAAGACCGCGCCAACACCTTAGGCATTACCCACCTTTATCAAGGGCAATCTGATAAGCTGGTCGCCTATAAGGAGTTGTTGCAAGCAGTAAACTGCCAGCCTGAGCAGGTGGCTTACATTGGCGACGACCTGATTGATTGGCCAGTGATGGCGCAAGTGGGGTTATCTGTCGCGGTGGCGGATGCCCATCCGTTGCTGCTCCCCAAAGCGCATTATGTGACGCAAATCAGTGGCGGACGCGGTGCAGTACGCGAGATATGTGATTTGATATTATTGGCCCAGGATAAACTCGACGGCGCCAAAGGATTGTCGATATGAGTAAAACAAGACTATGGATAACCCTATCCCTGGCATTGATTGCTTTGGCATTGATTGGCTGGAATATGTCCGGCTTTAACCAGCAGGACACGCAAACAGTGGCTGATAATAATGAGCCATCTTCGCAAAGCCAACATACCACCACCGTGGTGTTTAATCCGGTCGGGCAATTGAGTTATAAATTGATCGCGGAAGACGTTCAGAACTTCAGTAGCCAGCAACTGACTTGGTTTACCAAGCCGGTTATGACGATGTTTGGTGATAATGCGGTTGCAACCTGGACAGTTCGGGCAGATCGCGCCAAGCTGACCGATGATAAAATGCTCTATTTGTATGGTCATGTTGAGGTCGATAGCCTGACTCCAGATGCACAATTAAAGAAAATTAAAACTGATAACGCCCAGGTTAATTTGATCACTCAGGATGTATCCTCAGACGATGAAGTTACCCTCTTTGGTGTTGGATTCACGTCTAACGGCATGAAAATGCGCGGGAACTTGCGGGACAAAACCGCTGAGCTGATTGAAAAGGTTAAAACCTCTTATGAAATCCAAAAATAAAATTCGCCATCTTTTACTTGCCAGTTCACTTTTGGCTGCAAGCCTGCCAGCACTGGCTTTAACCGGCGATACTGATCAGCCCGTTAATGTGGTCTCCGGCAAGCAAGCGCTGGATATGCAGGCGAATACAGTCACCTTTACTGACAACGTGATTATCAAGCAAGGCACTATCGAGATTAAAGCGGATAAAGTGGTTGTCACCCGCCCTGGTGGTGATCAGAGCAAAATGGTCATTGAAGGTTTTGGTAACCCGGTCACCTTCTACCAGATGCAAGACAGCGGTAAGCCGGTCAAAGGCCATGGTCAAAAATTGCGTTACGA
Source organism: Yersinia bercovieri ATCC 43970 (assembly GCF_013282745.1). Taxonomy (NCBI): domain Bacteria; kingdom Pseudomonadati; phylum Pseudomonadota; class Gammaproteobacteria; order Enterobacterales; family Yersiniaceae; genus Yersinia; species Yersinia bercovieri. Next base: position 881,424 of record NZ_CP054044.1, read on the forward strand.
AGTCGCGAATGACTTTGTGGTGTTGACTGGCAATGCTTATCTGGAGCAACTTGATAGTAATATCAAAGGTGATCGCATCACTTATCTGGTGAAAAAACAGCATATGGAAGCCTTCAGTGACAAAGGCAATCGCGTCACAACCGTACTATTACCGTCCCAATTACAAGACAAAGGGCCAGCAGCTTCAGGCCAAAAGAAGAGTAAGTAATCATTTATGGCAACATTAATCGCAGAAAAGCTGGCTAAGGCGTACAAAGGCCGTAAAGTGGTCGAAGACGTGAGCCTGAGTGTAAAGTCCGGTGAAATTGTCGGCCTGCTTGGGCCAAACGGCGCAGGTAAGACCACCACCTTTTATATGGTCGTCGGCATTGTCCAGCGTGACGCCGGGCGCATTGTGATTGATGACGAAGATATCAGCCTCTTGCCTCTCCATGAACGCGCTCGTCGTGGCATTGGTTATTTACCGCAAGAAGCTTCCATCTTCCGCCGCCTGAGTGTATTTAATAATCTGATGGCGGTGCTGGAAATTCGTAAAGACCTCACGGCTGAGCAGCGCCAGGAACGGGCTGATGAGTTGATGGAAGAGTTTCATATCACCCATCTACGTGACAGTCTGGGGCAGTCACTCTCTGGTGGTGAACGCCGCCGTGTTGAAATTGCCCGCGCATTGGCGGCAAATCCTAAGTTTATTCTGCTGGATGAGCCATTTGCCGGGGTTGACCCAATTTCTGTTATTGATATCAAAAAAATTATTGAGCATCTGCGCGACAGTGGTCTTGGTGTACTGATTACCGACCATAACGTGCGTGAAACGTTAGACGTTTGTGAGCGGGCTTATATTGTAAGCCAAGGGCACTTAATCGCTCACGGCACACCACAGGAAATTTTGGCTGACGAACAAGTTAAACGTGTCTATCTGGGTGAAGAGTTCCGTCTCTAATCTTCTTCCAATACAGATTGTAAGGCCGTTTTTCAGCCATTAAGGAAAATTGATACCGCATTATGAAGCAAGGTTTGCAACTCAAGTTCAGCCAACAACTGGCAATGACTCCGCAGCTTCAACAGGCTATTCGTCTGTTGCAACTCTCTACACTTGAACTCCAGCAGGAGATTCAGTTAGCGCTGGAGAGCAACCCCCTGCTTGAGCAAACGGATCTTCATGAAGAGATAGACGCCAAAGAGACAGTAGACAGTGAAGCGCTTGATACTCGCGAAGCGCTGGAACAAAAAGATATGCCAGAAGAGTTGCCGCTGGATGCCACCTGGGATGAGATCTACACCGCAGGTACGCCATCAGGAATGGGCAACGATTACAGTGATGATGAGCTACCGGTCTATCAGGGTGAAACCACCCAAACACTGCAAGATTATCTCATGTGGCAGGTGGATTTAACCCCCTTCTCTGAAACCGATGCCGCCATCGCGACCTCCATTGTCGACGCAGTTGATGAAACCGGCTATCTCACCGTCCCGCTGGAAGATATTCTGGAAAGCATGGGTGACGAGAACATCGCGCTAGACGAAGTCGAAGCCGTACTCAAGCGGATACAGCACTTTGATCCCATTGGCGTGGCAGCGCGTAACCTGCGTGAATGTCTGTTGGTGCAGCTATCGCAATATGCCAAAGATACCCCTTATCTTGCCGAAGCTCGCTTGGTCGTTAGTGACTATCTGGATTTGCTAGGCAACCATGATTTCCGCACAATGATCCGTTTAAGTCGGCTAAAAGAAGATACACTTAAGGAAGCGATCGCCCTGATTCAGTCACTGGACCCACGACCGGGCCAGTCGATCAATACCGGCGAATCTGAGTATGTCATTCCCGATGTTTTGGTCCGTAAAGACAAAGATCAATGGACGGTCGAGCTAAATGCCGATAGCATTCCACGCCTAAAAATTAATCAACACTATGCTGCCATGGGTAATAATACTCGTAATGATAGCGACGGGCAGTTTATCCGCAGCAATCTGCAAGAGGCAAAATGGTTGATAAAAAGCCTTGAAAGCCGCAATGAAACGCTGCTGAAGGTCGCGCGTTGTATTGTAGAGCAGCAGATCGCATTTTTTGAAAATGGGCCTGAGTTTATGAAACCCATGGTACTGGCTGACATTGCCCAAGCCGTAGATATGCATGAATCGACCATCTCCCGCGTGACCACGCAGAAGTTCCTGCACAGCCCTCGGGGGATTTTCGAGTTGAAATATTTCTTCTCCAGTCACGTCAACACCGAGAGCGGAGGCGAAGCCTCTTCCACCGCAATTCGTGCACTGGTGAAAAAATTGGTTGCGGCAGAAAACCCTGCCAAACCCCTTAGCGACAGTAAGCTGACCACACTATTATGTGAACAAGGCATCATGGTGGCACGGCGAACCGTCGCGAAGTACCGAGAGTCGTTATCCATCCCGCCGTCGAATCAACGTAAACAGTTGGTTTGACCTGAACTGAGAAGGAAGAGACTATGCAGCTCAATATTACCGGACATCATGTTGAAATAACCGAAGCATTACGTGAGTTTGTTAACACTAAATTTGCCAAACTTGAGCAATATTTTGATCGCATTAACCAAGTGTACGTGGTTTTAAGTGTCGAAAAAGTAAAACAAATTGCAGAAGCCACGGTACATGTGAATGGAGGCGAGTTGCACGCGAGTTCAGAGCAGGAAGATATGTACGCCGCAATTGATATTTTGGTTGATAAACTGGCCCGCCAGTTGAACAAGCATAAAGATAAATTGAAACAACATTAAGAATCCTTGTAGCTATTATACCTAACGAAGGTTCTATACGCGCGACATAACCCGAGCCAGCGGTGAAGAACAGATCACCGCTGGTTTGGGCTTAAAATAGCGCTTAAGTGAAAGATGAGATGATCAACGATCCAGCATTGCAATTAAGCTCGGTATTAAATATCGAGTGCACCAAAAGCGCCGTACATTGCTCAAGTAAAAAACGGGCTTTGGAAATTATCAGCGAGTTGGCTGCCAAACAGCTAAACCTGCCTTCACAGGTCGTTTTCGATGCTGTATTGACCCGTGAGCGCATGGGCAGTACCGGCATTGGTAGTGGCATCGCGATACCTCATGGCAAACTGGAGGAAGATACGCTGCGCGCCGTGGGTGTGTTTATCCGCCTGGAACAACCCATTGCCTTCGATGCTATTGATAATCAACCTGTTGATCTATTATTTGCCTTGTTGGTTCCGGCAGATCAATGTAAAACTCACTTACACACTTTGTCTTTAGTGGCCAAGCGATTAGCTGATAAAACAGTGTGTCGCCGTCTACGTGCAGCACACAGTGATGATGAGCTTTATCAGATCATTACAGAGTTACCGCCAGAAACGGCGTAAACGGGTAAAGGGTGCCTAGCAGCGCGGGTCTATTCGCAAACCCGCCTGTTATAGCCGGAATGTCGATTCGTAATAGTGGCGATGAGCGCCAAAGAGATACCAAGGGGAGTCACTCACATGGTGCTGATGATTGTCAGCGGCCGTTCCGGTTCAGGGAAGTCTGTTGCTTTACGCGCATTGGAAGATATGGGCTTTTACTGTGTCGATAACTTGCCCGTGGTTCTGCTGCCGCAATTGGCAAACACACTTGCCGGTAGGAATATCTCAGCGGCAGTGAGCATAGACGTGCGCAATATGCCAGAATCTCCCGAGGTATTTGAACATGCCATGACTCAATTGCCAGACAGTTTCTCACCGCAGTTGCTGTTTTTGGATGCTGACCGCAATACCTTGATTCGTCGCTACAGTGATACCCGTCGCCTGCACCCGCTTTCGGCGAAAAATCTGTCATTAGAAAGTGCTATTGATGAAGAGAGTATCCTGCTGGAGCCTCTGCGCTCACGGGCTGATCTGGTTATTGATACCTCAGAAATGTCAGTGCACGAGTTAGCTGAGATGCTGCGTACCCGCCTGTTGGGTAAACGTGAGCGCGAACTAACGATGGTGTTTGAGTCATTTGGCTTCAAGCACGGAATTCCCATTGATGCCGATTATGTTTTCGACGTACGTTTCCTGCCGAACCCACACTGGGACCCGAAACTACGCCCGATGACGGGTCTGGACAAGCCGGTCATCTCCTTCCTTGATCGCCATACTGAAGTGCACAATTTTGTTTACCAGACACGCAGCTATCTGGAACAGTGGCTGCCCATGCTGGAAACCAATAATCGCAGTTATCTGACGGTTGCCATTGGTTGTACCGGCGGTAAGCACCGCTCGGTCTATGTAGCTGAACAATTGGCAGATTATTTCCGCGCTCGTGGCAAAAATGTCCAATCACGCCACCGTACTCTGGAAAAACGTAAACAATGACCGTCAAACAGACCGTTGAGATCAAGAACAAGTTGGGGATGCACGCCAGACCCGCAATGAAATTGTTCGAGCTGGTTCAGAGTTTTGATGCAGAAGTGATGTTACGTAATGACAGCGGGACCGAAGCCGAAGCCAGCAGTGTGATTGCACTGCTGATGCTAGACTCCGCTAAAGGTCGCCAGATTGAGGTTGAAGCGACCGGCCCTGATGAGATTCAGGCGCTGAGTGCGGTTATTGAGTTGTTTAATTCGGGGTTCGACGAGGAATAGAGTTAGCGGCACACTTGCTGCTTAACATTTCCGATAGCCGCATTTATTGATTATTTATGATCAATTTGCGGCTAAAATAGATCAGCAATAATTTTATTGCGCCACATCTGACTATTATCCATAAAAATACAACCTAAATTATTTAAGCTACAAATCAATTTCTGTAATTAATCATCAGTTTACAATCAACCTCGAATAAAAACTTCATTCAGAATGATAAATTGCGGGTGATAATTTTCTAATATCAAATATGCCCCATGGCATCTTATTGATATCCATATAGCTACTGATGTCATTGGCGCTGGCGATTGTTGTCTCACTGCTCATTGCATTAGTGACGATCCCCGTCATTTTGCAACTGTTTCCCATTTGAAACCAAACCCAACAAGTAATCGTTTGCTAATCATAAAAAATGCGGCTTTTGCCCCTTGCAGAGAAATGGCACGCGAGTATAATTCGCCACAATTTGCCGGGAGATATGATGAAAAGCTGCTTAGATTTCGCTCAACATCGTCGTTTTGTTGAAAATGACCCAATTGAGGGTCGACAAAATGGCCAGCCAGCTGGCAGCAAACTGCCGTGGTTTCTCCCGTTGCTAAACCGATCCTGTAAGGCCCCTCGTTGAGGGGCTTTTTTTTGTCTGTCGATCGGGCTGAATTTCACCTTAACTGCATTACAACCGATTAAAAGCCCGCGACCACGGGCAGTCACAGAGGAGAGCGAAAAATGGCCAACCCGTTGTATCACAAACATATCATCTCAATTAACGACTTATGTCGCGATGACCTGGAACTGGTGCTACGCACCGCGGCCAGCCTGAAGAACCACCCGCAACCTGAGCTGTTAAAACATAAAGTGATCGCCAGTTGCTTTTTCGAAGCCTCAACCCGCACCCGTCTGTCGTTTGAAACCTCGATTCATCGCCTGGGCGCATCCGTGGTCGGTTTCTCTGACAGCAGTAATACGTCGCTAGGCAAGAAAGGCGAGACACTGGCCGATACCGTGTCGGTGATCAGCACCTATGTGGATGCCATCGTCATGCGCCACCCACAAGAGGGCGCGGCCCGACTGGCAGCACAATTCTCCGGCAATATACCAGTGGTCAATGCTGGTGATGGTGCAAACCAGCATCCGACGCAAACCCTGCTCGACCTCTTCACCATTCAGGAGACCCAAGGGCGGCTGGATAACATCAATATTGCTATGGTCGGTGACCTGAAATATGGCCGCACTGTGCATTCACTGACCCAGGCGCTGGCAAAATTCGACGGCAATCGCTTCTTCTTTATCGCCCCGGATGCGCTGGCAATGCCCGCCTACATCCTGCAAATGTTGGATGAAAAAGGGATCGAATACAGCCTGCACCAAAGCATTGAAGAGGTGGTCGCGGATCTGGATATTCTCTACATGACTCGCGTACAAAAAGAGCGCCTTGACCCGTCAGAATACGCCAATGTCAAAGCACAATTTGTCCTGCGTGCTGCGGATTTGAATGGGGCGCGGGATAATCTCAAAGTGCTGCACCCACTGCCACGCATCGATGAGATAACCACCGATGTCGATAAAACGCCTTACGCCTACTATTTCCAACAGGCAGGTAATGGGATTTTTGCCCGCCAGGCGCTACTGGCACTGGTCTTAAACGCTGAATTGGCTCTTTGAGGGAGAATTGCACATGACTCAGGATTACAAACTACAGGTTGAAGCGATCAAATGTGGCACCGTGATTGACCATATTCCGGCGCAGATCGGATTCAAATTGCTATCACTATTCAAACTGACCGCGACAGATCAGCGTATTACCATCGGCTTGAACTTGCCCTCTAAGCGCTCAGGCCGTAAGGATCTGATTAAAATAGAAAATACTTTCCTGACTGAGCAACAAGCCAACCAATTGGCGATGTATGCCCCAGACGCGACCGTCAATCGCATCGATAACTACGAAGTGGTGAAGAAGCTCACCCTCAGCCTGCCAGAGCAGATCGACGGCGTCCTCACCTGCCCGAACAGCAACTGCATCAGCCATAATGAGCCGGTCGACTCCAGCTTCAAAGTGAAAGCCAAATTGGGCGAGATCCACCTGAAGTGCAAATATTGCGAGAAAGAGTTTGATCATCAGGTGGTGCTGCAAGCGGATGAAGTTCTGTAAATGGATGACAAGCGGTAAGCGAATTAACACGGCGGCCGGTAGCAAACTTAGTTCGCGCGGGTTGCCGTTATTCACCCCAGCTTTATAATGATGGAAATAATTTCTGTATCACATAAACCAGGAGTCACCATGTCACGCATTATCAGCACTGAACTCGCCCCTGCCGCCATTGGCCCTTATGTCCAGGGTGTTGATCTGGGCAGCATGATCTTCACTTCCGGCCAGATCCCGGTTGATCCTAAAACCGGCCTGGTGGCTGATGAGGTTTCAGCTCAGGCACGTCAGTCACTGGAAAATGTGAAAGCTATCGTCGAAGCGGCTGGCCTGAAAGTTGCCGATATCGTGAAAACCACGGTATTCGTGCAAGATCTGAATGATTTCAGCACAGTTAACGCCACTTACGAAGCCTTCTTCAATGAGCACAGTGCGCCATTCCCTGCGCGTTCATGTGTTGAAGTGGCGCGTCTGCCGAAAGATGTCAAAATCGAAATCGAAGCTATCGCGGTACGTCGTTAATTCTGCTGTATTGCGCCACGGCTGGTGATTGCCAGCCGTGTTTTTTGCTCCACCATAAATACTTCCCCCCTTTTCCCTGTGCGCCATGGCAGATCATCATGCTAATGATGTGGCAATTTTCTGCCCATCAATAAAGCAGCAGACTCACTGATTGCACCCTAATAGTGCTGAAATCGCGCTAATCCCCCCTATTTTGCCTGTTTTACGAGCTGGCACAGTTTATGCGTAATCCTCACTACAGCCGGTTCTGTTTGCGAGGTAATAATGCTGAACATCGACCTTTCCACATCACGATTTTTCGATGAAATGTTACTGGCGCAGGGGCAACACCGAAGCCATTACGACGCCTACTGGCAGTGGTTACAACAGGCCGATCAACTGACCATTGCGCGCAAGCGCGAAGAAGCTGCGCTGCTGTTTCACCGGGTGGGCATTACCTTCAATGTGTATGGTGACGATGATGGCGCCGAGCGCTTAATCCCGTTTGATAGCGTGCCACGTATTATTCCTGCCAGTGAATGGCAGATGTTGGACCGTGGCATTCGCCAACGTGTTCAAGCGCTGAATGCGTTTCTGCATGATATTTACCACGATCAACACATCCTAAAAGCAGGGATTATTCCGGCTGAACAAGTGTTAGCCAATGACCAATATCAGCCCTGTATGCAAGGGGTGAACCTGCACCGCGACACCTACGCACATATCATTGGCGTGGATATGGTTCGTAATAGCGATGGCCTCTATTATGTGTTGGAGGATAATCTGCGCACCCCATCCGGCGTCTCCTATATGCTGGAAAACCGCAAAATGATGATGCGGCTCTATCCGGAGCTGTTTGCGCAACAGCGCATCGCGCCGGTTGAGCGCTACCCTTCCCATTTGTTGCAAACACTGCGCGAAAGCACGCCAATCAACGATCCTACCGTGGTGGTGCTGACCCCTGGGCGCTTTAATAGCGCCTATTTTGAGCACAGTTTTTTAGCGCAGCAGATGGGGGTCGAGCTAGTTGAAAGCGCGGATCTGTTCGTCAAAGAGGGGGCGGTCTTTATGCGCACCACCGCCGGCCCTTGCAAGATAGATGTTATCTATCGGCGAGTGGACGACGCCTTCCTCGACCCACTGGCTTTCCGCCCGGACTCCATGCTCGGTGTCCCTGGGCTACTATCAGTCTATCGGGCAGGTGGGGTGGTATTGGCTAACGCAATTGGTACTGGCGTTGCAGATGATAAATCTATCTATCCGTATGTGCCGGAGATGATCCGTTTTTACCTCGCCGAAGATCCTATTCTGGCGAATGTCCCCACCTGGCAATGCCGCCAACCTACTGATTTATCTTATGTCTTGGCGAATCTGGATCAGATGGTGGTGAAAGAAGTTCATGGCGCAGGGGGCTATGGCATGTTGATCGGCCCCGCGGCCACCCAAGCGGAGATTGCCCAATTCCGCCAGTTGCTACTGGCGCGACCACAAAACTACATTGCACAAGAGACCCTCGCTCTCTCGACCTGCCCGACCTTTGTAAACAACGGCCTTGCCCCACGCCACATTGATCTGCGCCCTTTTGCCCTCTCCGGCGCGGAAATTCGTCTAGTGCCCGGTGGCCTGACCCGCGTGGCACTGGCGGATGGTTCACTGGTGGTGAACTCCTCACAAGGCGGCGGCACCAAAGACACTTGGGTATTGGAGGATGATGCATGTTAAGCCGAACAGCCAGCGAGCTTTATTGGATGGCCCGCTATCTTGAGCGGGCAGAGAACATCACCCGAGTGCTGGATGTCACCAACCGGCTATCGATGATGCCCACCAGCACCCGCGTGAATTTTGATCTATTGGTGCCCCTCAGTTTGAGCAACACGCAGGCCCTGTTTGCCGAACACTACCCGCAGGTGTCGATGACCCACCTGCTCAATTTTTTCGTGCTCGACAGCCATAATCCCAGCAGTATCTTCAGCTGCTTACAGATGGCCTGGAACAATGCCCATGCGGTGCGCGGCAGCTTGTCATCCGAGGTCTGGGAAAGTATCAACGCCACCTGGATTGAGATGAAACAGCTGCGCCGACAGGGGATCAGCGCCGCCGGTATTGATGCCTTTTTTGACTGGGTTAAAGAGCGCTCACATCTCTTTCGTGGTGCGGTTTACGGCACTTTACTGCGCAGCGATGCACTCTATTTTATTCGTCTGGGCACCTTGATTGAGCGGGCTGACAGCACCGCTCGCCTGTTGGATGTGAAAAACCAGTTGCTGGATAGCGATGATGATCCGGTGCGCGAATACTACCGCATGGACACCTTGCTGCGGGCCGTCAGTGCCCGTGAGGCGTACCACAGCTTGTACAAGCAGCAACTCAGCCGCGAGGCGATTGCGGAACTGCTGATTTTACGCAATGAGATCCCCCGCTCCCTGCTGGCCTGCATCAACGACATGGAACAGCAGTTGGAATTGATTGGCGGCAGCCGCAGTCATCAGCCACGGCGGTTGGTCAGTATCTTGCTTGCCGAGCTGCGTTTTAGCAGCATTAACGATGTGATGGCCGATGGCCTACACCTCTATCTGATGGATTTTTTAGGCAAGATCAATGCGATCGCTGACAGCATTCGTCAAACCTATCTGGAGGTCCAATGAGACTGAATGTCGATCACAGCACCCACTACACCTATGCACAGCAAGTGCAGCACAGCACGCAGTATCTGCGCCTAACGCCACAGGATTCGGCGCACCAGCGAATTCTCTCTTGGCAACTGACCTTACCGGAAGATGCCATCTGCACCACTGATGCCTTTGGCAATGTGCTGCACGTACTGACGCTGGATAAGCCCCATCAAGCCATCACCATTCAGGCCCAGGGGGTGGTGGAGATTGAAGATAACATGGAGGATGACAGTGGCGACCACCTATCCCCACTGGTGTTTCTGCGCCACAGTCCACTGACTCAGCCGGATTTCGCCATTCGCCAATTTGCATCCGGTTATTGTCAGGGCGTGACCCATGCGGATGCACAATTGGATTGCCTGACACTGATGATGGGCGAGCTGCTGGCAAAAATGCCCTACAGCCCCGGCACCACCACGGTTCAGGACAGCGCAGCCCAAGCTTTTGCCGCCGGGCAAGGGGTATGTCAGGATCACACCCACGTCTTTCTTGCCTGTTGCCGAAGTTTAAATATTCCGGCACGCTATGTAAGCGGCTATCTTTATACAGAATCCTCCAGTCATGTTGCGACCCATGCTTGGGCCGAAGTGTGGCTGGATGGGCATTGGCAGAGCTTTGACGTCACCAATAACACCTGCAAACCGAATCAGCATTTGAAACTGGCGGTGGGCATAGATTATCTGGATGCCTGCCCAGTGCGCGGCATTCGCCGAGGCGGTGGTTATGAGGATATGCAAACCATTGCTGCCGTGCATATGTTATCGACCCCGCGACGCGATATGTCGCAATAAAAGGATACCGTGCAATGACTTACTGTGTGGCCATGCGGCTGTCGTCCGGGTTAGTGTTTGCTTCCGACTCCCGAACCAACGCCGGAGTGGATCATATTTCCACTTTTCGTAAATTGCATCTGTTTCAGCAACCGGGCGAACGAACACTGGTGGTGCAAAGCGCGGGCAATTTGGCGACCACACAGAGTATTGTCAGCTTGCTGCAACGCCGCTGTCTCGATCCTGAGCAAACCAACTTGATGAATGTCGCCTCAATGTACGAAGCCGCCACCCTGTTGGGTGAAACGGTGCGTGAGGTGATTAACCGGGACAGCGGCGCACAGCAAAATAGCGGCGGCACCGATTTTAACTGTAACCTGTTGTTAGGTGGTCAGATTAAGGGTGAAGGGCTACGGCTGTTCCACATCTATCCGCAGGGTAATTTTATTGAAGCCACTCAGGACACCCCCTATTTTCAGATTGGCGAGAGTAAATATGGGAAGCCCATTATTGATCGCGTGTTGAGCTACGACACCCCACTGGATCAGGCGATGCAATGTGCACTGATTTCGATGGACTCGACTTTACGCAGTAATTTATCCGTGGGCTTGCCGCTGGATGTGATGATCTACCCCCTCGACAGTTTCAGCACCGAACAGCAGTATAGAATCACCGAGGATCACCCCTATTTTATGATGATCCGTAAGGGCTGGGGCGAGGGTTTGGTGAGTATTTTTGCGCAGTTACCGGGGTTGAAATTGGGGAGGTGATTCGGTTTTGGTGATAGGTTTCGGTTGATAATCGTTCAGGCGATTGGTTCGGTTGTTAACGCTTCACGGCTTGCCTTGCCTGCATAATAGATCGGATCTGGTTTCGGTTGATATTCGTTCAGTGATCACCTGACCCTCGTCGCCTCAACCGAGCAGGAGGGCAGGCCGGCCCTCCTGCACCTGCGGCTTGCGCGAAATATTGTGGCTGCGCCATCCCCTCCGGCAGCTTGCCGGCTAATCGAACCGGGGCTGACTCGCTCCCAGCTCGACAACCCCTTTCGCCGCGTCCATGCGGCTCATTCGGCCTGCAATCTTTGTCGGCAATATTCCTGATTGCGCTTAAGGTCAAAAGAGAAAGTCAAAATCAAAACCCTGTTTTTAGGTTTTGAAGTTAAAAGCACATTTGAGCTGCCGAGTGAAGAGTGGAGGTAGGACGCGAGGCATGGATGCCGAGCGAGCCGTGCTTGAGCAGGAGCGAATCACGGCGGTCCGTCAGCGTAATGATGAGCGAGGGCACCCACGAAGTGGGCAAGCGATACGTGCGCTAGCGCAGGGGTTCCAAGGGGGTTACGCGCTTGTAACCCCTTTGGCGGTTGGTTCATCGGAGGCAAGGTGAGCGGTGACGCTTTAACAACCGAACCTACCACTAACTGAATATCAACCGAAACCAGATCCGATCCAACTGAACTGAATTGAATTGAATTGAATTGAATTAAACTAACTCACCCTTTGATCCAATAAACCCCCTCATACCCCCGCAACACCATCTCCTGCGGTTGGAAGGCGCTTTCACCGTAGCTGCTCATCAATAGTTGCCAATTGCCACCCAGCTCAATCCCCTCTGGCTGCCATGCCTGCGGTTCACCACTCAGGTTCGCCACCACCAACAACTGCTTACCCTGCCAACTGCGAAAATAGCACCATAAATCAGGATGTTGCGGACAAAGATCCTGATAATCGCCAAACGTGAACAGATCATGTTGCTTACGCAGGGCGATTAAGTATTGGTAGGCATAAAACACTGAGTCAGCATCCGCCAGTGCAGCATCGACATTAATATCACCATAGTTACTGCATGGCTCAATCCACGGCGTCCCTTGGCTGAATCCCGCATTGCGGCTGCGATCCCACTGCATTGGTGTTCGGCCATTATCGCGGGATTTCACTGCCAGAATCGCCAATAACTCATCAGGTTCGCGCCCTTTGGCACTCAACTCAGTAAACATATTCAGGCTTTCTACATCACGGTATTGGCTGATAGAGCTAAAGTTAGGATTGGTCATCCCAAGCTCTTCGCCCTGATAGATATAGGGGGTGCCCTGCATACCGTGCAGCACCATCGCCAGCATCTTGGCCGCCGGCAGACGCAAAGCACCTTCATCGCCAAAGCGCGACACAATGCGCGGCTGATCGTGGTTGCACCAGAACAGCGCATTCCAGGCGCGATTATGCATCCCCTGCTGCCACTGGTTAAAAATCTGCTTTAGCTCAACCCGATCCGGCGGTATCAGCGACCACTTCTCGCCATTGAGATAATCCACTTTCAGATGATGAAAGTTAAAGGTCATCGACAGCTCATCGCCACCCAGTGCGGCATAACGCTGGCAATGTTCAAGGCGGGTGGAGGACATCTCACCCACCGTCATCAGGCCGCGTGGTTGAAACACATCGCGGCTCATCTCTTGTAAAAATTCGTGGATACGGGGGCCATCGGTGTAGAAACGGCGGCCATCGCCCTCAAAATCATCAGGAAAGTCCTGCTGTTTAGAAACCAGATTGATCACGTCCAGCCGCAAACCATCGACGCCAATATCAGCCCAGAACTCGCACACTTTTTTCAGTTCATCGCGTACCGGCTGATGCTCCCAGTTCAAATCCGCCTGTTCGGTGGCGAACAAATGCAGGTAATATTGACCACTGGCGGCGTGCCATTGCCAGGCGTTACCGCCAAATTTCGAGCGCCAGTTATTCGGTAAGTTATCACCCTCACCATCACGCCAAATGTAGAACTGACGATAAGGGCTGTGGCGATCCTGCGCAGCTTTAAACCAGGCGTGCTCGGTGGAGGTGTGGTTAAACACCATATCCATCACGATACGGATCCCGCGCTGATGGGCTTGCGCGACCAGATTTTTGAAGTCGTCCAGTGTGCCGTAAGCCGGGTCGATGGCGCAGTAATCCGCGACGTCATAGCCGTTATCCACTTGTGGCGAGAGATAGACGGGTGTCAGCCAAATGGCGTCAATGCCGAGTTTTTGCAGATAATCCAAACGTTGCGTCACCCCCGCCAGATCACCAAAGCCATTGCCGGTGCTGTCCTGAAAACTCTTCGGGTAAATCTGATAAATGACGCCGTTTTGCCACCAAGGGATAGGATTATTCATAGCAGACTCTTTATTCGTAGAAAAACAGAAACCGTGGGAAAAATGACGCCGCCAGTGTATCACCAGCGGCGTTTCATGACTTAAACCGGCAGCTCGCCGCGACTCTCTTTACGTTTATAAACCATAATCGTCAGCAGCAGTGGCACCACAATCGCCACCAACATCGCCAAAGCATAGATGCCCCAGAACTGTGGCTTAATGGATAAAATACCCGGCAGACCGCCGACACCGATGCCGTTCGCCATCACCCCCGTCAATCCGCAAATCAGGCCCGCCAGTGCAGAGCCAATCATGGCGCACAGCATCGGGAAGCGGTATTTCAGGTTGATACCATACATGGCCGGTTCAGTGACCCCGAGATAAGCCGAGATGGCCGCTGGCACCGAGATTTCGCGCTCATTAATTTTGCGGCTAATAATGATGATGCCCAGTACCGCCGAAGCCTGCGCGATGTTAGAGAGTGCAATCAACGGCCAAACTGGCGTGCCGCCCATGCTCTGAATCATCTGCATATCAATGGCTAACGTGGTTTGATGCACACCAGTGATAACCAACGGCGCATATAGGAAACCAAACAGCGCGGCACCAATCGGCGCGAAACTGCCGGTCATCACTGCTTTCACACCCCATGCCACCCCATCACCAATCATGCGGCCAAATGGCCCAATCAGTGTATGGGCGAGGAACACCGCCAGCAGCAGGGAAACCACCGGCACCACCACCAGATAGAGGTAAGCGGGGATGATTTTCTTCAGGTTGGTTTCAATCCAACCCAGCGCTAAACCCGCCAGAATCGAGGGGATAACCTGCGCCTGATAACCCACTTTTTCAATGGTGAACCAGCCAAAATTCCACACCTCAGGAATTTGTTGGCCCAGCAGATAGGAGTTCATCAGCTGCGGTGAAACCAGCGTGATACCCAGCACAATCCCCAATACCGGAGTGCCGCCCATTTTCTTCACTGTCGACCAGCAGATAGCCACCGGCAGGTAGAAGAAGATAGCTTCGCCCAGCAGCCAGAGGAAGTCATAAATGGTTTTCCACGCCGGATACATCTGCGCCAGCGTTTTACCGTCGCTCATCGGGATATCACCGATCACGTTACGGAAACCGAGGATCAAACCGCCGCTGATCAGCGCCGGTAACAGCGGGAAGAAGATCTCGGCAAAGTGAGAAATACCGCGCTCAAACCAGGTCATATTCTGCCGCGCCGCCAGCTTGGTTTGCTCTTTATCCACTTCATTCAGGCCAATTTTGGCGATCAGCGCCTGGTAGTAATCGTCCACTTCTGGCCCGATAACCACTTGAAATTGCCCGGCATTGGTAAAGCAGCCTTTGACCATCGATAGATTTTCGATCTCTTTTGGCGAGGCTTTAGAGGGATCATTTAACACAAAACGTAGCCGGGTAATGCAGTGGCTGACGGAGGCAATATTCTCTCTGCCTCCCACCAGTACGATCAATTGATCGATATCTTGTTGTTTTACTTTGCTCATTTCAACGTACCTTTCAACGGTGGGATAGCGTGCTGAGTGATAAAGCTTTTTTTTTATCTGTAAGGTCTATCTTGAATAAAAAAGAGTGAAAACGGCCGTCGGCACTATGGGGGTCGCCAGTATTAAAACCATCACCGATTAAATATTCGACTAATTAAAGATTAGCTACGTATTTATATTTATGGAATGGGAACGTTCCCAACTTGCGTTGAAGATCACAGTTTGGCAATTTTTTGTGCCAGATAAGTCGCCAAAAACAGGAGCGCTGCCGCTGTTTACCCACCACTCAGGATGGGATAGCGGCTAACAGCAGAGTAAGATGAGGTATCAGGTCAGTTGACCGGGGATGATAATCTGTTGAATTGGCTGACTATTATTAAGCTGATCCAGCAGTTGTTGTGCTGCTTTCACCCCTGCGCTGCCATAACCCAATTCAACTGACAGGGTATTGGGGAACAGAAAGTGCAGTAGCGGCGTATTACCAATGCCACACACCTGAATATGTTGCTGCCCCTGCTGCTGTAAGTACTTACTTACCCCCATGGCGATGGTATCAGAGGCACATACCAGTGCCGAGGTATCCGGTTTTATCACCTGCGGTGCCAGTTGAAAACCACTCTGATAGCTCAACTCACCCAGTGCAACCGTAGGTATCAGGCCGTGCTGCTGGCTGTAATCAAGGTAGGATTGGTGGCGGCGCATACCCGTGGTGGCATCCGACGGCTGCACGCCGATATAGCTGATATGACGATGACCCGCATGGCGTAACTTATCCATCAGCAGGCGCACCGCCCCCTCATCGTCATAGCAGACGGAGGAGTAACCGGCGTATTCCCGCGCCAACACCACCATTTTCTCTTGCCACGGCGAGAGCATATCTGCGGTTAACCCAGTGAAACCAAACAGAATCACCCCATCCACATTGCGCTGTTGCAGCACATGCAGATGCTCGCTGACCAAAGTGGCATCAAACTGGCTCTCCATCAGAATCGGGTCGTAACCTTGCTGGTAGAACAGTGGCAGCATGGTGCGTACCGCCTGATTCTCAGACGGTGAATCCAGACGCGAGACAATAATCGCTACCACTTTATCGCTCTGCCCTCGCATGGCACGAGCTGATTTTGACGGGGTAAACCCCTGCTGACGAATAATCGCCTCAACCCGTTCCCGCGTCTGTGGGCTGACACTGCCTTCGTTATTCAATACCCGCGAAACCGTGGATTTTCCAACTCCACTCATGCGGGCAATGTCCTTAATGGTTAAGCGGTTTTGCATGGTTTACCTAATGTTTAGGTTTAGAAATATATAATAAACTGATTATTTATACTTGATGGCATACAGGGAAGCATAGCATGCACAGAATCAGACTCAGCGCATGATATCCCAATGACCGGCGACATATTGTCACCCTAACGGATTATCTTCTCGTCAGGGTGATTTTTGCCGTGTTAACCATGGTTATGCCGTTTAGTGTCTGTCTAGCTGTTTGGTGGCTAAGCTATCATTAGCGACCTATTTTTATCGCGTACCAGAGGGGTAGAAGTCGCGTAGCGCCTACCCTAGTTATTAATTTACCGGAGGTTAATGACCCAGTGGACCCTGTTCCCTCAACCGCACCCGATGGGTGCCTCCGGTAAGGTCTCTCCTCGTCTGAGGTGATTGCCTGACCGGATAATAATCTGGTCGGCCGTCACCGCGCACTTTCCCCGTGTTGGTCTCTGCTGATGATTTTTTGCTCTCTCACGGCAGCTTTGCTGTGGGCGCAACATGATGGCGCTAGATAAGCGGCGTCATCAAATGACAGTAAGGTTAGCACCATGCACGTTAAAAACTTCACCCGACAATTGCTCAATGCATTGAGCCGCAGCCTGCCCCGCCGCCTGATCCGCCGGGAAACCATGCTAGAGGGTTTGCCGCAGGGAAGTGCGGCTCAAGATCTGCCCGTCGCCCTGACTCAGCAGCGCTTGCAGTGCGCCAATGAGACGCCACAGCAGCTCTACCAGCGCTTTAAGAGCCACCCTGAGGGGTTGACCGAGCAGGAGGCGCAGGCGATTCGCCTCAACAGCGGCAATAATGAAATTGAGAATCAGCAGACAACTCGCTGGTGGGTCCACCTATGGCACTGCTACCGCAACCCATTTAACTTGCTGCTAACCATTCTGGCACTGATCTCCTATGCCACCGAAGACCTCACCGCCGCACTGGTGATTGGTGCCATGGTCTTGATCTCCACCCTGATGCACTTTATTCAGGAAGCGCGCTCAAGCCGCGCGGCGGATGCATTGAAAGCCATGGTCAGCAACACCGCGACCGTGATCCGCAGCGATGCCCATACCGGCAAGAGCGAACATCGTGAATTGCCCATCTCACAGTTAGTGCCCGGCGATATCATCAAGCTCTCGGCTGGCGACATGATCCCGGCAGATTTGCGCATTTTGCTGGCAAAAGACCTGTTTATCAGTCAGGCCGCATTGACCGGTGAATCACTGCCAGTGGAGAAACTGGCCCAGTGCCGTGAGTGTGAGGAGCAGAATCCACTGGAGCGCGATACCCTGTGCTTTATGGGCACCAATGTGATCAGCGGCTCGGCGCTGGCGATAGTCATCGGCACCGGCAATCAAACCTATTTTGGCCTATTGGCTGAGCGGGTGACCCATCAGGATGAGCAACCCAACGCCTTCCAGAGTGGCATTAGTAAAGTCAGTTGGCTGCTGATCCGTTTCATGTTGGTGATGACGCCAATTGTGTTACTGATCAACGGCTTTACCAAAGGTGACTGGTGGGAAGCCGCGCTTTTTGCGCTCTCTGTCGCCGTCGGTTTAACCCCAGAAATGTTGCCGATGATCGTCACCTCGACCCTGGCAAAAGGGGCGGTGAAGCTGTCGCAACAGAAAGTGATCGTCAAACGACTGGATGCCATTCAGAACTTTGGCGCGATGGACACTCTGTGTACCGATAAAACCGGCACCCTGACTCAAGATAAGATCGTGTTGGAGAGTCATACCGATGTGTTTGGTGCCAACTGTGAGCGCGTGTTGCACTACGCCTGGCTCAACAGCTACTACCAAACCGGGCTGAAAAATCTGCTGGATGTGGCGGTGCTCTCCTCCATGGCGGGATCTGCCATCGCCGAGTCTCAGGCCGCCGACACACTGGCGGGTTACCGCAAAATCGATGAGATCCCCTTTGATTTCGAACGCCGCCGCATGTCTGTGGTGGTCAGCGATAAATCGGATTATCACGAGCTTATCTGCAAAGGGGCGCTGGAAGAGATGCTCTCCATTTGCCGCCATGTCCGTCAGGGGGATGAGGTTATCCCCATCACTGATGCGCTGCTGGCCCGTATTCGCCGCATTACGGATGAGCAGAACCAGCAAGGGCTGCGGGTGGTGGCCGTCGCTACCCGCATTCTACCCGCCTATCAGCGGGATTATGCCGTTATCGATGAATATGACCTGATTTTGGAAGGCTATATCGCCTTCCTCGATCCACCGAAAGAGAGCACTGCCCCTGCGCTATTGGCGCTGAAAAACAGTGGTGTTAACGTAAAAATTCTCACTGGTGACAATGAGTTAGTGGCGCGTAAGGTCTGTAAAGATGTTGGATTATCTGTCGAGCAGGTTTTGCGCGGCAATGATATTGAGCAGATGACAGAGGCAGAACTGACCGAAGCTACCCGCACCACCACCGTGTTTGCCAAACTGACCCCGATGCATAAAGAACGTATCGTGCAAAACCTGCGGGCCGGAGGCCATGTGGTGGGTTTTATGGGGGATGGCATCAATGATGCGCCAGCGCTACGGGCGGCTGACATTGGGATCTCCGTCGATTCGGCGGTGGATATCGCCAAAGAAGCCGCCGATATCATTTTGCTAGAAAAGAGCCTAATGGTGCTGGAACAGGGGGTGATCGAAGGCCGCCGCACCTTCGCCAACATGCTGAAATACATCAAAATGACTGCCAGCTCCAACTTTGGTAATGTCTTCAGCGTATTGATTGCCAGCGCATTTTTACCCTTCTTGCCGATGCTGCCTCTACATCTGTTAATCCAAAATCTGCTGTACGATATTTCGCAGATTGCCATCCCGTTCGATAACGTCGACGAAGAGCAACTGGCGAAGCCACAACGCTGGAACGCCGGCGATCTGGGGCGCTTTATGGTGTTCTTTGGCCCGATAAGTTCTATTTTTGACGTATTGACCTTTAGCCTTATGTGGTGGGTATTTAAGGCCAATACGCCGGAAATGCAGACCTTGTTCCAGTCCGGTTGGTTTATTGAGGGGCTGCTGTCTCAGACATTGATCGTGCATATGATTCGTACCCGCAAGATTCCATTTATCCAGAGCCGCGCCTCATGGCCACTGTGCTTAATGACACTGGCGGTGGTGGTCATCGGTATCGGGCTAACCTTCTCACCACTGGCGGGATTCCTGCAATTACAAGCGCTGCCACTGGCTTACTTCCCGTGGCTGATAGTGATCCTGGCCGGATATATGGTGACGACGCAGTGGGTGAAAGGGTGGTTTGTGAGGAGATATGGCTGGCAGTGATGCTAGCTGTATTACATATTGATTTGGCGATTGATTCGTTTGAGGTGAGAGTTAAATTCGACTCAAACAATCAATCGCGATGGCCTTAAAACTATCAAAATGCTGACTACTCAACAGACGGCTCATGGAGCGCTCGCGCACAAAGGTGACGAACAGATCGTAAATCGCCATCGCCTCTTCATAATCGGTTTTACTGATGGCCAGCAAGAAGATGACATAGGCCACTTCGCCATCCCCCCAGGCAATACCATTGGGGGCCAGCAGTGTCACCACCACCGTTCTCTTCGCCAATAAGCCCAGTGAATGTGGCAGCGCGATCCCCTCGCCTAGCATGGTGGAGACAATCGCCTCCCGCTCAACTACTGACGGGTAGAAATCGGCATCAACAAACCCTTCCGCCTCCAGCTGACAACAGACTTTCTCAAACAGCTGTGCCTGTGTTATCGGCTGGTCGATAATCATAAAGTGCTGGCGATCAAAGAACTTTTCCAACATGTAGGGGCGAGTTCGATCCACCAAGACTAGCTTGCCCAACTGCTCCAGCTGATACTCGGTCGGGAATGGCGACATCACCACCACTGGCTTGTTTTTCTCAGCTAATCGCGAGTTGGAAATAACGAAATCTTCGTCGATATGGTGGAGAATTTCGTAATCACGTAGGGAAATGGTCTGTGTCATCACAATTTGCGGATACTTACGGGAAATCTGCGCCTGGATCATACGGGTGGTGGAGTTACCAGTATCACACACCAACATCACCTGCGGATGGCGCTGATAACCAATATTGTAATGGCGCTCCAGCCCCACCCCAATATGCAGCACCAGATAGCCAATTTCATTCTCACTCAAGCTGTAAGGGGTATATTTTCCCCAACTGGATACCGCCGCCAGCGTCACATCATAGGCCATCGGATAGTGCTGTTTAATATTGGATAACAACGGGTTAGGAATGGTTATCTGATACTTCACCCGCGTGATCATGGTTTTGATATGGGTGAGCAGATCACAGCGCAACTGCTTATCGCCCTGCAAATTGTAATTATAGTGCGCGTTGATATAAGAGAGGATGTAATCCACCAGCGTCTCTTCATCATCAGCATTGATTTCACTTGGCCGGCTACTGCCAGACGGGTTGGTTTGCACCCGACGGGCGGCAATATTGACCCGTAAATAGGCCTCTTCCGCCGCCGAAATATCTTTTTTGGACAGTGACTTAAGCTCATTTGCCAAGCGGCCTGATGCCAGTTTCACCGCCTCATCCACATCTTCGGCGTCAAAATCGGATAACGGATAGCCATCAGTGATCCGTTTTATCGCCACCGCACAGTAAAAAATCAGGTATTGCTCACCTTCATCAGTCAGCCGCACCCCATATTGATCCAGTAGCGCGTGTAATCTTTCGGTCAAATCCGGGATGGCCTGAATGCTCAGAAACTCATTTTTTAATAATGGGTTATCGGTGTCTTGCAGTTGTAGCTGGAACAAAAGATCCGTCAGACAGGTGCGGATCGCCAACTCCGCGCCAAATAATTTCATGCCATAGCGGGGCTTGGTTTCAATCGTCAAATGGTAGCGGTTCAGCCTCTCTCTCACCTCAGCCATATCATTTTGCAATGTGCCACGACTGACAAACCATTCATCGGCTAAATCTTCCAGCTTCAATGAAAAAGCGGAGGTCAGAAAACGGATTAACAGATAGTGCACTCGCTCATTGGCAGTGCGCGGGGTTAAATGCGTTTTACGGTTTTGCTGCTGCAGAGCACGAAAGCGCTCGGCGTCATCGATCATTAACCGATAACCAAAGCCACGGTTATGTACAAAATGTGCACCATAATGCTCAAGAATTTCATTCAACGCCGTGATATCTGCCCGCACAGTACGTGTCGAGACCGCAAAGCGCTTCGCCAGCTCATCCTGAGGCAGCGTCTCCGATTGCAGTGCATCGAACATATAGGCCAGACGTTGATAGGGAAATCTCACTGCTCCACTCCGTTATCCAAACATGCTGTTTTTCAAGGCATTGAGGCCATCCCCTGCCAGCATCTGCGCAGGGGATGGTCTCACCAAGTGCCAGGGTCAATTTGCCACTTTGTGGATCAATTTTAAAGCGGCTTCTGCTATCGCGGTGCTGATTCAGCGCCTACAGGCAGTGGTTGTCGAGTACCTGTATCGGTCGTTACACCACGATCTTTTTGACGATATCCAATAATGTTTTTACATCTTGCGGGCGGGTATTGCCCGTTTTGCTGTCGATAATTGAGCTGTAGATGTGCGGGATGATTTTTGTCACTCCGGCATCCAGTGCGATCTGCACAATTTGCTCGAAATTATCCAGATCGATACCACCCGTTGGCTCCAGCCAGAAACCGGTCGCCGCACAAGCTTCGGCGACAAATCGATACTCGTCGATAGAGTCCAAGCCGTTCATTGGGAAGAATTTTATCGAGCTGCCGCCCATATCTTTCAACATGGCAATAGCGGTGGTGACCGCAACGATCGCGTCTTTCTGCTGTGAGCTGAGGGGGCCGGTGGAGATCTTCACATACCCCACTTTACCGGTCGGTGAGACCAGGCCGTTAACCACCGTCTCCTGCTGCCCCAGCAGAGCGCGACTCGGGCCGACGCCAGTAAATACCTGATTTACATGCTGTGGTTTCAGCTGCTGCACAATCTGGCTAACCATCGTCGATTGCTTAGGATCACCCGCACCCAACCCGACGGATAGAGCATTATCGATAAGTGCCGCATACTCGCGCATCTCTTTCACCGCGCTGTCGACATCAGGGTAATTTTTCGATAACACCCCCACCAACACATGGCCTTCGGCGGCCTGGTAGATCTCACGCGCATTCTCTTTTGAACCGGCCAGCACATTCAGACACACCCGATCACGGTAATAATTTGGGGTCAATTTCATGGCTTAGGCTCCCTTAATCAGCTGGTTGATACAGCGGTAAATTGTTTCGAGTTGCGGTGGTGTTACACTGCGAACATCCACTTCAATCTTACCTTCGTTGGCTTTGTAGGCACGGAAATAGATGGCAATATCACCATTTTTTAGCGCATCAACCAGATCTGGTGTCGAGCGGCCGATTTTGGCTTCATCAAAACTGATCTCAGTGCGGGCAATATCGCGCCCAGCCGCATCCCAAACCACTTTGGCGCAGACGCCGTCGATGCTATTCAGTTGGGTGATGAAAGGCGTAATCTTCGCCACCATCTGCTGGCCGCTCTCTTTTTCCAGTGTCATGTAGCTTTCAATGGCGCGGGTTAGGCCGAGGATACCCTCTTTACCCACTTTCATCGCCCGACCAATGCCGTTTGATTGCAGTTTCACCCAATCAACATAGGTTTTCTTACCTAAGACCAATCCGCTGGTCGGCCCTTCAATAGCTTTGGCCCCACTGTAAATCACCAAATCAGCGCCCATTTGGTAGTAACAGAGCAGATCTTCTTCCGCTGCCGCGTCAACGATTAATGGCAGTTGATGCTTGCGGGCGATGACCACCGCTTGCTCAACCGATAAAATGCTTTTTTGCACACAATGGTGGGATTTTATATACAAGATCGCCGCTGTATTGCGCGTGATCGCCGCTTCTAGCTGTTCAGGCAAACACTCATTGGCATAACCGGCTTCCACCACTTTACCGCCACCCAAGGTCACCATGGTATCAACTGGCGCACCAAAGTTAACATTGTGCCCCTTCGGCAGCACAATTTCATTGGGCACCGTGCGGGGTGCGGCATGAAGATTGACCAGCAAATTCGCATCATCTTTCACGATCACGGCAGCGACGGATTGCGCAACTCCGGCAGAGGCGCAAGAGACCACCACCGCGCTCTCAACATTTAGTAAATCGGCAATGTAAGCGCCGGTTTTATTCACCAGATCTTTCATTTCAAAGTAGTGATTTAGACCCAGCTCCACGGCGTCAATCACCTCTTGCCGTGGTGTTGAAACCCCAAGCATCGTCATACGGCCAGAGGCATTAATCACATGTTTTAGCTGGTATTTCTCATAAACTGAAGACATCTTTTAACTTCCCTTCGTCAGTTAACACTAAGTCACCGGCCACCACCGCAGCCAGTGGCACCAGATACTGTTCACCGGTGACCGATTTACCTTCCGAATCGCTGAATACCTGCGGCTGCTGTTTCAGCTCAAAAATAGTCAGGTCAGCATCATAGCCCTCAGCCACGACCCCTTTATGGCTCAGGCGCAGCGCTTGGGCGGCATTTTCGGTTACACAGCTGATGACCTGTTCCAAGTTTAGGCCGATGGTGAAAAATTTGGACATCACGCTCGCCAGGCTATGCACCGGCCCACTTATGCGGTTGCGGCAATAGATGTCGGAGCTGATGGTGTGCGGGTAGATACCTTGCTTGATGGCAAGCTCGGCAACCTCAAAGCTGAAACTGGCGCTACCATGGCCCACATCCAGCAACACGCCGCGTTTTAGTGCGCGCTGAATAGATTCACGCAAAGCCCCCGCAGGGGTCAGAATTCGGTTGGGTTTGCCGTTATAGCAATGAGTAATAATGTCGCCCTGCGTCAGTAAATCGGCAATTTCATCCAGATCCGGCGGGTTATTGCCAATGTGCACCATCAGCGGCAACTGGTTGTTCTCTTGCTGGATCTCTTTGGCGCGAATCAGCGGCTTAATACCGTTTTTACCCACCACACTGCTACTCATTCGGGCCTTAATGCCGATAATGAAATCGGGGTTACGAGCAATCGCCTGACTGACACTTTGCTTATCAATCTGCGCCATATCAGCTAATTCGTTTTGCGTGACGATGCCGGTTTTTGCAATATTTAAAAAAGCATAAACATGGGTTTTGGCCGCGCGAGTCAGGCGGTAGAAATCATCAATATCATTGGCACCCGTGCTGCCGGCATCCACCACCGTGGTCACGCCACTGGCAACACCAACTAAATCAGCTTCGTCATGATAAATAGGCGATGCGGGGTAGCAGTGAACATGGGAATCAATCCAGCCGGCACTGAGATAATATCTCCCAGCCAGATCCAGGACTTTTTTGGCCGGATAAAAAGGGGGTTCAATTTGGTTATTTTCAACCGCAGCAATAGTCGCGCTCACCGCCGTTATTTTTCCATCATTAATGGCAATATCCACCTGATGGCCATTAACCAATAGTGCCCGAGTGATAATAAAGTCATGCATTATCTTTATTCTCCGTTATACCCTTCTTACTGAGTATCGCAGCGGGGTAAATATCCGGTAATTTGAATATTCCCCCCGAAGTTCAGGAAATCGCGACCGGGAAAATAGACCCTAAAATCATGGCACCCAAAATTGCGCCACCGGTTATAGGTTTATTCCACAGATAAAACAGTAATGCGCCACCTAAAGAGCCGATACCAATGGGAATTGATGCAGTAATCGCGGACAGAATAATCAGTGGCCCCAAAAAGCGGCCCGATGAGTTACCTGCGCCCATCATGACATCTGCACCGTAAGTCGAATTACTTTGGTTAATCGTAAATTTACGTGCCAAAATAATCAGATAGCCGATAGCTAGACCAATTATCAGGCCGGTCACCAAGGAGGCGGCAAAATTGGCCACCGGGAACACAAATCCAGCCCCCAGCAATAATGCCGGCACACCCAAACCTACGCCGGTTTGAATCGCACCACCGATATCTAAAATACCGACCAGCGAACCTTCAATAATACGGGCAAATAAGAAGCTGGCACCAAATGCAGCCACTGCCCCATAAACCCCGGTATCCATTCCTGCACGTAGCATTGAAACAAATGCCACTTCGTTAAATGCGCCGATACCATATAAATAGTACATATGAGTACCCGCAAACACGCCGGAAGATAATAGCCCTACAAAGATCGGAAAGGACCAGTCGGCATACCAGAAATTATTCTTGGTTTGTTCATCCATCATTAAGCTCCTCTCGCTGTGTTATTTTCCGCTCAATGCGTTATGAATGGTATCGAGCCACACGGGCACACCCAGACTGAATGACTCCAGGAATTTCATGTCGAATCCACGGAAGAAGCCACTGAGCACGAACAGCAGCACAATCACTGTCATCATGATTTTTGTGACTTTATTCCAGCCGCTCTCCTCAACCCCTTTACCAATTAAAATACCCAGAACCAGACCCGGAACGGCATTACCCATAATTAACTGCGCCAGGCCGCCGAAAATAGTGGCCCAGAAACCAGAACGACGTCCGGCATCAATGGCGGCTAGCCAGAAAATAACCGGCATCACGGTGTTAACCAGAATATTAGCGGCCGGCACCAAGACCTTAATTGCCGTAACCTGTAATGCAGCCGGAACCGCTGAAGCGGTAGTATTGAGGAAGCTGACGACAATAACCCCGATAATGCCGCAGGCAATCGCCATCTTTTTCGGGTTATGCATGGTTTCCGCCACATTGCGATTTTTAATCATCAATGCTGCAGCACCCCAGTTCGGAATAATGCGGTGGTCGACATCCTGAGTAAAGGCCCCAGCGGCAACCGACGAGGCCCAGGCGTTGAAGAAGAAGCCTAGCCCGAAGGAGAAATGCGATGCCGGATCGCCCTCACACGAGTTCAACTCGCCCAAGGTACGAAATGCGCCCATGCCCTGTATTGTCGGCGCATGGAACATGCGGGCGGCCCCAACACCAACCCCCACGCCGACCAGTCCGCCGATAATAATCGACTTAAAAAGAATAATTAAAAACATCAACATATCCTTTCATCTATAAGTCACACCCAAGCAATTGAAGTTGCAGCTAGCTGCAAATAACAGTGCGGTGGGAATAGACTTTTTATTTAGAAACGAAGACAACCTTTTCTGTGTCAATAATTGTCACGTTCACGGTAATATCTAATTCAACACTGTATGTTTTTCTTTCTCGCGGCAGAAAAAAGAGTAAAAACTTCTCTTTTTTCACTGATAATTCGGCGCGTAATACTTTGACGTCTTGTGGTTCAATCCGTAACAGAATATTTTGCGTCGACTTCAACACCGTATTTTGGACATTACCCAGTGCATTGGCGAAAGCTTTACCCTTAGTATCGCCTTTGCCTTTTACCTGCACCTGAGTGGTATATTGTTCTTTCATTACGGCTGACCATATTTCTTGATATACGCTTCCACTAATTTCTGCCCTAACTCTTCTTTATCCATAAATCCGAAGCCTAATACCTTGCAGCCTTCATTTATTGCGGTCACACCCTCTTCGACTGAACGCATACCGTATTTTGCTTTGTAGCCATACTTATTTTGGGCCGTAATAGCACCCGCACCGCCGCTACCACAAAATGAGATACCGAAGTCTGCTTGTTCGCTATTCATCACATCACCCAGTTTCATGTCTGCGGCAACACCGGGAATAACCACCACGCGGCCACCAGCCAATTCAACACCTTGCCCAACTTTTTGGCCTTTACCTAAACGGTCGCCAATTACAACGGTAATTTGACTCATAGTCTCTTCTCCAGATGACTGTTTTATGGGTTATTATCTTTCGCTACTTCAAAATGCACCGATAACAAATAAGCCTCTTCAATCGGCAAATTGGCAAACCTGTCGACAACTTGCTGGGCCATTTGCATTGAATGTGCTGAAATTTCATCAAATAATGATTTATCCACCTCAGGTAATGGCTCGCCAGTGATTGAACGTAACACCATGGCCCGAATATGTGATGTCAACATTTGCTGCTGCACATCGTTGGTGAAAATGTTTTCGGCATTTAACATCACGGTAATTTCAGCTAATACCCGCTCAGTGATGATATTTACCTCTGCGACTCCAGGTTCCTCGGCTGCATTCAATGTGACTACATCATTCACGCTGACAATCCTCTATTTCTTGCTGTAACAACTTTCTGACTACAAAGAGAGCTTCGTTTACCTCCCCTCTGCGCGATGACATCACCCTACCTGCAAGCGGAATAGGTGTGTAGCGGCATTTTTTCCAGTTCAAAGTGGAAATGTCATGTACCGGGGGGATCACATTCGCAAAATAGGCGTTTACATAGCTAACTTAATCATTAACAACAAAATAACTTTTATATAAATGCACCGTGAATGCCTGCGGTGGAAAAAAGTTCGTGATCCGGATCTCTTTCTTTTCTAGCCGGAAGCGCCTAATATCAGATCAATATTAAAGTTATTTTCGAACACCCCCTCTCCTATGGCGTGGGGGTGTTGTTTTTATGTTTTGCTGAAATTGAATTGGAGAGTGGTATGACCAAGCCAACCATCACGATTAACGAGCTGGATGCTGAACGTTTGGATGCGTTACTGGCGCAACCGGCCTTTGCCGGTACAGTGGTCGCACAAGCGCTCAATGAAGAGCTGGATCGTGCAGAAATTCTGCCACCTAATGCTATTCCGGCAGATGTGGTGACTATGAACAGCCGTGTGCGTTTTCGTGATCTGAATAACCAGGAGGAGCATATCCGCACCCTGGTTTATCCGGCATCACTGAAAGACAGCAACGATCAACTCTCGGTGATGGCACCTTTAGGGGCAGCATTGCTGGGCTTGCACGTCAATGACGAAATCAGTTGGAAATTGCCTGGTGGGGATGAAGCCCGCATTATTGTGCTGGAGCTGTTATATCAGCCAGAAGCCGCGGGTGAATTTCATCGTTAATCGTCATTAATCGACAATAAATGCCGATAAATGTTGATTGAAATATCTGCGCATATGATGTGAGGGTAATAGCCTAGGGCCATTACCCTCCTGCCGCAGATTAGCGATATTTTTTATGGTAGGTATCGCGGGTGGGCTTGAAATCTTGGGCGGCTTTTTTGGCGTCATCCAGTTTGCCTTGATTGGCCAAAGCCAGCGCACCATCAATCTGCCCAATAAGTAAATCCAAACCATGGCGGAAATCCTTCACCTCCGCACTCCCCTCACCTTTACTCTTCAGTTTGCTAGGAATGCCCTTTTGTGCATCCAGTGCCGCCACGCGCATCGCCGCTAAACCTTGCTTGATCACATCTGTAGAGTCGGCCTTCAACACTTTGCCGTAATTCTCGGCAATGGTGTCCATGTTATCCGCCACACTGGCCGCCATGGCTAACGTGCTGGCGCTGAGTAACACCGCCGCCATTAACGCCATCATCTTCTTACTCATGCTCACACTCCTTATAATTATTGTTAACTGCATAGTTCTCATTGATACATTGCTCATACTTAACGTAGTCAATGGAGGGGGAAACTGGCAATGATTTCTTACTGCCAACAGAAAAAAGCCAAAACTGTGCGGATGAACAGATAAAACGCCCGTATTTCTACAGGCGGGAGATGAAATAAGAATATGACAGGAGGGCTATTATTCGCCCGCGATCTTCATCGCCGGTAATAGGACTGAACCACACTGAATGTTACTACGCAGTTCGATATCACTGCCGACACTCACGATATTGCGCAGCATATCTTTCAGGTTCCCGGCGATTGTAATCTCACTCACCGGGTACTGAATCTCACCATTTTCAACCCAGAAACCAGCAGCCCCGCGAGAGTAATCACCCGTCACGGTACTGACCCCCTGGCCCATCAATTCGGTCACCACCAAGCCTTTATCCAGTTGCTTCAGCATTCCGGCGAAATCCTGCCCCTGACCTGCAATGCGCCAGTTATGGATCCCCCCGGCGTGCCCGGTGCTTTGCAGCCCCAACTTACGGGCTGAATAGCTGGTCAGCAGATAGGTTTGCAGCACCCCATCTTTGACGATCTCTCGTTGCAGCGTGCGCACGCCTTCACTGTCGAACGGCGTTGAAGCCAGACCACGCAATAAATGCGGATGCTCTTCAATGGTCAACCATTCAGGCAAAATCTGCTTGCCGAGGTGATCGAGCAAAAAAGTCGATTTGCGATAAATATTACCGCCGCTGATAGCCGACACTAAGTGGCCGAACAAGCCCGTCGCCACTTCGGCGGCAAACAGCACCGGTGACTCCATGGTCGGCAGCTTACGTGGCGATAAGCGGGACAAAGTGCGACGGGCGCACTCTTCACCCACCCACTCAGGGTTGGCTAAATCTTCCATCCGCCGACCAATGGTATAGGCATAATCCCGCTCCATATCGCCATTGTGCTCGGCGATAACACTGCTGGAGAGTGAATGGCGGCTGGAACAATAGCTCTGTAACATGCCGTGGCTGTTGCCAAAGACCTTAATGCCGTAATGGCTGTTAAAGCTGCCACCCTCGGTATTAGTAATTCGCGTGTCTGCCTGCAATGCCGCCTGCTCTGCTCGCGCAGCCAGCAAAATACCTTGCTCAGCATCCAAATCACCCGGATGGAACAGATCCAGATCCGGTGCCTCAAAGGCCAGTAGCGATTTTTCTGCCGGCCCTGCATAAGGGTCAGGCGAGGTATAGCGGGCGATATCCAGTGCCGCTTGCACGGTACGGGCGACCGCATCCGGACTTAAATCGGTGGTGGAGGCGCTGCCTTTGCGTTGCTGGTGATAAACAGTAATTCCCAGCGCACCATCGCTGTTGAACTCCACGTTCTCCACTTCACCAAAGCGAGTGCTGACACTAATTCCGGTGGTTTTGCTGACGGCAACTTCAGCCGCATCAGAACCCGCACGGGCCAATTCCAACGCTTGTGCAACAGCGTGTTCCAGCGTTTTACGCTGTTCTGCAACTTGAGTGACTACTTTCATCGATCTGCCATAATTAATGAGATAATCGTTCAGGAAAGTGTCGTAATACGACGACTTACACGGATAAAATAGGGGACGCCATACTTTCAGTCTATCAGAGATCTTGGTGCGATTTCGCAGAAAGCCAACAACCTGCTACGATTAGCCTCTTTTTAAGGAATTTGACCATGAACAAACAGCCCGAAGACTGGCTAGATGAAGTCCCAGAAGATAAAAATGACGATGATGATGAAATCATTTGGGTCAGTAAAAGTGAAATTAAGCGAGATGCTGAAGCGCTGAAAGATCTCGGAACCGAGCTGGTTGAGCTGGGTAAAAACGCGCTGGAGAAGATCCCACTGGATGAAGATCTGCTGGCAGCCATTGAGCTGGCGCAGAAAATCAAGAAAGAGGGCCGCCGTCGCCAGATTCAGTTAATTGGTAAAATGCTGCGCGGCCGTGATGTCGAACCCATTCAGACCGCGCTGGATAAACTGAAAAACCGTCATAACCAACAAATCTCGCTGTTCCATAAATTGGAAACGCTGCGCGATCGTTTGGTTGCAGAGGGTGATGATGTGATCCCAACCGTGTTGGATCTCTATCCCGATGCTGATCGCCAGCAGTTGCGCAGTTTGGTGCGTAATGCCCAAAAAGAGAAAGCCGCGAATAAGCCGCCAAAAGCATTCCGCCAGATCTTCCAGTATCTGCGTGAATTGGCAGAGAAACAGCAGTAATCGGGCGCAGCTCGCGCCTGTTTGATGGGACGTAACTGTCAGGCAGTTTGGGTAAGGCAGCGCACAGGACCCGGAGCGTACACCCAGTACGTGAGGAGTCCGGCACTGCCCAGGCTCAAGATGGCAAGTAGAGTAGCCTAATTAATATTAAAGCGCAGACTACCGGCCAGCTCCTCTTCTGCCTCTTCGAACAACAACACTATCGCCCCAAAACGGCGTTTCCGGCGGTGATTGAAATGGATAAATTCAATCTCTACCGGCAATGCTATCTCACCCGTTACCACATCCCACAGCGCATCCAGATTGGCGCCAAAGCCCTCCCTCAGCGCAAATTTTTGGGAAAA
Organism: Yersinia bercovieri ATCC 43970; assembly: GCF_013282745.1. Lineage (NCBI taxonomy): Bacteria > Pseudomonadati > Pseudomonadota > Gammaproteobacteria > Enterobacterales > Yersiniaceae > Yersinia > Yersinia bercovieri. The sequence goes on from NZ_CP054044.1 coordinate 913,025, forward strand.
TTCACGGTAAAATGCAGGAAGATCCGGTATATGGTCAAAATCGAATACCACTTTTACCATCTTCTCACTCCATCCGAATGAAATGCTTGTAGTGATCCTGAGTCAGATAAATCAGGCCATCATTAGAGTACAACAAACGATCACTACCACGATGGCCGCAGCGATAATTCACATCAGCCTCATGCCAGTTGCGGCCTTTGGCTTGTGGCAGTTGGCGCTCTCGGTTAGAAAAACGATCACCGCCAATAGCGCGCCCCGGCAGCACCTGACACAGATTGCCCTCTTTTGGGTCCCAACCCTTCTCACGGGCCTGCTGCTTGGTAATGTAAAAGTCCGGCAGGCGATGGTGCGCTTGTAGATATTTCGCCACCGGTTTGGGCTGCGTTAATTGTTCGATGGATGCAGGCGTCGATAATGGTGGGCGCTCCAGATCCGGCGATTGACCGATATCACGCGCAGGGTCACAGCCATTGAGCTGTAATGCTGCCGCAATCAATAGCAACACCGCCCCCAGAATAGCGATAATGCGTTTATTCATCATGGTTCTCCTTAACCCTTAGGCTTCCAATAATGGTTGTCTGCTCATCACCCATGCCCCAATGTTATAATCAAGATGGCTCATTCAGCTGGCTTATAAATTACCCAGATGCAGGGTTTTGACTTCCATAAATTCATCCAATCCCAGCACCGAACCTTCGCGGCCCAGACCGGACTCCTTCACACCACCGAAGGGGGCCAGCTCCGTAGAGAGCGAGCTTTCATTGACGCCAATCATACCGCTTTCCAATGCATCAGAAACGCGGAATACCCGTTGCAGATCCTGCGTATAGAAGTAAGCTGCCAGTCCGAACGGCGTGTCATTCGCGCGCTTAATCACTTCAGCTTCGGTTTTAAAGCGGAAACAAGCTGCCAGCGGGCCAAATGTCTCTTCTGACGCCACTTTCATCTGCTCATTGGCATCGGCAATCACTGTTGGTTGGAAGAAATTACCACCCAATTCATGGCGATGCCCGCCCACCAGCAGACGCCCACCCTTCTCAAGCGCATCTTTGACGTGATCTTCGACTTTCTCCAGACCCGCCATATTAATCAGCGGCCCCATATCGACATCTTTATCCATCCCATTGCCCACTTTCAGTTTTTTCACCTCAGCGGCCAGATGGCTGACGAATGCATGGTAAATGCCCTCTTGAATATAGAAGCGATTAACGCAAACACAGACTTGCCCAGCATTGCGGAATTTACAGGCGATAGCCCCGGCCACTGCCGCATCTAAATCAGCATCATCAAACACAATATAGGGTGCATTGCCCCCCAGCTCCATGGAGATCTTTTTCATGGTAGCTGCGGCATTGCGCATCAGAGTTTTGCCCACCTCAGTTGAGCCAGTGAAGGAGATTTTACGCACCTCAGCGCTGGCCATGATGGCATCGCTAATAGCATGAGTGTCACCGGCCACACCATTGAGAACACCAGCAGGTACGCCCGCTTTATCTGCCAGTGCCAGCAAGGCAAAAGCGGACAGTGGCGTGTTATTGGCCGGTTTAATCAGCCCGGTACATCCGGCCGCTAGTGCCGGCCCCAGTTTGCGGGTGAGCATCGCCAGCGGGAAATTCCACGGCGTAATGGCAGCGACAACGCCAACAGGTTCACGGGTGGCAAAAATGCGCGCCCCCTCTTTAGTGGGCGGAATAATCTCACCATTAGCGCGTTTAGCTTGCTCACTAAACCATTGAATAAAGCTGGCGGCATAGGCCACCTCGCCTAATGCTTCTTTCAGCGGCTTACCCTGCTCGGAAACCATTATCTCAGCCAATGATTGCTGATGTTCCATAATGAGCAGATACCAACGCTGTAGAATTTCTGCCCGCTGTTTGGCCGGTTTTTTGCGCCAGGCAGGAAATGCCTCACTGGCTGCTTTAATGGCAGCTTCACTCTCTGGTTTACCGGCTTTGGCCACTTTGGCGACTAATTCACCGGTAGCAGGGTTATAGACATCAAAAGTCTCTTGGGCCTGGCACCATTTGCCGCCGACAAAATAACCAATGTGATAAACGCCGTCGCTGTGCTGCTGGTCCTGCAAAGGGTTTTGCTCTGACATCATGTCAACCTCCTTAGGAAAATGAGGCCCTCATCACTAGAGGGCGAGGAAGGGGTGGTTCCAGCTTGAGTATAGCCTTTGAAAAAGCGATAAGAACAGCTTAGCGCGCTTCACCTGATATCTATATCAGCGCGCTCTGATAGCGATGTAACATATCCGCTAACCGTTTTACCGGCAGGGTAACCGAATCAGGCGACTGATAATCAACCAGTTTTTGCTGATATTGATCCAGTTCCTGCAACAACCGGGCGAAGTAATAGCGCCGTTTCTGATCACCCTTCACATTGATGACACGATCAGCGGTATAGCGGATTTGTTTATGGAAGGCACTCAATTCATCATTAGCCGGAATTTCAGTGCTGTTGAGTCGTTGATGGGCGATGATCAGCGTCAGTGCCAGACGATACTTATCGATATCGCCGGGGAACATCATCAATAGCTGATTCAGCTGCTGATAGAGCATCGGCAAATGATTTTCGCTGCGACGCGCTCTATTGGTGGTCAGGGCGGATACTGCACTGTAAACAAAGCGGTTTAGCAAGGTTCTGCCAGTCCGCTCTTTGGCATTATCGCGGATCAATAACAAGACAATCAGGGAGACAAAGCAACCGACTATCTGCCCCAAGGCGCTGTCGAGGAACAGGCTGACATTAAATTCCATCGGGTTACTTAGCACCATAATGTTGATGGTGCTAGCTAATGTCCCCAGGGACCCCAGCCGCCGCTTCTGCACTTCGATGCCAATAATAAAGGCCAGCAGCCCCAAGCTGATGCACAGCAGCAACATGCTTTGCTGGGTGGCAGGGATGATAAACATAAAGTAGAGCGCCCCGATGGGCAGCGCCATGACGACCCCCAGTAGGAAGTCGATCGCCACCATGCGCGGATTGGGTGTGCGCATCGCCAATGAGGTGACCACGGCTATCATCACCATACAGCCCGCCCCTGATGTCCAGCCAGTCCAGAGCCAAAACAGGCCGCCAATTGCGGTGGCGATGCCGGTACGTAGGCCATTGATCATCGCGTGATGCCCTTCGGCTGAGACATGTTTTACCGGCATATCACCCGCTAGAATACCCTCCTCTACCCGACTAATGCTGCTGTTGGTGTGAATACCTTTTGACAGCAATAAATAGCGGGTGGCGGCACCGACCCAACTGCTGATGGTATGGGGGATCGCCTCACTGTGGCTAGCGCCGATAAACTGGCGCAGTTTTTTCATCTGCTGGCGAATCTCTGTGGTCGTTGATGCCGGTTCGCTCAACATCACTTTCAGCTCAGGGGGCAGAGTATTGGGGTGATTAACCAGAACCAAATAGCTTTCACATGCCTGCGTGATCAGCGCGAGTGATTCGGTGTGCAATACCCGCAGGCGGCGATTACAGCGCTGCCAACGAGATGACTCCATCATCAGGTAGCTGCGCATCCCATTGAGTGCGCTAGTATTTTTGACTAAATCACTCCAGGCGCGATCGATTTCGCTCTTTTCCGCCGGACGAATACAGAGCTGCAACAGCTTATATTGATCCACCAGCACCTTATCCACCAGCCGATCAATGTCTTGCTTAATCGACCGTGGGGAGAACAATAGATCCGCCATCACCGCGCAGACGATCCCCAACACAATTTCGCTACAGCGCTCGACGGCAAACTGCGGCGTCAACAGGGGGGTTTCACCGGTTGTGACAATGATAATCAGCGCGGTATAACCCGCCAGACCAAAAGCATAGGAGTTTTCGACCCGCACCAGTGATGAGATCCAGGTGCAAACTCCCGCCCATAGACAGCACAGCATCAGGGTAAGCACCGGCGCTCTGATAGTCAGCACGATAATAACCAAGCCACCAATACAGCCGATAAATGTGCCGATAATGCGTAGCCAGCCACGGTGACGAATTGCGCCAGAGAATGGCTCGCCACCGGCGGCAAAAGCTGGGCCAGCGGCGACAATCGCGGCAGTCAGCACTGACCAGCGCGGCGTTTCCAGTTGCAAATGAAAACCCAGAAACAGCGCGGCTACAATGGCAAAACTCAGCTTAAAGGCAAAGCGCAGACGAATGAAGGTCGGGCTGTTCATGTTAGCCAAACTCGCGCAGACGGTGCATCAACTTAATCATCGGCGAGGCCTGATTAGGGTCACGATCATTTGCTCCGGTTATCACTACCGTCGCGGTGGTGCCTGCTGGATATGGATGCTGCTGATCTTCGCTATCCAAACGAATCTTCACCGGCACCCGCTGCGCCAGACGTACCCATTCAAGATTATTATCAATGGTCGCCAGCCCTTTGCTATCGACACTGCTGCTACTATTGGTCACACCGGCGGAGATACTGTCGACAGTGCCATGCAGAATGCGGTTGCTACCCAGAGGGGTGATTTCCGCCCGATAACCCGGCTTAACCCCCTCCAGCTTGGTCTCTTCCAGATAGGCCAAGATATAGAAAGTCTCTTTTTTTACCAATGCGACAGCGGTCGCACCGCGGTTAATGAACTCCCCCCCATGAACATTCAGATTGGTCACCCAGCCTTCGGCAGGCGCGCGCACTGTGGTTCGCTCCAGATCAAGTTTGGCTAAGTCACGGAGTGCAATGGCTTTTGCCAGCTGATGACGGACGGTTTGCAGCACATTGCTGGATTGGTCGATCTCCTCTTGTGACAGCGCCTGCACCCCCAACCGCTGCCGTCTGCCAGATTCGCGCTGCTTCTCGGCAGCTAACGTTTGGTAATAGGCGACATCAGCTTCCGCTTCGGCCAGTGCCTGCTGATAGCGGGGTTGGTCAATCACAAACAGAATCTGGCCTCTCTGCACCAGTTGGTTGTCTTTAACCGGCACCTCAGTGATCAAACCGCTGACATCCGGTGCAATAGCGACTACATCGGCGGTAAATTTAGCATCACGGGTCCATGGCGATTCAGTGTAAAAAGCCCACACCTTGAAAATAGCGATGATAGCCAGTAAGACCACTAATAAGGTGATGCCGATGCGGATTATTTTTAATGAAAAAGTATTCACGGCGACCTCAGGAAGAAAAACGAGAAATTAAGTAAAAAAGGCAACCATACAGCGCGGTATTAAAGAGTGCCGGGTGCCAAACAAACTCATAAATACCCGTGGGTTGTAACAGACGGCGCACGACAAAAAAAAGGGCTAGCGAGAGAAGCAGCTCAAGAAATATCGGCGGGAAAGAGAGGCCGAAAATCACCATCACCGGAAGCAAACTCATTCTTTAAATCCTCTCAATTATAGGATGTCAGTGAACATGCCTAGGTTAATAGTTAAATTCTAAACTGAAACTCATTCAACCACCGCGGGCAAGGCTAAAAGCACCAGCGATAAGGTAGAGTTATAGGTTAAACTTGTAGGTGCAACTGCAAGCTGGACGAGGCGAGGTAACACTTTAGCTACGCGGCTTTCAGACTTCGGACCTTTCTCCGACAACAGTATATTAGCCTGCTTATTATCAACTTATCTACAATGTGTGATCTAAATCACTTTTAAGCTAGAGTTAACAATCAATGTAAAATAAGCGTTTAGCGCTAAACAAATAGGTCACACAGGATAAGCAATGGAAAGACTAAAACGGATGTCGGTGTTTGCCAGAGTGGTTGAATGCGGCTCTTTTACTGCGGCGGCACGGCAGTTGGAGATGAGTGTATCCTCGATAAGCCAGACCGTGTCCAAGCTGGAAACCGAGCTAAATGTTAAACTGCTTAACCGCAGTACTCGCCGCATTGGTCTGACCGAAGCGGGCCGGATCTATTATCAGGGCTGTCGGCGCATGTTGCAGGAAGTGCAAGAGGTGCATGAGCAGTTATACGCATTTAACAATACGCCAACCGGCACATTGCGAATCGGCTGTTCATCCACCATGGCACAAAATGTGCTGGCGACCATGACAGCGGATATGCTGAAAGAGTACCCCGGTTTGTCCGTCAATTTGGTTACCGGTATCCCGGCACCTGATCTTATTGGCGATGGTCTGGATGTGGTCATTCGAGTGGGGGCATTGCAAGATTCGGGGCTATTTTCTCGCCGCCTCGGCTCTATGCCAATGGTGGTCTGCGCCGCCAAAAGCTATTTATTGCAACATGGCACCCCTGAAAAACCGAGCGATATGATCAACTTCTCCTGGCTGGAGTACAGCGTGAGACCAGACAGTAATTTCGAGCTGATAGCACCGGAAGGGATCACCACACAAATATCGCCACAAGGTCGCTTTGTGACCAACGACTCACAAACCATGATCCGCTGGCTTAAAGCGGGCGCAGGCATCGCCTACGCACCATTGATGTGGGTGATAGAGGAGATTAAGCGCGGTGAAGTGGAAGTGTTATTCAAAAAATATCACTCTGACCCACGCCCGGTATATGCGCTATATACTGAAAAAGATAAAATGCCCCTCAAGGTTCAAGTCTGCATCGATTACTTAACCGAATACTTTAAGAGCGTTGCAGAGATATATCAGGGCTATCGTTAATAGTTTATCGGCGCTTATCTCTAAACCCTACGCCGTGCCACCCACTGTCAGATTATCCAGCTTCAAGGTCGGTTGGCCGACCCCCACTGGCAAGCTTTGGCCCTCTTTGCCGCAGACGCCGACGCCTTTATCCAGCGCTAAGTCATTGCCGACCATCGAGATCTGCTGCATCGCTTCAATACCGGAGCCAATCAAGGTAGCCCCCTTCACCGCGCGGGTGATTTTGCCCTTTTCAATTAAGTAAGCTTCGGAGGTTGAGAACACGAACTTGCCGGAGGTGATATCCACCTGACCACCACCAAAGTTTGGCGCGTAGAGGCCATACTCCACACTGGCGATAATCTCTTCTGGTGTTGATTTGCCCGCTAACATATAAGTATTGGTCATACGCGGCATTGGCAAGTGCGCGTAAGATTCGCGGCGACCATTACCTGTTGGGGCAACCCCCATTAGGCGCGCGTTCAACTTATCCTGCATATAGCCTTTCAGAATACCGTTTTCGATCAATACGTTGTATTGGCCCGGTACACCTTCATCGTCAATAGCCAGTGAGCCACGGCGGCCTTGCATGGTGCCATCGTCCACCACGGTACACAGCTCGGAAGCCACCAGCTTACCCATCTGCCCACTAAAGACAGAACTGCCACGGCGGTTGAAATCGCCCTCTAAACCATGACCAACCGCTTCATGCAACAGCACACCCGGCCAGCCGGCACCTAATACCACTGGCATGGCACCGGCAGGAGCAGCTATGGCGGAAAGGTTAACTAGCGCCATTCTGACCGCTTCATTGGCAAAGTTATCTGCCCGCACTTCACCGTCAACAGTTTCCAGGAAGTAGTCATAGCCGAAACGACCACCGCCACCGCTGGCACCGCGTTCGCGTTTGCCGTTCTCTTCCACCAATACGCTGACTGACAAGCGCACCAATGGGCGCACATCGGCGGCCAGCGTGCCGTCAGTGGCCGCCACCAGCACCTGCTCATAGATGCCAGTTAAGCTAGCGCTCACTTCCTGCACCCGCTTATCGGCGGCGCGAGCGACTTTATCGACGCGATGCAACAGCGCGATTTTGTCCTCCCGCGACAAGCTCTGCAGGGGGTCTAGCAGCGGATAGAGCGCCTGGTAAGGCACCTCACCCAGTGTATGAACTTTGCCATTGCCAATATCGCGCACAATACTGCGCGCAGCATGGGCGCTTTGCTGCAAGGCGTTCAGGGTGATTTGGTCGGCATAAGCAAAACCGGTTTTTTCACCGCTGACCGCACGCACACCCACGCCCTGGTCAATATTGTAAGAGCCATCTTTGATGATGCTGTCTTCCAACACCCATGCCTCGTGGTAGCTGGACTGGAAATACAGGTCAGCATAATCGAGGCGGCGTTCAGCCAACTGCCCCAACACTGAGAACAAGTCCTGATGGTTCAGCTTGTTAGCAGCGAGTAACTGCTCACTGACAAACGAGAGGCTCATAGTTTTCACTCTTTAATTAGATGATGGTTTATGCGATGACGGCACCAGCGGCGCTAAAAAGCGATTGTGCTGCAATACCGGCATTTGATTACGGATGGTTTTCAAACCTGTGGTATCAATTTTTACTTTTAAGGCAGCCACCGCATCGGGGTTCTGCCCCAATATTTTGCCCCAGGCATCGACCGCCATCGTGTGGCCCCAAGTGCGACGGGTGGCACCGTGCCGCCCTACCTGAGCGGCCGCCAAGATCACGCACTGGTTCTCAATCGCCCGCGCGCGCAATAATATCTCCCAGTGAGCTTCACCGGTCATTTGGGTAAAGGCCGCCGGGACGGTAATAATCTCCGCGCCCTGCGCGCGTAAAGCCTGGAACAAGCCAGGGAAACGCAAGTCATAGCACACCGTCATACCTAAGCGGCCTACAGGGGTCTCCACCACCGTGGTTTCCTGCCCTGCCTGATAGGTATCCGACTCTCGATAACGGCCATGCATATCGTTGATATCCACATCAAACATATGAATTTTATCATAGCGAGCTTTTAGCTCACCCTGGTCATCAAACAGCAAGCTACTGGTGGTGATAAGGTCCGGTGACTCACGGCTTATCATCGGCATCGAGCCGATTTGGATCCAGACACCATAGCGGCGCGCCATCTCACGCACTTCTTGTTGCAATGGCCCGTCGTTGTGCTGCTCTGCATGGTGACGATAAGAGGCGGCATTAGCAAATAACAGTGCATTTTCCGGCGTCAGAACCAGCTTAATACCCGAGTTTAACTGTTTGATCTGCTGCTCAATTTGAGCCAGATTATCACGGGTATTTTCACCACTACATAACTGTAATAATGCAACATTGGCATTTTTCATGGCGCCTTACTCTCCTTTAACTGGCGTAATACTTCATGGATGGTCGGCTGGTCCAAACTACCGGTGATTTGGTAGCGAATCAGCGAAACCTTGCTCCATAATGGGCCTAAAATCTTCGAGGCGGCAAATACCGCAGCCCCCACCACTGGGTTTATCGCAAAGGCGGTGGCGACACCGACGGTCGCCGAAATCTCTGGCGTGATAACCGCTTCCATGGCGATCTGGCGTTTAACCAAGTCCACATTACCGCTCATGGCAATGTCGGCGGCTAATCCATCCACCACTAAATCATTGGTGTGCATGACGCCATTTTTGATATTGGCGGTGCCGCGAATAGAATCAAACGCGAAGTCACGACTAAACGTATCACTAAAGTCGAGCTGGAGCTTACGTAATAGTGCGTCGAAGCTGACCAGCCGCAGTAGCTGGCCTGCGCGCCCGCCGCCAAGATCCGTCAACAGCCCTCGTCCCAATCTACTCTTTAACGTCCCGTTTAAGCTATTAATCTGTGGCTGCCACGGCACCCCGCGCCAGTTTAAGTCGGCATTGATATCAAACGAGGCATCTTTTATTGGTGTCGTCAGACCAAAGAACAAGATAGTGTCATCGATTTTTGGCCCAGTCAGTGCAACATTGAACGTGGTCTTATCGCCAGAGCTATCTTGTTGCCACTGCCCGCTCATTTTGGCCCGCCCGTTACCCGCTTCAATCAGGCCGTTGGTCAGCATCAAAATATCGCCTTTAGGTGTCAAATCGGCGTTAATCCGCCCAATATTTTGCCCCAAAATCCAGCAAGCTTTACAACGCAATTGCAGTGCTGGCCAATCGCGGAACGAGATTTTACTGGGGCTTTCTGGCGGCTGCAATGCCGCTTGCGCTAACGGATCTTGCGCCTCGCTCGCCATCCATTGAGGGTTGTAATAGAGATAATCAATATTGGCATGCCATGGCCCATGCTCTTCCATTAGCAGGCTACCCGCGACCTCCTCACCTTTTGCCGTGACTTTGGTGCCGGTGATTAGTGGTTCGATCAGCAATGTCAGTTGATGCCAGGCCTGCCCACCAACCAATAATTGTGGTGTCTCTAATCTCAGCCGCTTAGGGAGAATCACATTGGCACTGCTGCCCTTGATTTTAGGTTGCGCAGATGAGGCAAAAGGCGCACTCACTGTTGCCAACTCCGGTGCCAGCAAGGCCAGCCAGCGCTCACCATCCAATGGCGGTAATTTGAGCACCAAACCTTTCTCATCCGGCAAAGGCGGGGCTTTTTTGCTATCCGTTTTCTGATTAGCGCTTTGCCAAATAGCACGCGTCAGCTCAACGTTATCTTTTAGCAGCAACCATTGGCTATTGAAATGGTTATGACTCCCGGCACTGCCCGACAGAGTAAATGAATCCAGTCCGCCGATGGCCTGCACATGAAGCGGAAGCGCCTGACCACTTGATTTATCTAGCGGCGGAGGTAAGTGACTGCTCACTTTTTTTAGATCCGCCGTGACATCTATTTTGTAATCCGGCTGACCATTTTTCGGTAATTGCACCACCACTTTGCCTTGCCAATTGGCACTGCCACTGAGCAATGTAGCCACATCACTCGGCACCCCCGGTAATTTAGCCGGCAGCCAGTCGCCATCTAACCCAACATTCACCAAAAAGTTCTTTGGCTGCTCTTCGGTGGTGAAATTAACTGTTAGCGGCTGCCCGAACCAGTTGGCTGATAAGCTATCGCTATCGAGATTGCCATCATTGAAGCGGAACTTGCCGCTGATATTCTCCAGTTGGCTTTTCAGCGGCTTCACCAACAGGGTGTTATTATTCAGCGTCACTTCGCCACTGGCGTGCGTAATGTGGTTCTCTTCCAATGGAATATCTAGGTGTAAGCGCCCACTAACCTTACCCCCCACCTGTAACTCCTCCAGTGTTTCAGCGACCGAATCATTGAGCGGCGTCTTGGTAAAGTAGTCGTGAACATCGCGCCCTTCGCCAGCCACCTCGGCATCGACATAGAGCTTTTCTTTCAGATAATCGGGAATGATGGCGCTGATATTGCTGCCAGTGACCTTACCTAACATCGCATGGGGGGCGTCCATCCACAGACCTTCATTGAGGAAATTCAGGTCGATGGCTAAATTCTCTAATGCAGGCCAATCCGGTTGGAACTCGAAGGTGGCGTTACGCAGCGGCACATAGACCTGGAACTGCCCCTCTTTATGTTTATAAGGGAAATCATGAGGATTGCCATTATAGACCAGCGTGGCGTTGTCTACCTGCCCGCCCTGTAACGCCTCGGTCAGATAATCCACCAGCTTCTTGCCCATCAGGGGTTCCGGGAAGTAACGCCAGGCATCGGTGGCATCATACAGGCGGATGCCGGTCAGGATTTTAAGCCACGGTTGCCCTTTATCAGGCTGTTGATAGTGAAAACTGCCGTTACCCCACAACGATTTCGCCCTAACATCCAGTTGGTCACCCCACAGCTCCCAACCTTGATCATCAATCCGCCAGTTCACGGCCCCGCTGGCCTGACTCACTTCCAATGGCGCACGGAACATATCGCCATAAGGTAATGTGCTGTTTTTAAGGCTAATATCTAGCTGCCCCTGCTCAACAGAACCACTTAATGCGCCGGCGAAGTTATTCACGCCTGGCAGCAGTTTCCAGTGCTGCCAGCTGATATCGTGCCATTTGGCTTGAAAACGGCTCTTTTGCGGCTGGCTGATAGGAATGTCTAATGCCAGCGCCTCAACAATGCCTTGCGGACGCAAATCTGCCCAGCGATTCATTAATTCAGGGGTAAACAGTGACAGTGTGGGTAATAGCGGCCCTACACGTTCTAGCTGAATATTGGTGGCGCGAATGCGTAATTCTTGGGATTGGTCTGGGCCAATGAATTGAGTATTTTCAGGTAGCCATAGCGCCGAGAGTTGCCCTTTCGGCCAAGATTGCCCATCGGTTTTCAGACTCAATTGTGGCGCATCAATTTGCCAGCCATTGCCCTGACGGCGGCCTTCCAACACCAAATTGTCTACCGCGAGCTGATGGCTTTGGTCACCGACCATCCAATTGGCTTGCCCCTGACTGAGCAGAACATTGCCACTGTAGATCTCGCCACTTTTAATGCTCAGCCAGGCCGCCAAACTGAATTCAGCACTATCCAGCCCGGTATTATTGTGCAACCAGCGGCTAATCCACGGCTTTAGGTCGATATTATCGGCCTGCAGATAAACCGTGCCATTATTTAAAATTCCCTGATTATCATGTAGATCCATCCGCACCATCACCACGCCGTGCTGACCATTAATGGTCGAAAGGCTAATTTGCCCCTCGGCGCGGTGCCGGTTACGGGAGTTAAGCCAGGTGAGTTGCGGGATCTCTAATTCGGCACGGGGGCCAGAGGGAGTGAGGAAGGAAACACGGCTGTTGCGCAGGTCGAAATGATCCAACTGGCGCAGGAATATATCGGTGATATTACCGGTTTCAAGATTGCGGCTGCTGTTTTGCTGCGCATCCAGCGTGGTATTCAGGTCAAGCTGCAACTGATAAAAGGTCATATCGCGGAACTGCCAGCGCCAGTGTAGCAATGACTGCCATATATCGAGCGCAAGGGTCACCCGTTGCACCTGCCAGTTGGCTTGCGGCAATTTAGCGCTAATATCACGCAATTCCAGCGTCGGGCCAAAGGTTTCCCACGTCCCCTGCATGAACCCCACCTCCAGTGGGATCCCGCTGATGGACTGAACTTTGGCCACGATTTGCGGACGATAATCGTTGATAAGAGGCAGCATCATGCGTAGCCCACTGACCAACAGCGCCACCACAACAATTATTGTGGCGCCTGTCGCGAACATTATCCTGGGCAGTCGCCTCACACATCTCTCCTTGCGATCCGCAGCAGAGCTAGCAGCAGATCTTAATCGCACCTATCCCATGTAAGGCTAGATGGCTCTTACATCATCACCACATCAAACTGTTCTTGGTTATACAGTGGTTCAATCTGAACTTTGACCTGCTTGCCGACGAAAATTTCCACCTCGGCCAGGGCATGGGACTCTTCGCCTTTCAGCGCTTCTCCCACCGCTGGAGAAGCATAGACCAGGAAGCGATCAGAATCATAAGCGTGGTGAACACGGACAATTTCGCGCAAGATTTCGTAGCACACGGTTTCCACTGATTTCACCGTGCCACGGCCACGGCAAGTCGGGCACTCATTGCATAAAACGTGCTCAATGCTCTCCCGCGTGCGCTTGCGCGTCATTTCGACTAAGCCTAGCTGAGAGAAACCATTAATACTGGTTTTTACCCGATCTTTACTCAGGGCCTGTTCCAGTGAATGCAATACACGTCGACGATGTTCTTCGTTGCTCATATCAATGAAATCAATAATGATAATCCCCCCCAGATTGCGCATCCGCAGCTGGCGGGCGATAGCCTGAGTGGCCTCAATATTGGTATTGAAAATGGTTTCGTCAAGATTGCGGTGACCGACAAATGCACCGGTGTTGATATCCACGGTGGTCATGGCTTCTGTCTGGTCAATAATCAGGTAACCGCCTGATTTCAATTCAACTTTACGTTCTAATGAGCGCTGAATTTCGTTTTCGACATCGTAGAGATCAAAAATCGGTTGCTTACCGGCGTACAACTCCAGTTTTTCGGTCATTTCCGGAATATATTCGCTGGTAAATTCAACCAGCAAATCGTAAGTCAGTTTGGAGTCGACGCGAATTTTATCCAGCGCAGCGCCAGCAAAGTCACGTAACACGCGCTGTGCCAGTGCCATCTCGCCATACAGCTTATATTTGGTGATATTGCGTTTTTTGCGCTCCTGAACCTTCGTCCACAAGCGTTTGAGAAACGCCGCATCAGCCGATAACTCCTCTTCACCAATGCCTTCAGCAGCCGTGCGGATGATAAAACCGCCTTGCTCGTCGCAATAGGCTGCCACGGTTTTTTTCAACCGCTCGCGCTCAACTTCACTCTCAATGCGCTGGGAAACGCCAACATGGGCGGCACCCGGCATCAACACCAAATAGCGCGAAGGCAGGGTGATATCGGTGGTTAAACGAGCGCCTTTGGTGCCGAGGGGATCTTTCACCACCTGCACCATTAAATCCTGCCCCTGGCGAACCAGTTCAGCAATATCGCGCACATTGAAATTTTTCTGCTCATCCCCGGCCACGCATTCGGTGTGGGGCATGATATCGGAAGCATGGAGGAAGGCGGCCTTCTCCAGACCTATATCGACAAAAGCCGCTTGCATCCCCGGTAACACCCGGCTGACTCGACCTTTGTAGATATTGCCAACAATCCCTCGTTTGGCT